>NZ_JBVJIN010000026.1:0-96946 GCF_055586285.1 Actinokineospora sp. NPDC051303
TGGCCAACGGGGCGCTACTGAACGATGACGGGCACGGGTTCGCGATCGTCACCGACACCGACGTCGTGGTGGCGCACGACATGAACGCCGAACGCTTGATCGCCGAGTTCGCCCGGACCCGGGCGGCGCACCCGGACGGGCCCGCGTTGTTCCACAGCAGGCTGGGCACGCACGGCACGATCGGGACGGCGAACTGCCACCCGTTCCCGCTCGGTGGCGACCGGCGCACCGTGCTCGCCCACAACGGCATCCTCCCAGCCACCGTCCGCCCAGGACGACACGATCGGCGCTGTGACACCCGGATCGCGGCGGAGGACTTCCTCCCGCGCCGCCCGTTCGGGTCGTGGGACTCACGCCGGGGCCGGGACCGGCTGACCCGGTGGCTGACCCCACGCAACAAACTGGTCGTGCTCACCGTCGATCCCCGCTACCGCAAAGACGCCTACATCTTCAACGAGGACCAAGGGATCTGGGACGACGGGATCTGGTACTCCAACGACGCCTTCCTCTACACCTATCCCGAACCCGCGTGGACACTGTGGGCCGATACGGACCCGTGCCTGACCAGGTGCGGGACCTGCTGCGCGGCGGGCACCATCGACCCGGTCACCCGGATGTGCACGGCCTGCGGCACCTGCGACGACTGCGGAGAGCACTACGGGTCCTGTGTCTGCTGGGTCCCAGCCGACCTCACCGAGTTCGGGCACCGCTCATGAGCGGCGCCACGCGGACGTTGGTCCGACCGTCCGAGCACCCCTGGTTCCGCGCGCACCCGGTGGGGCACGAGAACATCCTGTGGCACTGGGAGCAGGCCACCAGGCGGGAACGCGTCCACGGCATCCGCTGGTACGCCGACGCCCACCGGATCGCCGGGGGCATCGCCCGGGGGGATGTCGCGCTCGGTGCGGGCATGATCGCCTTGTACTCGCCCCAGCAACAGTGGCTGACCAACCTGCTCACCGCCGCCCGCGTGATCCACACAGGACACGGCATCGGCGGACCGGCCTGCGGAACCCTCGCCACCTCCACCCAGCGCCAAACCGCCGACCGGTTGCTCGCGGGCGAACACCACACCCGAGTCCTGACCGGCCCGAAAGTCCGCGCGTTCGCCCACCTCATCGAACACGGCGGAGATCCCGACCCCGCCACACCGCTGGTCGTGGTCGACCGTCATGCCCTCTCGGTGGCCTGCGGGCAAGGGCTGTCCGCCGCCGCGTACAACACCTCCCCGCTGCGCGGCCGAACCCGGGTCGACGGGACGGTCGGCCAGCGGCATTACGACCATGTGGCCGCGCTCTACCAGCACGCCGCGCGCCTGATCACCCACACCGAGAACACCCCGGTCGCGGCCCACCAGGTGCAGGCGGTGACCTGGCTGGTCCGCCAACGCCTCAACCACACCACCACCAACACCGCCTCCCGCCAAGGGCAAGCCGCGGCCCGCGCCAACGCCGAACGCGACTGGGCACGGTTCCGCGAACAACACCTACCGCACATCACCGGCGGCGAACCCATCACCGGACACCTGCCATGACCCCACAACCCGACAACCCAACCGACAACAACCCGGCAGGCGAGTCCCCGGTGAGGTTCTACCGACTGCCCGCCCACTTGCTGGAAGCAGGCATGAGCACCGCCGACGGACAACACATCCTCACCGTCACCCAATTCCCCGACGGCACGGTCATCGCAGAGGTCCACACCCCACGCCCCGACCATCCGGACATCGACGCGCGCAACCGAGGCGAGACCGACCCGCGCGTCTACCAGCCAGACGAACCAGTCGAGCTAGGAGTCTTCGCAGACACCACAGTGGACGGCTCCCACCAGGCCGGCGGCGAATCACGGGGCCGCTGATCACAGACGGTTGGATCTCGGAAGCGTCCGCGAACCAGGTACGACGAGCTCCGCACTGTCGCGCTTCCACAGCGCGACATTCGATGTCCGCGTTCGACCCCCGCGCGACCGGTCGCGGTCGATGCCTTGCCGCATGGCATTGGTTCACAGATCTCCATCCTTTACCCCGTGGAAGGGGGGACTAACGCATGAGTTCGTTCGAGTTGCACCGCGCGCACATCGCCGGACTGGCCAACGCGGGCCTGCACACCGGGCTGATCAGCAGTCCGGCGGACATGATTCCGGTCGCTCGGATGCTCCTGCGCCAGCACCACCGCAGCACCGGCGCCACCGGTCCTTCCTGGGCAGGCGCGGTGGAGGTGGCCCAGCAGGTGTTCCACCCAGTCGCGATCCTGCGACTGCTCGACTGCTACGACCACCGCTCCCGACGCAGCGCGGACTGGCACACCACCGAAGCCCGCTCCTGGTCCCGTTCTCTGCGCGCCCGAGTGCTGGCCCGTCTCCCGGCCGAAACAGTGGCCACGATCCGGTACGGGAACACACACCTGCCCGCCTACGCGCTGCTTCCCGCCTACACCGACACCCCCTCGGGCATCACCTCCCTGCACCAGATCCCCACCACCAAGACGGAACCCACCCCCGGGCTGTCCTTGCCCGGCACCGGCTCACGCTGGGCCGAACTACCCGACCACCTCACACCACCACCCGCGAGTGGGGACCACGAGCGCTGATCCCTACCGAGCAACCGACCACTACGGACGGAAACACCATGACCCCTCAGTCCTTCCCCCACCACCCCCACCCAGCCCACACAACGGTCGGTGACGGGTGGGCCTTCGACGTCGATCTCCGCGCGGTAGTCCGGGTGTCGCGATCCGCCGCCACGTCCGAGACCGACGCCCGACGACTCGTGCGCGGTCTCCAAGCCGTCACCATCAACACCACCATTGACGGCGTCACGATCACCGAGATCTCCACCCTTCCCGGAGAGCGACTGTTTGAACTGGACGGACACGAAACCCCCGCACCCCACCACCCAGGCGCGGGCGCGTAGAGGATCGCGCTGCTCGACGCGACCATGCCGACAGCTTCCGCCAAGGAACCCTCCACGCCTCTTCAGCAACGACGACCACGACCTGGTCCACCTCACCGACCCACGAGGCCACCGGCTGCCGCACCGGTCCCACCACCACGGCGGCCTGCTCCAAGCGGCCGACTACGCCCGCCCACCTACGCGCGCGGCGGGTTCACTATGCGCCGTGGGTAAGCGGCAGGTCATGGGCGACCGCCGCACCTGGCAGGTCCTGGCCAAGAACACCGTTTCCGTCGATCTGGGCGGCGACACCCGAGCCTGGTCACGCGGCGGCAACGTCGGCTGACCATCGTCGGCTCCACCTCGCCGCCGTCGGTCGCCACACGGGCACCGCAAGAAACGCCCGGTGAGTTCCTGTCTCTCTCCACTGGATCGTGAGGAAGTTTGATCATGAATAACGATCGAGACGACAAGCACGACAGCGTGATCCGCGCGGCTGCCGAGTCCGTGAACGCGTGGCGCGCAGCCGTGGACGGAGCCTCGGGCGATGCCGAAGAAACCGCGGGCAACTCGATGGCCGATGTGATCGGCGCGTTGATCGACGCGCTGCGCGAGCACGACGACCGGTTCGTCACCGCAGACGGGGTGCGGATCGTGGACGGGCTACGGGTGTGGGACTACGACCTGGAGCCCGGCACCGTCGACCTCGCCGTCACCCGACCCGAACGCGCCCACTGGGATGGCTGGTTCCGTGTGCGCCGCGACAAGGGCGGGCACTCCCTCATGAACGGTGACCGTCTCAACGTGCGTGATCCCGTCACTGGCGCACCACCGCCTCCCATGCCCTGACATCACGAATCATGCGAGCCGATCAAGATCGTATGCCCGAAGGCCACCGGCACAACCAATCATGCCCCGGGCACGGCAATCGCGAACGTCGCCGGAAGGAATCCATCATGGGGCGATCACGCATTTACGGGCTGCTGCTCGACGCCGAGGAGGCATTCGGCATCCGCCAACTCGTCGCCCGCGTGGTCTATCACGACGATCAGGGCGAACTGCTCAACCCGCGCGACGACGGGACACCCGACGAGATCGCGCTGGCGGACTTCATGGTCTCCGCGTACGTCGACCGCGGCAACACGCACGCGTGGGGATTTCAGCATGGATACGCACCACATCGTGTCGAGTTGCGACGCGCGGAGGCGATGGTCCGAACACTGCGCAAGATCGACAAAGGACTGGCGGCCGTGACCGCCGAACAGGGCTACGCGAACGACTTCGCCACCTACGTCCTGCGCATCGCGGCCATAGTGCGGATACGCGCTTTCCATGTTCGCAACGACGAGCGACGACGCAGCCTCACCGGCGAGAAGTTCAGAAAAGTGCAACCGATCGACGTGCAGAACTGGGTTCGTGACCAAGAGGCGACTTACGCCAAACCCGCGTGACCCCAGGCCACGCTTCCCCACATCCAGTGTCATGTCGACCGCCGCAGCACCGTGCGGTGCGGGGCACGACATCGGAGGCTGGCGGAACACGCGACTCGGCCATACGCGGCGCCTCACCTGCCGCGGCCGAGCTGATCCGGCGGCTCTACGAAGCCTGCGAGGACAGCGAGTTCATCACCGACCAACACAACTGTCCGACAGCGTCGACGGAGACACGAGATGAGCGACAAGACGAACCCACACCACATGGCGGAGCCGGTCACATCGGTCCTGACACCCGATGACACCTGGTGCATGTGGATCGACTCCTACGGCATGCGCCGTTACTGGGCGACTCCCGTCAAGGAAACGGTCACGGCACGTGACGGTACCGACATCAGCCCCGACGAGGTCCTGACCTGGTCGGTCGACTTGATCGAGGACGAGACCGGCGAACAATTCACCGTAAACCACAACCTGATGCTCGCGACCATGCAGCGGATCGTGCACGAGCGCGACACCATCCCGCTCGCCCGCTCGATCGTCGACCAAATCGCCGCCGTGCTCAACGCCCAGGACCACGAGAGCGCCACCGACGAACTCTGCCAACTCGACGCCGTCGGCAACGACGCGATCGTCCAGATCGCCACGCTCGGCCAAGTCGTCTACGGCTGACCGCGGGCCGCCCAGCACACCCGCGCGGTCGTGGTCCTGGCCATTGGACATCTCCATGATCGCGGACCAGACCATGTGATGTGACAAGGTCACCCCGCTGGTCAAGCGGGAACAGCGAGTTACCACCGTCGCCCAGGTGGTCACCGGGACCGCCGCCTGCGCTTGCGAACCAACCAGGCGATGGTCATCAAAGCCATTGTCCACCGTGTGGCAGAGATGCCCTGCATCGCGGGCTTGCCGTTGTGGGTCTTAGTGAGTTGATTGTCCTCACGCTGGACGGTATTGAGACGGTGGTCGAGTATCTGGTATAGAGCTGTTTCGATGTTGGCCATCTGCTGCTGAGATGGATTTCTCCTGCTCAGCACCACCTGGAACAATACGAACGTCACGGCGGCGCCTACCAGGCCCGCGCCGACATTGGCGAAAGCGCTGGACAGGAACGCGGGTGTGGTCTGGTTGTCGATCCGGGCGAAGACGAATCCGATGATCCCGGCGACAATCCCGGCTCCGAACGTCACGGCCAGCAGCAGGGCGTTGGTCTCGGTCTCCTTCCTTGCGGCGATGGTGTGTCCTCGTTGCCAACTGGCGGCGGCGAACAGAAGCACAAAGACGAGTACGGCCAAGGCGTTCACGCCGACTTCGAGCCCTTCGCTCACCGAGATCGGTCTATCCTTGACAAATCTTGAATGCACATACCGTGCACCTGTGCCGTATTCCACTTCGGCCCATTTATTCGATCCGTCGATCTCCTCGCCGTCGACAATGCCGCGTAGCACCACTTGACGGTTACGGGTGAACGTCTCGCTCGATTCGCAACTGGTGGACGGGCAGGTCCGGACGTTCGCGGTCCCGGATAGGTAACCGACTGACCTCCCGTCGACAGAGGTGATCGAATCGGAGAACCCCTCGTAAATGGCCAGCGCGGAGATGACAGAGCCGATGACGAGCGCGATGCCCAGCGTCTTCCACGCCCGTGCCTTGAGGTTGGACACGAGCACTCCTCTCACTTGATCGGCAAGACCAGACCCGATGCTCCCATCGACCGCCGCGGCCAGAGGTCGTGGCGCCTTTCAGTCGGCATACACGGTGGCGGTGGAGTAGCACCCCGACTCGGTCGCGTGCTCCTTCCTCCTGCCGACCCGGGGGCGGTCATGGCGGCAACATCGCAGTACCGCCACTCCGCACGCGGGAGTCGACGCCTGGTGCCGCCTCGCTGACCGCACGGTCCTCGTGCGCGCCGCGCAACTACGTCCGGCGTTGGCGGCCGAGTACGCCGACCTGGTGCCGAGACCGGCACGGGTTTCGCAACGACTTGTCCACGACCTAGGACTCACCGCCGCCAAGCAGGTCCACAACCGCTTCACCGCTCCGGCGGGCACCCTGATGCATCTGTTCACGGATTGGAACACCCTTATGGATTCGCAAAAGCAACCACCCCGGCGGGTGGTGTCCGTTCCGGCGCCGCCGGATGAGCACGCACAGAAGATCGCCGACGAGGTGGCCCAGGCGTGGCACCGGGCCCACGGCTCCGAACGCATCGACGTTCCGCTGCCGGTGATTGCGGTGTTGGCGTTCATCGCCCCTGGCGGCGAGGAGGGTCTTGTGTTCGCCGAGGACCACCTGCTGGGCATCGACGCCGAGGAGTTCGCCGCGTTCGCCCGCACCCAGTGGGCGATCTTCGTGCGCCACCGGCCGGACCTGGTCAACGCCGCGTGGTCGTTGATCGGGCCCTGGCACGGCGCGAACCCGATCAGCGGTCCTGTGCTGGAGGCGGCCAAGGACGTCGCCGACGCCGCGGTCCGCGCCGGGCAGCTCCGCCTGACCGGCAACGGTCGCCGACGCGAGGTCGACATGTTCGGGATCGTGCTGATGACTTTGCGCTCGGACAAGGCCAGGACCGCACGCGGCCAGATCTACACCCCAGGCCCGCTCACCGACCTGATCGCCCGCATGGCGGGTGTTCCGAAGGAGGGCGAGTCGGTCCACGACCCGGCCGCGGGCACCGGTGGGTTCTTCCGCTCGATGGCCGAGGCGATGCGCGACCAAGGCCGCAACCCCGCGACGGCGAGCTGGTGGGCGGTCGACATCGACGATCTCGCCATCGCGGTCCTCGCCGTCAACGCCACCCTCTGGGAACTCGGCCCGACCGTGATCCTCGGGGTGGCCGATCCCCTCGCCAACCCCGACTGGGCAGACCGCGCGCTCGCCCAACGCAACGAGGCCGTCCGGATCTCCCGAACCACGCGGGCCGCCCAGCGGGCACTTCGCCTGCTCACCGCCCTGGACGTCCTGAACACCACACCCGACGACACCGACGGCATCAGGGCGGCCGAGGCGCCCGACGCCCAAAACCGGCAGCCCTGAACTCAGGCACCCGGCCCACCACGCCAGGCACCCGAACCGGGGGGCCACAGCCCGACTCGCAGAACGGAACATCACCCATGTCCACCCCGCACACCGCCATCTCCGACGAACTCCGCGCCCGGATGTTCCTGCTCCGCGCCACCGAACCACCCGCCGTCGCCGTGCACGCCTTCGTCGCCGCGCACGGCCCGATCGAGGCGGTCGCCCGCATCCGAGCCAGGGAAGCACCGCCCGGCGTCCTCGCCGAGATCCTCCGCCCCGACCCGCCCATAGACGCCGACCTGGACGCGATCGAGGCAGGCACGGCGACCTTGCTCACCCCGGAGTCCCCTGACTGGCCGACCGGGCTGCTCGGCGACATGTCCGGCCATGGCATCGGCGCCCCGCTCGGGCTCTGGGTCCGCGGAACCCCCAGCCTCCGCGAGACCACCACCGCGACCGTGACCATCATCGGCTCCCGCGCGGCCACTCCCTACGGCGAACACGTCGCCACCGAGCTCGCCTACGACCTCGCCCGCGCGGGCGTGACCATCATCAGCGGCGGCAACTACGGAATCGACGGCAGCGCACACCGAGGCGCGTTGGTCGCCCACGGAACCACCATCGCCGTCCTGGCCCACGGCACCGACCTCGTCTACCCGGCCGGCCAGTCCAACCTGTTCACCACAATCCTTGACACCGCCGGCCTCATGATCAGCGAGTACCCGTCCGGCACCACACCGACCCGTGCCCGCATGCTCGCCTGCGGACGGCTCCTCGCTGCCCTCGGCGCAGCCACCGTCGTGGTCGAGCGCAGCCCCCGGAACAACACCAACATCGTCGTCCACACCGCCAAAACACTGGGCAGGAGCGTCTACGGCATCCCCGGCCCCGTCACCTCCCCTCAGTCCGTCGGCGTGATCGAACTACTGCGCACCGGACAAGCCACCGCCATCAGCGACGCCACCCAAATCAACCACCAACGCGGAATCCAGTGAACCGCCTTCCCGACCTTGCCGTGCGCCACTCGCAACACCACGCGAAGCTAGCTCTACCAAGTCCTGAAAAGCTCACCTAAAATTGATGCCGGTCCATGGCCATATCCGCACATATAGATCTATGGAAGGCCATGTTTTTGGTGATCAGAAGTTATCCCCAACTTCAACATCGGCAGGGTTCCATTGTCCGCTTGTGATCGCTGTGCATTTCGCGACAAGGGAATCGAGAACGGTCTCAATCTTGTGGAAGTTGTACGCTACTTCGGTCATAGCCTCGGCCTTAAGCTTGAGGAATAGTCTCATATAGGTCCATTTATGTTCCAGCACCCCCTGGCGGATATCTGAGTTTCCCTTGGGGCTGACCCAGAGCACCTTCGCCGGAGGATAGCCACCGAAGTCAAGATCGAGGTAGCACTCAATTGACGCGGCGCGTTGATTGATGTCCGAGTCGTGGATTCCTTCGGGGCCTTGAGTCAAAAACGAGCGGAACTCCTCTAGTTCAGGCAGCATCATCCCGCACATGTTCGCTGGCAGTTCGAGATGGGACAGGCGCTGGTGCGCGTCAAGCCCTGCTGCGTCATTGTCGAACACGAAAAGAACCTTGTTGTGAACATCAATGTTCGCGAGCCCTTTTGCAAACTTCACCAGGTCTCCGGTGCCGGGGAAGGGGTGCTTCTTGCTCGGATCGATGAAGCGGAAGAAATCTTTGATATCTGGCCGTAGCAGCTTGAGCGCGTGCTCCAGGATACGGGCGTCCGAGCTACCCTCGGTCGCGATCAGGAATGTGTCGGTCCGCCGGGCACCAGGCTTGAAGTCCCGCTCTGTTGCCCATCCGGCTTGCACCAACGGTCCATATTGCCAGACGACAGGTGTATCTTGGTTCGCTTCGATCTCCGCCAAGAGTCGCAAGACGGAATAGGGGTGAAGGAAACTTACCAACACGCGGAAGAAGTCGCGCTCCGAGTAAGCGTGGATTTCGTCGGATCGATATGCGGGGACTCGCTCCAACTTTATTCCATTAAAGCGACCTTGTATCTGAGCTTCGCTCGCGTCGCCCGCGTCCGAGGCAACGGTGTCGTCGAGACTGTCGAGCGGGTTCGTGGCGGCAAACGCGACGAACTCAACAAAGTTCATCGGATCGGGAATTGGCTCTTCGTCACCGACTTGAAGGTGATGCCTCTCTTTCTGCCAGTTTTGCGCGACGGCCTCATATTCACGCCGGACGCGCTCTATTGTGAAGCCGAGGAGTTCGAGACGAAGCCGAGGAGTTCGAGACGGGGAACGACGTGTTTGAGCGGTCGTGTGAACGCCATCTCGGAGGGTGTGGGGTCCTCGTCCTCCTCCTCGTACCAGTTGTAGTTGAGTTGGTCGCTCTTGATCGCCTTTCGGTCTTGTTCCTGGAAGATCGATCCGTGATCGGTTCCGCGGTGGTTCTTGCTGTATGTGACCGACATGCCGGCCACGTCGAGCGTAATTTCTGTACCCAAGCTTCGCCTCCACCGTAACCTTGGCGCCCGTCGATGCCGTCATGTCGCACCTCACACTACCTATTTGATCTTGAGCCGCGAGGGCTTGAGGACCTCATCACCCCGCCTCCCTCCGAACCGTCCACGCCGTGATACTCCCCTGACCTGGCGGAATCACCGGCATCGTTGATGCCCACCGGTAGCTTCGACTTGTAGTCTTGCCGATCGTGCCAGTGGCTTGTGGATAATTTGAGCGTCGGGGGATGGATGTCGCGTCGAGCAGGTGGTCGGGCCCCGAAGAGCAAGAGCGCGCCCAGACAGGGCGCCAGCAAGCAGGGCCTCGGCCGGGCCGGCGATGTGGTGGAGTCCGATGAGCAGGTGTGGGCCGACAGTCGCGCTGGAGGCAACGCCAGTCGCGGGTTTCACTACCAGCATATGGTGGGCGCGTGGCTGTGCGGTCGCATGCTCACCGGCGGCCTCGTCGTTGACCGGGTCGTGCCTGAGGGTTTCGAGGACATGTCCTGCGAAGCCTTGGTCCCGATTCAGGTGCAGGTGAAGTCTCGACAGGAACGCGTCGGCGACTTCCGCCTCACCACCGTGGCGGCTTTCGTGATGAAGATGGTGCGCACGAGGATGAAGCGCCGCGCGTTGTCGGAGCTAATGGTCTTGGTTCTGGAGCGCCCCGTCGTGGGTGCCGAGACGGGTGCCTGGGACGAGACTCTTGCCGATCTGGCGGTGGACAACCCCGTGCGCACCGCAGTGGCGGCCGCTTTGAGCGATGCTGGCCATTCCGGTGACGAGGTCGGCAGCATCCTCGCTGCGGTTAGCGTCGTCGTGCTGCCCTGGCACGAGGCAGCCGAGCAGACCGCAGACATGGTTTTGACCAGGGTAGACGTGCCCCGGGCTGCGGCGGGCCCCATGGTGTCGGCGCTGCGGGACTCAGTCGCGACGTGCGCCGACGCCAACACCTCGCGCAACTACACCGAGCGGTCTGGCCTGACTCGCACCAGTGTGGAACGCATCGTCACCGAGATTGGCGCACTGGTGGATGTCGCTGCGCTGGAAGAAGCGCTGACGTCAGGGGCCTGCGAGCCGGTCGATTTCGGCACTCCCCTGCATACCGTGCGGTTCTACGAGGGCGTCGATGTCCAACCCGGCCACATCGTCGCCGGGTTGCCCACGCCGCGGCCGACCGTAACCGGCACGGTGGTGGGCGCGATCGAGGAAAATGGCGTTGCTCTCGTCAGTGGGCCGTCTGGCGTCGGCAAGTCCACTGTCATGTGGGCAACGGCCTATGTGACCCGGCATGTGCTCTGGTACCGCGTCCGCCGTCTCGATAACGCCGATGTCGAGCCGCTCGCCCGGCTGGTGCTGGCCGCTAAACCCACTGCCAGAACACCGGTGGGGCTGGTCGTTGACGCGGTCGGGCAATCCGGCGCACGCGCCTGGGACGCCCTGGTTCTGCGGTTGGAGGGCGTAGCCGGGGTCAAGCTGCTTGGCTCGGCGCGCAACGAGGAGTTACTTCCGCTCCGGACGCTGCCACGCTCGGTACTGATCCCCGTGGGTCTCGACGAGGAGGTCGCCCGACAGATCCACGAAGGCTTGCTGCAACGGGGAGCAACAGCGCTACCGCACTGGCAGGACGCCTACGACAAGGCTGGCGGCCTCACCCTTGAGTTCACCTACCTACTGACCCGAGGACAGCGTCTGTCCGACGTCGTCGCCGACCAGGTCCGGGCACGCATTCACGACAACCGGTCGGCGGAGCTGGCAATTGTCGCCGCCGTGGCCACAGCACACCAATGGGGTGCCATGGTGAGTCTGCGTGCGGTCCAGCGGATCGTGGGAGCCGACGATGGGCGATTTCGCCAAGCCCTCGCCCGCCTCGCCAACGAACACCTCGTCCATCAACAAGGCACGGTCCTGACCGGCATGCACCAACTCCGGTCGAGGGCGCTGTCGACTGCGGTCCACGACCAACCGCCCCCGACCCTCGCCGACACAGTGCGATCGCTGCTGCCCGCCCTCGACGACGCTGCCTTGGCGCCCTTCATCGTCGGAGCCCTCTCCGCGCACCCCGACCTCGACGACATCGTCGTCGATCACCTCATCGACCGCCTCCCCTCCTCCACCTCCCCGACGACGTGGGCGCGGGCAATACACACCCTGCGCATCATCGACTTCACAAGAACCGCCCAAACCTGGGCAGAGATCACCCGACGCCACGTCGCCCCAGCCTTCTACCAGGTCCTTCTGACGTTCGTCATCGCCGGCATCGAGCCGCTACGCAACACCCGCCCCGAGATCGTCGCCGCCATGGCCGAAATCGCGGAACTTCCTCCCCGCCAATCTGCCCTGCGAGACAGGGTGCTCGCCGGGCTCGACGACCAGACGGTGGCAGCCGCGATCGCGGCCAGCGCGTGCAAAGACGACGTAGTCCACCTGCTCGCCGCCCTCGTCGACACCCGCGCGGTCGACTGGGACACGGTCGCCGAGTCCCTGAGGTCAGCTCCAGGGCTCACCCAGGTCCTGCACGGCATTCCGATCCACGACGTCGCCGAAGTCCTCGCTACAGCCAAGACCACATCTGCGGCGGTCGCCGCCGCCCTCACTGACGCGGCTGGAGGACACGACCGGCTGGTCCACGACATCTACCGGGAAACCCCCTGGCTCATCGGACTGGGCCAATCGGACCAAGACGGCGCGGTCACCGTCAGCGCCCGTCTCCTGGCAGCAAGCCGCGAACTCCACGGCGACATCGGCAAGGCGGCCACCGCTCTCGGAGAGTTGCTCGCGTTCTGCTTCGTCGACTCCCAGCTCGTCGAAGTCTCCGCGGTCGGCCCTGGCGGCGCAGCTCTGCCCGAGGAAGAGATCCCTGCCGCACGGCGCATGGCCTCAGACCACTTCCACCCCCCTGCGGCGAAGTCGTGGAATCTCGTCACCATGCGGATCGCCCTACAGGCCGCAGGAACCTCCGAGCCCACCCTGCGTGTGCAACAAGTCCACGACCTGCTTCCGGACCTACGCAGCTACCTTGACCGCATCACTCGGATGCTCCTGACAGGCATCAGGATTCCCGAGGTTGTGCCTCAACGTGCGCGCCTGGCCGAGCAAGCTGATCACCTCATGGTGGCGTTCTTCTCCGACGATGCTGTCGCATTCGGTC
Organism: Actinokineospora sp. NPDC051303; assembly: GCF_055586285.1. Lineage (NCBI taxonomy): Bacteria > Bacillati > Actinomycetota > Actinomycetes > Pseudonocardiales > Pseudonocardiaceae > Actinokineospora > Actinokineospora sp. NPDC051303. Next base: position 12,969 of record NZ_JBVJIN010000026.1, read on the forward strand.
CCGGCCAATCGGCGCCGAACGAGTCAGACGCTGTCCATTCCCTGGTCTCAGGGATCGTTCACAACTTGACCAGTCGACTCTTGGAGAGGCCGCCGTCATGGCGCTCACTCGCCTCCCATGTCGGCGACAACCTTCGACGGTACGTCGCGACGATCCGAGAAACCGAGCGCTGGTACCTCATCGGCGTCGAGGCGCCCCTGGAACTCGACAAGATTGACACTATGCTTGTCGACCTCTACGCCGTGCTCGCCGAGTTCGCCTGGGGCGACGGCCCAGCTGCTGCCAGGACACAAGGCCGCGGAAAGCCTGTCAACCCGCTGCACGCCGTCGCCGATGTTGCCAGACGGACAGCGGGGCAGCGTGCCCTGGCACGTAAGCGGTGCTTTCAAGCAGCGCTTCGTCGGCGCGACGTCCAGGCCTCGTTCGTCGACTGCTCACCAGAGGACATGAAAGGTTCCGATTGGCCGCCGACCCGCACAATGCTTGTCATCGACGTGCAAACCATTACCGACTGGACGCACGCCTGCAACACCATCGTCCAGTTGCTCCAAGAAGAAGAGATCAAGGCTACCGACCTTGGGCCTGAGCCTCTCGTCATTGCACGACTCGGAGACCAACATATTCCACTCACGATGCACAAGGTGCTCACCACAACATTGGCACCTCACTTCGACGATCCCGCCCACGATTGGGGGAAAGCCCTGGGGCAGCCCTTCGCGACGCCGCTGCCCGATCTCTTCATACGCCTCGTCAAGTCGATACATGCGGTATCAGTCTTGAGAACGCTTCACGCATGTCGCCCCGAAGAGCACGGCAACGAGACTGACATCCGGAGCCATGTTGAACTCCTAAGACGCACTCTCGTCGAACTGCGCTCATTCCCCGGCGATCGTGTTACTGTCGCAATCACAGAAAGCATTCAACCATTGCTTGTAGAGCTACAGTCTGAACTCGACGACTCGTCGGCCTCGCTCGCCTCGCAGACGCTCGCAGTCAAGATGGCAGATCCCACTAGCGAAATCAGCAACGAAGTCAATGGGCTTGAATTGCTCGCTCTCGCCTGGTCGATCTCGCCCGCAAATGCTGGCCAATGGTTGTCAACGGTCTATTCGGAGTAGTACCTATTGTAGGTGCGCCACTTAGAACGCGGATCTGCCGTTGGCTGCTTTTCCCGGAAGTGCGCTCTGATGCCACGAAGCGCGCATTGGTTCTGGCCCGGTCGGTGGGTTGGTGTACCTGGCGCGGAATTGCGGCAATGGTTAATTTGCTGGTCGTGTGGCACCTGCATATCCATCGTCTTTCCAGTGTAGCGACCCTATGCGAACGGTCTGGTTGAATGTTGGCGCGTGGATGATTTGGTTGGCCCCGATGTAGATGCCGACATGGTAGATTTTGGTGGCCGGGTCGCCGTAGAAGACGAGGTCGCCGGGCAGCAGTTGAGTGTCGGATGGAACCCGCGGCCCTGCTGGAACTGTGTGTGCGCGGTCCGTGGGAGCGCTATTCCAGCCGCAGCATACGCTGATTTGGTCAGTCCCGAGCAGTCAAATCCACCTTCCTCGGGGCCGTCGCCACCCCACACGTAGGGAAGACCGAGTTGTCCTTCGGCGTAGTTGATCGCGCGTAGTGCGGCAGTGCTAACGGTTGTGTCGCCGCCGGGTCCTTGGGTGCTGCGGTATTGTTCGGCTTGGGTGAGGACTTTCGAGACGTACCAGTCGGCGTGGTTGTAGGCGAAGATCGCGGCTCGGATGTCGCGGTTGTCGCGGGCTCCTGAGTCGCAGAGGTATGCGGCGGCTGTGTGGATGGCGTCGTGGGAGTTGTATCGGGATGGTGGTGTCGCACCTCCGGGTGGAATCGGGTGTCGTGCTGTGACGCTGTCGAAGGTGGTTTGCAGGAATTGCATGGGCCCGCCTGCTCCGGCGTAGTTTTCGCCGCTGGTGACACCGGGGGCGTTGAGGCGGCCGTGGTCGGATTCTATTTTTCCGATCGCGGCGAGCACGGTCCAGTCGAGTCCGGGGCAGGTGGTGGCCGCTGCCCGATACAGGGCGAGGTAGTTCTCGGGGATGTCGGTGAGGGCGTTGGTGCTGGGCGGGCTGTCGCTGCTGCCGAACAGCATCTGCGCGGCGCCGTCCGCGGCGCCTCCGATGAGGCTGACGAGCCCGAGGCAGGCGGTCAGCCCGATGGCGGCGGCTTTGATCACCGTGGGTTCCTTCTGTTGTCGAGCGGGTAGTTCGGCTGGTCGGGAGGCATCGGTGGTGGCGGGGGGAGAAGGCCGGTCGGTGTCCGCGTGGCGGGGTCGATGCCGGGGTGGGTGGGTGTGACGGTCGCGTTCGGCCAGACGCGGGTGAGGTCGACCAGGCCGACGCGGACTGGCGTGGGCGGGGTGAGCGGCAGCCACCGGTCGGCGCTGGGGTCGAGGGCTCGGTCTGGTGCGACGGTGTTGGTGGCGGTGGTGGCGACCGGGACGAGGTGGGGTTGGTCGAGTGCGTGGAGCGCGCGGGTGAGTGCGGTGCGGGCGCCGGTTTCGCGGCGGGTTGAGGGCAGCCAGACGAGGATGGGGGTGGTGATGCCGGTGGTGGTGGCGAGTCGTTCGTATCCGGTGAGCTTGTTGGCGAGCCTGGTGAGGGTTTCGGTGCCGAAGTCGAACTCCAGGAACCACTCGACGCCGCGGTTCCCGTTGTCGATGATCCGGCCGTAGGCGTCGGGGCGGACGACGTCGCCGAACAGGTGAGTGCAGCGTGTTTCGGACCACCAGGCGGTGACGGCGAGGTCGTGGTGGTGGCGGGCGCGGTGGACCAGTGCGGCGAAGATGCCGTTTATGCCGGTGGTGTGCGCTAGGCGCAAGGAGCGGGCACGGCCCATCTCCCGGTCCCGGCGGAAGTCCAACTCTTTGAGATCCAGGCCGGCTTCATGGGCGACGGCGAGGGCCCCGGCGGTGTCGAGTACGTAGTGCATGGGCGCGGCGCCGAAGGTGACGAACGGCTGGAAGCGGTCCACCAGTCGCCACCGGTAGAGCTGGAGCAGTCGCATGTTCGCCGCCCGGAGGGAGGGCCAGGCGAGTGCGGCGATGTGGTGGCTGGTCAGGACTTTGTGCTCGTAGAGCATCCGCGCCAGCCACAGGTCTCGGGGTTGCAGGTGGCGAGCGAGGGCCGCGTGGTGCTCGGCGCTGGCCGCGGCACGTGGAGTGACGCGTTGGGGCATGTGCCCTCGGAGTGTTTTCTGGCTGGGAGGGTTGGTGATCATGTGGTTTCTCCACAGGTCGGGTGATGGACGACGTGCCAGCCGGGCGCGGGGCAGGGACTATGAGGGCCGCTGTCGGTCAGGCGGCCCGGCGGGGGTCGGCGGCGGGTTGGACCGGGGGGCTCGCGGCTGGGTCTGGTGTGGATGGTTGGGTGTTGACGCGGGCGGCGTGGCGGATGCGTTTGGCGCGTCCGGGGATCGCGGGTGGGAGTTTCTCGGTTTTCGCGGTGAACGGTTGGGCTTCCTCGCCGTCGACGACGAGTCGGACGGCGGCGTGGAACTTGCCGAGGTGGGCGAGGTCGTGGTCGGTCACGCGGGGTTGGGTGTGGCGGGCGAGGCGTTTGGCGTCTTCGGGTGAGGCGGAGAAGATGATTTTGGTGCGGGCGTTGGTGGAGATGCCTTCTTCGAGTTCTTTGGTGAGTTGGGCGAGGTATTGGTGGGCGAGGGTGACGGAGAGCCGGTAGCCGCGGGCTTCGGCGAGCATGTCTTCGAGCGGGGTGGGCATGTTCAGGAAGTTGTGGCACTCGTCGACGTATAGGGCGCAGTCGCGGCGTGCGCGTTGGGGGATGCGGGCTCGGCCACTGGCGGCCTGCCAGGTGCGGGCTACGACGATGGACCCGATCAGCCGCGCGGTGTCCATGCCCAACGCGTCACGAGCGATGCGGACGAGGCAGATTCCGCCGTCGAGGACGGTGCTCATGTCCACTGTAGATCGTCCGCCTGCGATGGCCGAGCGGACGAAGGGGCGCAGGAGGAAGCCGCGGAGTTTGTTCATCAGTGGGGCGATGACGTGGGCGCGGTGGGAGTCGGACAGGTCGTCGTACCAGGACCAGAATCCGCGCAGCACGTCGTCGTGGACGTGGGTGAGGGCGCGATCGCGGAACGCGGTGGTGGTCAGGAGTTTGGGCAGGTCGGTCAGGGTCGGCAGGCCAGGTTGGGCGCGGAGGGTGAGCAGTCCGGCGCGGAAGATGTCGTCGGTGCGGGGTCCCCAGGCGGATTCGTAGACGCGGGCGAAGATGCCGACCAGGTTGTCCACGACCCGGTCGGTGTCGGGGCCTTCCAGGGGGTTGAGCACGGGTGGGCGGGCTTTGGAGTCGGCGTCGAACAGCACGACCTTCTCGCCGAGGTGTTCGGGGAGGCGGGTGAGGATGTCGGAGACCAGGTCGCCCTTGGGATCGACGACCACGACCCCGCGGCCTGCCTGGGCGTCGGCAAGGATCATCCGCGCCATCAACTCGCTTTTTCCTGAGCCGGTGGCGCCGAGGATGTGCAAGTGATGGCGGGCGTCGGCGACGCGCAGCCCGACTGGGCGTGGTTGGCCGGAGTCGGTGACCCCCAAGGGTTTGACGGTCTCGCCGGTGGCGGCGACCCCCGGTGGTGGCGGCACGGCTTTGGCTCCGGCGCGTTGGAGTCCGGGGGCGGCGTCGTCGGTGGGCAGGTGCGCGAGCGCGGCGAGTTCGGGGACGGACAGCAGGTCGCCCGCGCGGAGGCGCCGGTCGGTGAGCGCGTGGGCTGGGGAGCGTAGCCGGGCGCGGCGGTAGTGGTTGTGTTCGGAGTAGGCGGCGAACGCGCTGGCGATGGCGTGGGCGCGGCCGCGCAGGTGGTCTCGGACCGCGCCGCGGTCCTGGTCGGGGTCGATCACGGCCGCGACCGCGTACCGCAGGCGGGTCTCGTATTGCGGGCCGCGTTGTTTGGCCACGATCACCCGGTCCTGCGCGCCTGCTTCCAACTGGGTCTGGTGATCCAGGGCGGGTCGAGGAGTGCCGGTTCGGCGGCGGGGTGGGGTGTGCGGGGTGATCAGGTCGAGCAGCCGCCCGACCAGACGCGTGGATTTGCCCGCGCGGACGCGGCGGGCGGCGCGGCGGGCTTTGCGGACTCGTGCCCCGGTCACCGGGCGGGCCAGGATCTGCGCGACGGCGTGCTCGTGCGGGCCCAGGCCGACCGGGGCGCCGAGCAGGCCCCGGATCGGGTCGGCGGGAAAATCGCTGCGGATGGGCAGCGCCTCGCTGCGCGCCAGTCGCAGCTCGCCGCCGACGGACTCGACCAGCCGCTCACCGGCGGCGGTGGGCAGCAGCGCGGCGGCCGGGGTGGTGCGGGTGTGCGCGCCGGGCCACGCGGCCTCGACGGCGCGCTCGACCATGCCCGGTGGGATGGCCCCGGGCACCCAGAGTTGGACGCGGACGCCGTCGGCGCCGAAGACGTACTCCCACGCCAGGTGCGGCTGCCCGTGGACCCGCCGCGCCCACCGCGGCCGAAGCAGACCCACCAGGTTCGCCCACACCGCCGCGCCGCCGTCCGGGTCGACCACCGGCGGCGCGAGCACCGTCACCACCCGGGCACCGACCTGCAGCGCGGTATGGCGCCGCCGACCCCACCAGCGGTGTGCGGCGAACAGCGTTCCGGCGACCACGGCCAGGGTCGGTCCGACGACCGGGCCCCAGGCGATCACCGCGTCCCGAACGTGGCCCAGGACCGCGTGCAGCGACCCCCACGGATCACGCAGATAGTCGCCGACCGGCGACGCCACGGACCGAACCGCGGAACACCGATGCACGAAAACCTCCTGACGGGAGTCCGGCCACACGGGACCGGGAATGATCGGGACCGGTGTCGCCGCTCAGGCGGCGCGCCGGTCGCCCTCGCCCGCGACCGCCGCGTCGACGGCGGGCGGGGTGGGGACCAGCCGCACTCGCGGGCCGCGGTGGCGCGCGGCGTCGACCTCGGCCTGCCACTGGGAGAAGCGCCTGCCTCGTAGCGTGCGCAGGAAGTGCGGGATGCGGTTGGCGGGCACGCCCACCAGCCGCGGGCCCAGCACGGCGAGCAGGTCCGACGCTTCCTGAGACGCCCAACCGGCGTCGGCGATCGCCGCGTTCGTGGGGAACACGTCGGCCACCCGGTCGGTGGTGGTGTCGAGCGCGGTGTCCTGGGTGCCGCCGAAGCTGAACACCCACAGCAGGTTCGGCGGCGGGTCCGGTGCGACCAGACGGCGGAACCGGTCGACTTCCTTGGTGTAGCAGTAGAAGTTGACCTCCGGGCGGTCGCGGCAGATCCGCAGCCACGCCGTGAGGTAGGCGTCGGAGAAGAAGTCTCCGGAGTCGTGGATGCGCACCCAGGCTCCCGCGAACTTCCGCGCGCCGAGCTCGGCGAGCATGGCGGTCTCCCACCCGTCGAGGTCGTCGATCACGAACTTCAGGTTGGCGTGGTGTTTCGCCCGCACCGTGGGCCACAGGTAGGTGCCGTTGCGGGCGTAGCAGACGAGTCGGCAGACCCCGGCGGACGGGCAGGTGTTGTAGGTGCGGCCGTCGTCGAAACGCCCGGCCCACGCGGGCAACGTCCAGTTCCACGCCCCGATGGAGCGCATTTCGCGGTTCTGGGTCAGCAACCTCGCAGGGCGAGATCCTTCAGGTGAAGACATGGGGAACCCCTTCGATGAAAAGGAGTGGAGAAGACGGGTTTCAGGCCGCGATGTCGAGGTGAACGTGGCCGATCGAATCGTCGCCGAACTCGTCGCGGAAATACTCGGCGGAGTCCGTGGCGCCGAGGTCGATCACCGAGTCGTCGACGTCGGCGCCGTCCTCGTGGACGGCGTAACGGGCGAGTTCGGCCGGGTCGGTGGTGATCAGATAGTTCTCGACTGGCGAGGCGATGGCGTGGAACGCTGTTTGCTGGGTGCCGGAGCACAGCAGCCCTTGGCCTTTGTCCGCGGTGAGCAGGAATTGCCGAGCACCCGCGGAGAGGGTGAAGGCGTGGGCTATGGCGTCGATTTCCTGTGGTGCTTGGCGGAGCAGGATTTGGGTGGCGGCGTTGGCGATGACGGCTTTGCCCAGTTCGGTGCGCAGAACGTCGGCGGTGTCGTTGGTGGCGACGGTCAGCGCTCCCCAGTGTTTTCGGCTGGTTTTGGCCATGCGGAGCAGGAATCGGGCGCCTTCGGGTTCGCGCATGAGCAGCCAGGCTTCGTCGACGACGGCCATGCGGGGGCGGCGGATGGACGGGTTGGAGATCCTGCGCCAGATGGTGTCGAGGGTGAGCAGGGTGCCGATGGCCTTGGCTTCGTCGGGCAGGTCCCGCAGGGAGAAGACGATCAGGTGTCCGTCCGGTGTGGTGGTGGTCGGCCCGTTGAACAGGTGCCGCCAGGCTCCGTCGACGTAGGGGTGCAGACGGGCTGCCAGATCGCGTGCCGCGTGGTCGCCGCCGGTGGCCAGGACGTCACGCAGGTCGCGCAGCAGCGGCGCGGGCCGGGTCCAGGTGCGGGGGTCGGCGGTGATCCCCACGTGCTGGTAGGCGCCGGTGATGCCGCGGTCCAAAGCGGCGCGTTCGGCCGGGTCGAGTTCGGTGCCGAGCAGGACGGCGATGGCGGTGTGCAGGAACAGCGATCTGCGCACGAGGGCGTCTTTGGGGGCGGTGCGTCGCCCGTCGGGGAGTGTGTGGATGGGCAGGTCGAACGGGTTGACCCGGACGTTCGGCGCGCCGAGGCGGATGTAGGCGCCGCCGACGGAGTCGCAGAGTCTGCGGTATTCGTCCTCGGGGTCGACGACACACACCTCGACACCTCTATAGAGGGACCGCAACAGCTCCAGTTTGACCAGGTAGGACTTTCCGGAGCCGCTTCGGCCGAGAACGACGGCGTTGTGGTTGTCCTGGCCGAACCTGTCCCAGTGCACGAGGCTTTGGCTGCCGAGGTTGAGGCCGTAGAGGACGCCGCTGGGCTCCGACGCCGAGGCGGGGTCGGGGGCGGGCAGGTCGGCGGAGGTGAACGGGAACGCCGCGGCGAGGGCCGCGGTGTCGAACGTGCGGCGCATCGCGATCGGGTCCAGGCCCAGCGGCAGCGTCGCCGTCCAGCCCTGCAACGACCGGTAGGTGGTGTGCTTGGCGTCCATGAGCAGCGACGCGCACAGCGCCCGCACGGCGGCGACCTCGTCGGCCAGCGCCTGCTCGGAACTTGCGTGCACGGTGAGGTAGAGGCCGATGCGGAACAGTCGGCCCTCGCCGCGGGCGACGCGGGAGGACAGGTCGTAGGCGTCCTCGGTCGCGGCTTCCACCAGCGGGTTGTGCAGGCGGCCGTGCTCGGCGGTGTGCTGCCGCGAGCTCTCCAGCTTGGCGAGCTGCTTTTTGAGGCGGTTGGCGGCGGTGACCGGGTCGATCGGCTCGACGTGCAGCGAGACGTCCAACCGGCCGGGGTAGGTGAGCAGCGGGGTGAGCCAGCCGGGGTGGACATCGCGGGGGTAGCCGACGATGGCCAGCGACGACACCCAGTCGGTGCCGACCTCCACATGCCGGGCGCCGACGGTCAACGAGTCCGGCCCGAACGCCCCCGCCGACGGCTGCGTGCCGGTCCGGGTGCGGCGTTTGGTGCGGGTCATCGGGTTCGCCTCCGCTCGTCGTCGACGTCGTCGTCCTCGTCCCATCGGTGTTCACCCGGGTCGTCGGCCGAGTCGGGGCCGGGGTGGTACGGGTCGAAGTACGGTTCCCCGGTGGTGGTGACGATCTCGTCGGCGCCCGCCATCGCGGCCGAGGGCGGCAGCAGCGAGTCCGGGTTGCAACTCGCCGCGAGGACGGCGGTGGCCTGTCCGGCGTCCAGGGCGGTGACGGTGATCCCGGCGGGACCGAGCAGCTCGACGGCCTCGGCGAGCCGCCGCACCAGCCGCGTCTCGGCCGCTCGCCGCGCCCCGTCGAGGTGGACGGCGTCCCGCGTGGTCCGGCCGCGCAGCGACCTCCGCTTGGTCATGCTGCCGGAGCCGTCGGCGGGCGCGGCCCGCACGGGTTCGCGCAGGACGAGCAGGACTTGGCGGCGCAGCAGGTCGGTCTCGGCGGCGAGTCGGGCCAGGTAGTCGGCGTGCTCGGCCGCGGCCTGTTCCAGCGCCGGGTGCGGCAGCCCACCCGCCCGCTCGCGCAGCTCGGCGATCTGACCCGACAAGTCGAGCCGTTCGGTGCGGATGAGCACCTGCACCGGCCCGGACAACGAGTGCAGATAGCGGGCGAAGGAGGCCACCAGGCTTTCCTGCTCGGCGGGGGTTCGCAGGGCGAAGTTCACGGTGCCCGCCACCGCGACCAACGCCACCCCGTCCGAGCCGAGATCGATCACCCCGGTATCGCTGACCCCGGTCGCGGGCAGCCGCACCGCGGCCGGGGTCGGCAGCGGTGCAGCTGCCAGGCTCGCTCCGTTGGTGGTGGTGGCGTGGGCGGTCAACCACTTCGGTGCCGGTCGCACACCCTCCGGGGCGGAGACCTGGTGGCGGGGCGCCAGGCGCTGTCGGATCGCGGCGAGCGCCAGCCGGTCCAGTGAGATCCCGTCGCGCTGCCCGAGAGCCAGCACTGCCGCGACCACGCCGACCGGAACCGCCACGGCCAGGTACACCGGCGGCGGCAGGAACCCGCGGGTCACCGTCCAGCCCGCGTAGAGCACCAGGCCGGTCACGGCCAGGATGGTGAGTTGCCGCGCGGTCAGCGGACCGAGCACGCGGTCGGCCATCTCGACATCGGCCGGGATGCGAACAGGAGAAGTCATCGGCACGGCTCCCTAGGCGCTCGGCGGGGCGGTGGTGGGCGGAGGTCGGCGACGCCCGGGCGCCTGCGGCGAGGTGGGTTTTGGCGGCGGGGCGGGTTTAGGTGGGGTGGCCAGCCGGTTCACGTGCCCCTGCGGGGTGATCAGGCCGGGAGCCCGACGCGGGCTCGGCCACCGGCCGGGTGGGACGCGGTCGGGATCGCCGAGGTCGTCGGCCACTGTGCGCCGAGTGCGGGTGGGGTCGGCGTGGCGGACGGTGAGCGGCAGCATCCCCGGCTCGGGCCGGATCAGTGGGTGCCGGACCCGGCCTGGCCGAGCGGCGGCGTCGACCCGTCCACTGCGGGTGATCAGCCCGGCGGCGTTGGGCCGCATCGGCGCTCGGCCGGGCGGGACACGGTTCGGGTCGGCGAGTTCGTCGGCGAGGGCGTGCCGGGGCGGGGCCGGGTCGGCCTGGCGCAGGGTGAGTGGCAGCATGCCCGGCTCGGGCCGGATCAGCGGATGCTTCACCGGCACCGGCCTGGCGTGGCGGCGGGCTTGCCCGGCCGGGCCGAACAAATCCAATTGGCCGGGGTCCACCGCCTGCTGCGGCATGCCGCGGTTCGGGTCGTCCAGCTCGTCGGCCAGGTGCCCCACCGACGAGGCGCCGGTGGGGCGGCGCAGCCGCATCGGCAGCATCCCCGGCTCAGGGTTGATCCACTTCTCGGCCCGGCGGGCACGCACGTCCCACCACGGCGCCTGCCGACCCGACCCGGCGGCGGCCCCGCCGACGGGTGTCGGCGCCGGGGCAGGCCGGGATCGCCCCGCCGCGCGCCCCGCACGGCCCGCGCCCCCGCCCTTGAACAGGCCGAAGGTCTTGTAGGCGATGACGCCCTTGATGAGCGACCCGACCAGGGACCGGCCGCCGCCACCGCCCCGTGCCGCCCTGAGCAGCCAGAACGGGATCTTGAACAGGATGAAGATCAACGCCAACGCGACCAGCAGGTTCACCAACCCCGACCTGGTCGGGCCGAACACGGTGAACCCGTCCGGGGCGAGGAAGACGCGCATCGCGGTGATCAGGGTCAGCGACTGGCCGACCTGGATGGCCAGGCACGCTCCGAACGCCCGCCACCACCAGTTCGCGATGCCCTCGGTCTGGGGCAGCGCGTGGAACATCAACGCCAGCGGCGCCCCGGCGATCAAGATCACGGTCAGCGCGACCCGGACCACGTAGGTGATGAGCAGGACGACGAGCATCCCGGCCAGGAAGATCCCGATGAAGATGATCCAGATGCCGCCGTTGAGCGACCCCATCACCAGGTTGCGCAACGTGTCGCCCCCGGTGGCAGGGTCGACTCCGCCGCCCATGATGGAGCGGGCCAGGCCGTTGGCGATCTCGATCGCGCGGGTGGCGACCCACATCGACAAGGCACCGGCCAGGAACCCGGCCACCAGGCGCGGGGCGATCTCCTTGATGCCGTGGCGGGTCTGGACGGTCTCGTAGCCCATCACCAGGATTCCGGCGAGCAGGATCAGCACCGAATATGAGATCAGCAGGATCTGCCAGGACTGATCCCACAGCTCCCCGATCCGGGGCAGGTCCCGCGGCAGCGGGGTGGTCAGCAGCGTTCGGGACAGCAAATCCAGCAGCGGGTTGAGCGCGGACTCGACGATGCCCCGGAAGAACGCGTTGATCGCGTTGGTCACGCAGCCACCGGGGTTGGAGAACCCGCACTCGGCGTCCCCGTTGTCGCCCGCGCCGGGCTGCCCCGGTGCGGTGGGGCCGCCGGGCGCGGTGGTGGCGCCCGGCTGCGGGATACAGCCCATCCCGGTGCAGGGAGCCGCGGTCGGACTCGGCCCGGTCGGCGGCGGCACGCAGTCGACCGGCGGAAGCGGCCCACCGGTGACGCAGGTCGGCGGGCTGGTGGGCAGCGGCGGCAGCACCGGCCCGGAAGGCGACGCCCCTGGGGCGCCGCTGGGAAACAGGGTGCACAACGGGTCGGTCGAGCCGGGCGCGCAGGGTTGCACTGTCGGTAGTCCTGGCTGCGCCGCCGCGGCCAGTGCCACCTGTGCCGACCCGCCAGGAGGGGCGGTAGCACCGGCCGTGACCGCGCCGCCCAGGAGCGCGGCCAGGCCGACCACCAGCGCCCACACCGTCCGCCGACGTCGGCGAACACCACGCGGCGCGTCGGGCACGACCATCGACCGCTCGGTGTCGGTGTCAGCGCGGGCGCACGCGGGTGGGTCTGCGCGTGGGTCGGGGCGCATCAGGGCGCCCCGACAATGCCCTTGAGCACGGTGACGACCAGCGGCGCCACCGCCGCCAGCCCGTACCCGATCGCCGAGGCCTTGAACGCGGTCTTCGCCCGCTCGATCTCCCCGGGATCACCGGAGCCCATCACGTACCGGACCCCGCCGACGGACAGGAACACCGTGGCGATTCCCGCCAGAATCCCCATGATCCAGTTGCGGATGTTGGTCAACACCTCGTCGATCGAGCCCACCAGCGCCAGCACCTGAGGCTCGGCGTGTGCCGGGGATGCGGCCACGAGCAGCGCCGCCGCCACGGACACGGCGACGACCACGAGACGGCGCAGGCGCCGTACCGAGCGGAACCGGAAAGGAGTCCTGGCCGGACGGGTGGGCGTGGGGTGGTGGTGCCGCGGCGTCCGCGGGCGAGCGGGCGGGGACACCGGCGTGGTGGTCGCGGCCGGGCGTGGGTGGATGGTCAGGCGCATGGCGGCAGCTCCTGGCGAGTCGGCCTGGACGGGCTGGTGCGCGGGGACCGGGGCGGGGTTTCCGCGCACCGCAAAAGGCCGGAATCGGGACCGTTTTTCTGCACCGGGCGTGACGATTTCGTCGCTCGCCCCGAGGCGCCGTTGAGCCGTCGCCCGCTCACAGCCAGTGACACCCCGGGTGACTGGTCGGCGGCGGCTACGGTGGGGGTGAGGGCGATCGAGGCGAGGACGACGGACACGACGGTGTCCTCGGGATCGGTGTCGAGCGCCTCGCGGCGCAGGTGCGCGGCGAGGCGGTCCTCGGCCCGCTCCCGCGCGCTGTAGACGGTCTTGAGCTTGACCCGGTGGGCTCGCGCCCACTCGGCGACCGACATCCCCTCCAGCCGGGTGGCCCCGATCAGATCGGCCTCGATCCGCGTCAGGACCCCCTCCGCGACCGCGCGGGCGAGCACCAGATCCGGATGCCCCCACGGCGTTTGCGGCGGCGCCGAGCCGAACCCGTCCGGGACCGGTCGTGGCGCGTCCAGCGACTCCTCCAGTGCGGCCTGCCCGACCCGCCGGGCGGTCCACCGCAACCGGGCCATCACCCCCGGCGCCCGGACATCGACAGTCGCCAGCGCGTCCACGAACCCGGACAGCACCGCGGCGTGGACATCGGCGCGCTCACCCCGATACCGGGCGGCCAACCACCGGGCGGTGGCGGCCAGCGCGGGCAACGCCATCCCGACGCACGCGACCGTCCACGTCGCCCCGTCGGCGCGCGAACGGGACACCAGGTCCGCCCACACCGCGTCGCGGGTCGGGGGCGGGCACTGCTTTCGCAGCAGTCGGTCGCGCAACTCGTCCAGCGGGATGCGCCGGTCGGGCAGACCCCGGAACCGGCGACCGTCGACCGACAACGGATCAGGCCCGGCAACCAGCCAGCCGAACGTGTTCCGAGCACTGTCCAACGGCAACCAGTCATGCGTGTCACTGTCCCGATCAAAGCCGTGCACAGATGTGTTCGTCATGGCGAACTCCTCGCGTCGAGAAGATGTGAAACCGACGCCGCAAGGAAGCCATTCGGTCGATAAGAAAAGACCACGAAAAGAACAAGGGTGATCTTCTTGTCACGCCTACTCGCTACTAAAAAGATCAACCATGAACGATTCAGCAACGCAGGCACGCCGCACCGCCGAGAGGTCGAGGATGATCGGCTTTAGTAGCCGCTGAGCAGCGGATTTAAGTTCCTGTTAGTAGGTTCTTGGTGGTCTGCCCGCAGGTCGGCCAGCTCGCGGGCGAGATCCATCGGTCAGGTCCGCAAAAAATCTTGCCAGTGTCCCTGACGTCCGCGCCGAAGCGTGGCGCGGGAAGAGGTTGCCGCGTTGGATAACGCTGCCTCTGGGTGTTGTGAATGAGTTTGGGTGACTGGGAGCCCTGTCCTGAGTGTGCTGATAAGGGGTGGGGGAGAAAGTCGGGGCGGCGGTGCGGAAAAACGGCCCGGAATCCGGCCTTATGAGGTGTCCGAGCGCACGCCACCCGCCGCTCCCACCGCACTCAGGAGGCCAGGCCCATGACACCGACACCGCCCGAGTACCCCACCCCCGGCCCGCCCGGACCGCGCACTCAAGCCGCCGCCGTCACCCCGATGACACCTCGCTCAGGTCGACACCGTGCCCGGCACCGCAGCCACCGCCCCACCCGGCCGCCCCGTCTGGCGACGGTCTGGCCGTGCGGCGAGGGCGACCCGCGCGACGGCACCGCCGTGTTGTCGGGGTGGCTGCTCAACGCCATCGTCAAGATTGTCACCGGCTACAGCAAGCCCGGCGACCGCGTCCTGCTGCTCACCCCGCCACCGACCCCGGCAGGCCCGATCCGGTGGACCCGACTCGGCCGAGGGCGCGGCCCCTACGACGGACTGCACGAAGCCGCCTGGACCGTCGCCCGACTCGGCCGCGGCATCCGAACCCGAACCGCGTCGCCGCCGCGCACCGACGCCGACTTCCCCCTCGACCCCGACCCGGCCGCCGACCCCGCACGCACGGCCGGTCCGCGGCCGGAGTCCGCACCACGTCCCCCGACCGACAACAGCGCCCACCCCGCCCCCGCCCCGGACTCCCGCACCGAGTCGCCGCCGACCGGCACGTTCCCGGACCGCTTCGATTTGATCATCACCACCGTCGCCCCCGATCACCCGTGCTGGCCACGCGACACCGACTGGAACGACCTGCTGACCGCGCACGGCATCACCGCGATCATCACCCACAGTGACAACAGTGCGGGCAGGTTGGACGACCCGACGAGCCGCCTGACGAGCACACTGTGTGAACAGGGGGTGGGGTGGCTCGACCACGTGATCCTGCTCGAAACCCTGCCCGATCCCGACGACCGGACAGCGCCCACCGCGATCCGACACCGCCGCGTCCACCACGACCTCCTGCTCTTCACCCGCCCGCCCGGACCGTCCGAAGACGGCGCGGAACGCGGGGAGAACCACAATGGCTGACCGCGAGGACACTGGATGGCCGCTGTCGTGGTCGACAGAGGATGAGCACCCGCTCCCACCGTCGGTGTGGGTCACCGGGCAGACCGACCCGCACACCCAACTCGCCGACGGCGGCTACGTCCCCGCCACCATCTGGGACCGCCACCGCATCGCCCCGGCGGTGGCCGCCCACGCGATCACCCACTACACCCGACCCGGCGGGCTGGTCCTCGACCCGGACTGCGGAGCGGGCACCACCCTCGTCGAAGCACTCCGCGCGGGTCGCCACGCCGTGGGCGTCACCACCGACCGGCGGCACTGGGACACCGCCCGCGCCAACCTCACCGCCGCCAAACGCGGCGGGGCCGTCACCGACGGCATGGTCCTCGACCACTCCGCCCACCCCACCGACCGTGTCGGTCGCCGGGACGACCCTCTTATCGGACTCGCAGGGCGGGTCGACCTCGTCCTCGCCGCAACCCGAAGTCACGGCGAACGCCCGGACCGGCGCGGGCCGGGGTCGGCTCCCGACCGCACCGCTTTCTTCGCCCGCGTCGCCAGCCTGCTGCGCCCTGGCGGGCACCTCGTCCTGGCCTTGTCCCGTCCGCGGCGGCACGGCCGCCTGATCGACCTCGCCGACGCGGCGACCGCCGCCGCCCACGCCTGCGGGCTCGTCGCGGTCGACCGCTGCGTCGCGCTGCTCGCCGAACTCCGCGGCCACCGCCTCATCACCCACACCACCCTGAGCCAGCGCCGCGCCGCCGACCGACACCACCGCGGCACCGGCCACCCCATCTGCCTACGCGCCCACCAAGACCTGCTCGTTTTCCGGCCCGCCGTCGCCGTAAGCCGCCAGCGCCTACGCCCGCGAGCCACAGCCGCCGCTCCTTGGTTCACGGCGGGCCGGGCTTCCAGTCGCTTCCACCGCGGAGGAGACATGGCATCGGCCGCGGAGCGCGCCGCATGACACCACCACGCAACGCCGGACGCCGGAACCCGGAGAACCGGGCGGATTCAACGAGCACATCGACAACCGGACAAACGAACCCGGGTCGTTCGCACTGCCACGCCGGTTGGGTCGCACCATCCGGCACCCGACCCAGTCGCGCGCTGCGGCTGCTGTCTCTGGGTGCCGGAGTGCAGAGCACCACGGTGCTCCTGCTGGCCTGCGAAGGCGAGATCCCGCCCTTCGACGTGGCCCTGTTCGCTGACACCGGCTGGGAACCCCGTGCCGTCTACGCCAACCTCGACCGGCTGGCCGCGCACGCGGAGAAGAAAGGCATCCCGGTGCGCCGGGTCGCGTCCGGGAACATCCGCACCGACGCCCTCGACCCCCGCCACCGCTTCGTCTCCATGCCTCTGCACATCCTCCATCCGGACGGGACCCGAGGGCTTGGCCGCAGGCAATGCACTGCGGAGTACAAAATCGGGCCGCTGAAGAGGGCCGCGCGGGAGCTGTTGGGGTATCCGCACCCGCGGCGGGTGCCGCGCGGGGTCTACGCCGAGCAGGCGATCGGCATCAGCACCGACGAGATCGGACGCGCGAAGGACTCCGGGCTGCGGTTCCTGCGCAACGTCTTCCCGCTGATCGATCTCGGTTTCGACCGGGCCAGGTGCGTGGAGTTCCTCACCGAACGCGGATTCGGGGGCACGGTGAGAAGCGCCTGCGTCGGGTGCCCGTTCCACGGCAACGCCGAGTGGCGCTGGATCAGGGACAACGACCCCGAAGGCTGGGCGGAGGCTGTCGAGTTCGACCGTGCCATCCGCCACGGCTCCCCCCATGTCACCAGGCCAGGTGGGAAAGCGCGCGGGCAGTTCTTCCTGCACCGCTCCTGCGTCCCGCTCGATCAGGCCGCCCTGGACACCCCGGCGAGGACGAGACGACACCTGCGGTTGGTCGCGACCGACATCGCGCGTGTCGAGGACGGGGACCCGGACGGCTGCTCGCCCTGGTCGTGCCGCTCCGGTGACCCGGTCGTCGCCGGGGAGCGTGTGGCATGAGACTCCCGGATGATCACGGCCAATCCGGTGGTCGTGCGGCACTGCCTGGCCACTCACGCCACGTCACGCCGCGCCGGGCGCCGTGTCGCCGATGGTACCGGTCCGACACCGGCACGCGAGCCCACCACGGTCCGCTCGTCTTCCCACCCGCTGTCGCCATGCGCCACCCAGAGGGCCTGTGTCCGCCCCGCGCCCTCGACTGTCCAGCGGGGTCCTGCCGTTGCCCGCCCAGATCGACAGGAGTGCAGCCATGACTGACCGCGACCGAACCCAACCACTGGAGAACCACTCGCGTCCGGTCCCGGCGAACAGGGGCGTGTCCGGGTGGCAGCGCGTCAAGTGGGCCGTCGCCGAAGCGCTGTGCGCTACGGTCACCGACCGCGCCCGGCGGGCGATCGAGACCGATGGTGTGCACGGGTATCAGCGGGCGTTGGCGGCCAAGGCCAAGACCGTCGTCGCCGATCTCGTCCGCGACGGCTGGTGGCTCGGCGCCCCGCCCTACGGCTACCGGCTCGATCCGCTTGACGCGGGCAACGGTCTCCCGGTCCGGCGCCGGCTGCTCGTAGACGAGGAGCGCGCCGCGGTGGTGCCGCTGATTTTCACCTGGCACGTGCACTTCGGACACGGTGCCGCTGCGATCGCCACCCGTCTCGCGTCCGCCCCGGCCGTCTACCTGCCGCCGGTCGGCCACGCCACCGGCCGGGCATTGCCGTGGACCACAGCGCGGGTCGAGACCATCCTGGCCAACCCCGCTTACCTCGGCCACACCGTCCGAGGCCGCACCCACCACGGCCGTCACGTCCACCCGCAGTGGTGGATCTGGTCGGCCCGACCCAGCCACCCCGCCCTGGTGCGACCCGACCTGTTTTGGGCGGCCTACCGACGCGCCCACCCCGACGAATACAGCTGCGCGCCCGCCGACCATGGGCCGGACACCGTCACCGGGATCGCCGCATGAACAGGGAGAACATGACGCCTCTTCCGTTGTGGGACTCCGAGGGCGTCACGCTGTATTCCGGCGACGCCACCGACGTCCTTTCCGCCCTGCCGGACTCGTCCGTGCACTGCGTGGTGACCAGCCCGCCCTATTACGGTCTGCGCGACTACGGCACCGGCCGCTGGGTCGGTGGCGACCCGGCGTGCCCGCACCCGGCTGAGCACCGCGTCGCCCACCTCCGGCGAACCGAGCAGGGGGCGACCGGATCGGTGCGCGCGCGAGGCCGCTGTCGCTGCGGCGCCGTGCGGGAAGACCGTCAACACGGTTTGGAGGCCACCCCCGCCGACTACATCGACCGGCTGCGTGGCGTGTTCGCCCAGTTGCATCGTGTTCTGGTGGCGGACGGGACGGTGTGGCTGAATCTGGGCGACTCCTACAGCGCCGAACCCCCAGGTCGCACCCGCGACCCGATGGCCAACAGCACCCTGCGCGGCGCCGCCGCCGCGGCGACGTTGCGGGACTCGGTGCGCGACGCGGGCATCGACCGCACGACGGCGCTGCCCCGCAAGAACCTGCTCGGCATGCCCTGGCGGACCGCGTTCGCGCTGCAAGCCGACGGGTGGATCATCCGCAACGCTATCGTGTGGCACAAACCGAACGCCATGCCGGAATCGGTGACCGACAGAGTGTCCACCCGCTACGAAATGGTGTTCCTGCTCGTCAAGCAGCGGAAATACTACTTCGACCTGGACGCGATTCGTGAACCGTTGGCCCGGCCCGATGCGGTGGGCCAGCACATCGTGGTCGGCGGGGTCAACAAAGGACCGCACGCGGGAATCGGCGCCACGGCCCGTCGACGGGGAAACACCACGACCGGCAAATACGGCACCGGCCCCACTTCGCAGGGCTGGCGCGGACACGCCGTCGCGCCCACCGGTCACCAGCACAACGCGGCGCATCCCCGCGGAAAGAACCCCGGCGATGTCTGGTCGATATCCACCCGCCCACTGCGGGAAGCGCACTTCGCCGCTTTCCCGGTCGATATCCCACTGCGCTGCATCGCGGCAGGGTGCCCGCCGGACGGTGTCGTGCTCGATCCCTTCTCCGGTGCCGCCACCACCGGATTGGCCGCGCGCAGGCTCGGCCGCGCGTATGTCGGCATCGACCTGAACCCCGATTTCCACGACATCGGTCTGCGGCGTCTCGGCCTGAACACCGACGACGGTGACCTGAGGACCGCGGCATGACGCCCCCTACCCACCGCGTTCGACCACCGGTCTCCCCGACATCGGAAATCCCCGGCGTCGAGTTGTATTGCGGCGACGCCGTCGAGGTCATCGCCATGTTGCCACCGGAGTCGATCGACTGTGTGGTGACCTCCCCGCCCTACTGGCGGCTGCGCGACTACGGGATGCCCGACAACCCACGACAACTCGGCGCGGAACCCACCCCGCGGGCCTACGTCGCGAACCTGCGGCGCCTGTTCGCCGAGACCCGAAAAGTGCTGACCCCGCGCGCGACGGTGTGGCTCAATCTCGGCGACAGCTTCTCGGCCAACAGCGACGGCTACCATGTGACGCGACCCGGACGGCCGGGCCAGCCACGGTATCGGGCCGCTGTCGACCTGCCGCACAAGAACCTGCTCGGCATGCCCTGGCGGGTCGCTCACGCGCTGCAGGCCGACGGGTGGCTGTTGAAGTCGGCTGTGGTGTGGCACAAGCCGCGGACCACCCCGATGCCGGTGCGGGACCGGTTGACGTGCCGCTACGAGATGCTGTTCCTGTTCGCGCGGGCACCCGGTCACTACTTCGACCTCGACCCCATCCGCGAGCCCCATGTCGGCGGCCGTGCCCTGCCGCCCCGGCCCGCCCACCACGACGGGAACACGCCGGACACCGCCACCGGAAGCGGCCCGAGGACCGACACCGACGCGGGCCGGGATCACGATCCCGGCGACGTGTGGACCATCGACCCCTTCCGCGGCCCGGTCGGCCACCCCGCGGCCTTCCCGACGGAGTTGGCGTCGCGCTGCGTCGCCGCGGGAAGCCCGCCCGGCGGGCACGTGCTCGATCCTTTCTCCGGATCGGCCACCACCGGCGTCGCCGCGCTCACCCTGGGGCGCCGCTACACCGGCATCGACCTCAACCCCGACTATCACCGACCAGCCCGAGAACGCCTCGCCGAACACCACGCCGCCCTCGCAGGAGGAGCCCGATGAGCGCCCCCGACCCCGCGGTGGCGACCCTCATCCAGGGCGATGCCCGCGCGCTTCCGTTGGCCGACGACAGCGTCGACCTGGTGGTGACCTCGCCGCCCTATTTCAGGCTTCGGTCCTACCGGGACGGCGGACGCCACTATGCCGGGCAGCTCGGTGCCGAGGCGACACCCGACGAGTACCTCGACGCCCTGACGGCTTGCACCCGCGAGATGATCCGCGTCCTCACACCATCCGGATCGTTGTTCGTCAACCTCGGCGACAAGTACAGCGGAGCCGGACGCGGCGACCCCCGCGTGGCCCGACTTCCGGGCCGCACCCGGCGCCGCCACCGGGGTTCGGCCACCGCTCCCGCGAAGTCGTTGATCGGCATCCCGTGGCGGTACGCGCTGCGCTGCGTCGACGAACTCGGGCTGATCCTGCGCGCGGAAATCATCTGGTCGAAGCCCAACGGCATGCCCGAGTCCGTGCGCGACCGGGTCCGGCGCAGCCACGAGACCTGGTTCCACTTCACCCTCCAGCCCCGGTACTACAGCGCCGTCGACGAACTCCGCGAACCACACACCAGCGCGGCCCGAACCGGCCGCCGCGCCTCGTACCCGCCGGGCAGCAGTTCCTCCTACCACCTCGACCACGGACACCTCCGGCACACCGGGTCGGTCGCGGGAATGCCGCTGCACCCGCGCGGCAGGCTGCCCGGTTCGGTGTGGGAGATCGCCCCGCAGCCGCTGCGCGTGCCCGCCGACCTCGGCATCGACCACTTCGCCGCGTTCCCCCTGGAATGGCCGCGGCGGCTGATCCTGGGCTGGTCCCCGCACGCGGTATGCACCCGATGCGGCCAGGGCAGGCGCCGAATCCCGGTCGGCTCCAGCCTGGACCTGACCCGCCCGCAAACCCGCCGCGCGGTTGAACTCGCCGAGCAAGCCGGCCTGAGCCCACACCACCTGGACGCGCTGCGATCGGTCGGCCTGTCCGACACCCGCCGCGGCGCCACGACCCAGACCGGCGCGGGCAATAACACCGCCGACGTCATCCGCCTGGCCGACCACGCCCGCCGCGTGCTCGGCGGCTACGCCCGCGAGTTCTTCCTGCACCACCCCACCGACCACACCGACGCCTGCGACTGCCCCGACACCACCGCCCCCACCCGGCCCGCCGTGGTCCTCGACCCGTTCGGCGGCACCGGCACCACCGCCCTGGTCGCCTCCGTCCACGGCCGCCACGGCATCTCCATCGACGCCAGCGCCGACTACTGCCGCCTGGCGACCTGGCGCGTCCACGACCCTGGTCAACGAGCCCGCGCACTCGGTCACCGGCCGGGCAGGCCCGATTCGGCTCGGCACGATCACACGCAGGACCGACCGCGGACTGAACGGGGGCGAGCCGCATGATCGATTCGAGACACAGCGAGGCCGACGAGTCCGGGCCGGTGCCCGCTGGTGGCGCTGAGCCGGTGCGGCTGTTCGTCGGCGACGCGCGGGCGACACTGCGAATCCTGCCGAACCGCTCCGTGGACTGTGTCGTGACGTCGCCGCCGTACTGGGGTTTGCGCGACTACCGGATCGCGGGCCAGTACGGCGCGGAGTCCACAGTGGATGATTATGTGGACGTGCTGGCAGGGGTGTTCGACGAACTCGCCCGCGTGCTCACCAGCACGGGCACGGTGTGGTTGAACCTGGGGGACACCTACGGCGGGTCGTGGGGCAACTACATCGCCCCCGGATCGACCAGCCCGACCGCCACCGCTCGCGCGGGCATGAGCCAGGGAACCGGTCGGCCTCCGCAATCACGGACCCGCGCCAAGGACCTGCTCGGTGTCCCGTGGCGGGTCGCCCTCGCGCTGGCCGAGCGCCGGTGGTCGCTGCGGGAGGCGATCGTGTGGGCCAAGCCCAGCGCCCGCCCGGAGAGCGTGACCGACCGGCTCGCGCAGCGCTACGAGATGGTGTTCCTCCTGACACATGGCACCGCACATGCTCTGGATTCCCGTCTGGTCGACACAGTGGACACGGCAGGCGGCCGGGTGTGGACCATCCCGGCGCCACGGGCGCGACTGGGCCACATCGCCGCAGGACCGGTGGGATTGGCGCGGCGTTGCATCCGGCTGGGGTGCCCACCCGGCGGCCTGGTGCTTGACCCGTTCTCCGGCAGCGGCACCACCGGCGTCGCCGCCCTCCGATTGGGACGCAGGTTCGTGGGGATCGACCTCGACCCAGCCTGCCATGACATCGCCCGCCGCCGCCTCACCGACGTCGAGGTGCTGCCGTGACCGCCCGCGACCGGTCGGTGCTGACCTTCACCGACATCGGGAACCTCCCGGTCACCATCGACCTGCTCACCGCGGGCCGCGCGCTCGGTGTGAGCCGCACGACCGCGTACGCGATGGCCAGGGCGGGCACGTTCCCGTGCCGGGTGATCCGGGTCGGTGGCGCCTACCGGGTGCCGACCGCGGGGCTGCTGCGCCTGCTGGGGCTGCCCGCGCCCGCCGTCGACGACGCGGCCTGAAAACGGGAATCACGACGTGGTTGTGGGCGTCTTGTTCCACGCCTCGGGCGTGTCGCGGTCTCGGGCTTCCCCGAGTGGTGTCGGCAGCGCGAGCATCGCGGGCGTGAGTACCACACACAACAACAGAACAGGAGGTGATCGCGATGGCATCGGCGCCAGGTTCGGTGTCGCGTAGGTGTTCGTGCCGGGGAGAGGACGGTAAGGAGTTGGGGTCGGAGTGCCCGAAGCTCAAACGCAGCGGCCACGGCCAGTGGTTCTGGCGCGTCGAGCTTCCGGCCGACGCCGCTGGGAACCGTCGACCGCGCCGCCGGGCCGGGTTCGCCTCGGCCGCCGACGCGCAGAAGGAACTCGACCACGTTCGCGGGTTGCTGGCTGTCCCCAAGCCGGATGCCGCGGACGCGTTGCGCCGGGTGGGCGATGCGATCGCCGCGGCGATCGCGGACAAGCGCGCGTTGCCGGAGGTCGAGACGATCCGCCAACTGCTGCGGGCCGATCTCCCAGTCCTGGCGCACCCGACCTTGGAGGAGTGGCTGACCGGGTGGTTGCCGAGGAAGAAACGCCTTTCCCGCAACACCCGCCGCAGCTACGAGTCCCACATCCGCCTCTATTTGATCCCCTATCTGGGGACGGTGCGGATCAACGAGATCCGGGTGGCGCACGTGTCGGACATGTTCGACTCGATCGCCGAGCACAACGACGAGATCACCCTGGCCAGGGAAAGTGGAGACGCCGAGCGGATCGCGGCGGTCAAATACCAGCGTCCGGTCGGGCCTTCCTCGATGCAGCGCATCCGGGAAACGCTGCGCGCGGCGCTCAACGACGCCATTCGCGAGGAGCTGATCACCTTCAACGCGGCGAAGTGGGTCGAGATGCCGCCAGCCGTGCGGCCGAAGCCGGTCGTGTGGACCCCGGAGCGGATCGAGCGGTGGTACGAGACCGGTGAGATCCCTTCCCCGGTGATGGTCTGGACACCGGACCTCACCGGCTTGTTCCTGGACTCCATCCGCTGGCACCGGCTCTACGCCCTGTTCCACCTCATCGCCCATGTCGGGCTCCGGCGTGGTGAGGGCTGCGGCCTGCGGAAGGTCGACACCCACCTACGGGCGGGCACGATCGACGTGCTCAACCAGATCGTGCAGTACGGGTGGGAGACCGGGCAGGCGGCACCGAAGACCGACGAGTCCGCCGCCACCGTCGTCCTCGACCAGGGCACCGTGGCCGTGCTGGTCGAGCACCTGACCCGGCAGCGCGCCGACAAGCTCGCCGCGGGCGAGGACTGGATCGAGTCCGGTCTGGTGTTCACCGAGCCTGATGGCAGCCCGCTGCATCCGGCCGATGTGACCGAGCTTTTCCGGTTCCTCGTTCGCCAGGCTGGGCTGCCGCCCATCCGGCTGCACGACCTGCGCCACGGAGCCGCCACGAACATGCTCGCCGCCGGTGTCGACATGAAGCTTGTGCAAGCCACTCTGCGGCACGCCTCGATCACCACGACCAGCGACATGTACACCAGCGTCGTGACCACCGTCGCCCGTGAAGCCGCCGAGAAGACCCGGATGATCATCCCTCGGGCCTCGACGCGTCTTCTCGGGCTCCCCTCGGGCTCGCAGGAGACCACAATGGATAGTCCGCGACCGGAAGAAGAATCACGAGAAACAATAAATCCCCAGGTCAACATGGATGTTGATCTGGGGACTGATTGTGCGCCGCCAGGGACTCGAACCCCGAACCCGCTGGTTAAGAGCCAGCTGCTCTGCCAGTTGAGCTAGCGGCGCTCGTCGGGATCTCTCCCGCTGACGGGAGAAAAGTTAGCACAGGGTGTCCGTGGAGCAGAAATCAGGGGGGTCCGCCCGCCCAGTTTGCCGGTCCCACTCCATCGTGTCGGGGTGGTCAGGCAGACTGTCAGGAGAGGTCGGAGCTTGGGCAGAACGGCAGGTCGGTATGGCCAGGGGTGGGCGCGCGCGAGCGTGGGCGAGTGTTGTCGGCGTGGCGGTGTTGGCGGTGTCGGCGTGTACGACGGCCGAGTCGACGCCCGCGGTCGGGGGTGGGAGTTCGACGGCGGCGAGCAGTAGTGGCGCGGCGCCGGAGGCGGCTCCGTTGGCGTTGGCGTTGACGCCCGCGGACAAGGCCGGTGAGGTGGCGCCGGGGGAGCCGGTTGCGGTCGCGGCGACCGGGGGGAAGCTCACCGACGTCAAGGTCACCGGGCAGGACGGCAAGGTGGTGGCGGGCGCGTTATCCGCGGACGGCGCCTCTTGGCGGTCCACCGAGGCACTGGGGTACGGCAAGACGTACACGACAGCGGCGACGGGGCAAGACAGCGCCGGTAAGACTGTCAGTTCCACTTCGACGTTCACCACGGCCAAGGCGAAGCGGCAGACAGCGCTGTCGATGAACCCGCTGGACGGGCAGAAGGTCGGTGTCGGCCAGCCGTTCGCGTTCTACTTCGACGTGGCGATCGCGGACAAGGCGGCCGTGGAGAAGGCGATCAAGGTCACCGCGACGCCCGCGACCGAGGGGGCGTTCTACTGGTTCAGCGACAAGGAGGTGCACTGGCGGCCCAAGGAGCACTGGAAGCCGGGCACCACCGTGGTGGTCGACGCCGCCGTCTACGGCAAGCACTTCGGCAACGGCCTCTACGGGCGTGAGGACCGCAAGGCCACTGTCACCATCGGCGACGCCGTGGTCGCGGTCGCCGACGGCGCCACCCACCAGATGACCGTCACCGTGAACGGCACGGTGGCCCGCACGATCCCGATCTCGCTGGGCAAGAAGGCCCACGAGACCCCGGTCGGCACCTACGTTGTGATGAGCGAGCACACGAACTACACCATGGACTCGTCCACCTACGGTGTCCCGGCCGACTCGCCCGCCGGGTACCGGACGAAGGTCGCGGTGGCCAGCCGGATGTCGAACAGCGGCATCTTCTACCACTCCGCGCCGTGGTCGGTGAAGGACCAAGGCGCGCGCAACGTCAGCCACGGCTGCATCAACATGTCCACCGAGAACGCCACCTGGTTGCAGAGCATCTCCAGCAAGGGCGATGTGATCGTCGTGCAGAACTCCGGCGGCCCGGTGCTCGAACCGTGGGACGGCCTGAGCGTGTGGCAGATCCCGTGGGAGACCTGGAAGGCGGGCGGCAAGCGGTAGTTCGGGTCAGCGCATGGTGACGCGGATCTCCTCCCGGCCGACGCTCACCACGTCGCCGGGGTGGACCTGCCTGCCGCGCCTGGTCTCCGGCTCACCGTTGACGGCCACTTCGTCGGCTTCCAGCAGGTCCTTGGCGTGCGCGCCGTCCTCGGCCAGGCCTGCCAGCTTGAGCAGTTGGCCGAGCCTGATCATGTCGTCCCGGATTTCGATGTCGCGCACCCGCCCATCATCCCCCTGGCCACGTGGGCGCCCCCACCCGGACTCGGCGGGGACGCCCACGCGCGGCTACAGGGCGCCGGTGTGCTGCTCGATCCACGCCTTGTGCGCCACCACGTCGCTGTAGATCGACGGGGCCTGCGCGCACTGCGAGCCGCCACCGGAGCGGCTGGTGGCGCCGATCAGCTCCCACACCCCGCCGACGGCCTTGATCTCCGGCCCGCCCGAGTCGCCGTAGCAGGCCCCGGCGCTGCCACCGGGGTTGTTCGTGCAGATCTCGATCGAGCCGGTGATCCCGCCGCACCGGCTGTCGGCCACGATCGAGGTGTCCAGCTGTTGCAGGGTCACCGGGGCCCCGCAGCCGCCCGGGGTCGCGCAGGTCTGGCCCCAGCCGATGATCCGCGTCGGTGTTCCCGCTGCCCCCGACGCGGCCGAGATCCGCACCGGCGCCTGCGTGACACTGCTGCTGAGCTGCACCAACGCGATGTCGTACGCGGTGCGGTAGTTGGGGTGGATGATGATGCGCGACGCGCGCGCCACCGTGCCGCCGCTGGTCCGGTTGGTCGTCCCGATCCGCGCCAGGACACCGCTCGGCGACTTGCCCTGGACGCAGTGGGCCGCGGTGACGACCCAGTCGGATTTGATCAGCGAGCCGCCGCAGAAGTGGCCGCCCGAGGTGTTCTGCAGGGACACCATGAAGCTGTAGGTCTGGGTGGCGTTGCCGCCGCCCACGATCATCGGCGCCATCGGCCCGTCCTCAGGCGCCGCCGTCGCCGCGGACGGTGCCGCGACCGCCGTCGCCACGGCGGCCACCAAGCCCACAAGCAGGGTGCGAACCTTCATTCGGATCTCTCCTTCCGCACCGGGGCCCTCGACCCGGTACCGAACGAAACGTAAGCACCCCCCATCCCGCCGAACACCCGTCGATCGGCGTCCCCAATTGCCAACAGCCACTGCCAGTTGCCAGTCGGCTTTCACCAGCGTCACGCCGCGGTGACGCCTGGGCGGGAAGACTCGGGTCATCCGAACAAGTCGTTCAGAGAAATGGAGGAGACAATGAGATCTCGCGCGCTTTACTCGATTCTTTTCGCGGGCACGGTGGTCGTGGGCGGGTTGGCGACAGGGGGTGCCGCATCCGCCGCCGCCACCTGCGTGATCGGACCCGGGGTCACGCAAACCAGCACCACGGTGACCGGTTCCGGTGCGAACGACACGATCGATTGCACCAACTCGGACCCCGGCAAGACGATCTACGGCAACGGTGGCAATGACACCATCACCGGCACCGCTTTCCACGACGTCATCCACGGCAACGATGGCAACGACACGCTTACCGGAGGAATCGGAAACGACACGTTGAGCGGCGGTTTGGGCGAGGACACCCTCAACGGCAGCGCGGGCAACGACTCGCTGACCGGCCCTGGCACCGACTTCGCGGTCGACACCCTCAGCGGCGGCACCGGCACCGACAAGTGCGGTGCCATCGGCATCCCGCCGGACATCCGCAGCAGCTGCGAGTCGTAGAACCGCAGGCCCGCGCACCGGAGACGCGGGCGCGCATCCCCCATATTTCACTCTTTCTGGTGAAATATGGGGCGACGTGTATCGATGGGGATTCCACTGATTTCGATCGCGGGTAGCGTGGGTTGCGGCAAAGCGCGGCAGCGAGGATGCTGGACTTCCGAGATCACTCCGCGGGCGGCCCTCGGCGCACTCATCTGCCGCCGCTTCTCGATAGTGGAAGAAAATCGGTGGCGAACATGTCTCACGCACCTGCGATCCACCTCGAACCGATGTCGTCGCGATCGTGAGCAACCTGGTTTCGACGGCGACACCGCTCCGGCAGGCCGTTCCGCGCGGTGGCACGGGCCTGCGGGTCTCGTTGCTCGGCGGGTTCCGGTTGCTCGCCGACGACCGGGTCTTGCCGGTCTCCGGCGGCACCGAGCGCCTGCTGGCTTTCGTGGCCCTGCACCACCAGGCCGCCGGTCGGTTGCTCGTGGCGGGCACTTTGTGGTCGGAGGTCTCGGAGGTCCGCGCGTACGCGACGTTGCGCTCGGCGCTGTCCCGGATGGACCCGGTCAGCCGCGAGACGTTGCGGGTCATGCCGTCGAGTCTGCGGTTGGCTCAGGGCGTGGGAGTCGACCTGCGCGACGCCCAAGCGCTCGCCCACCGGTTGATCGCCGCCCGGGCGCCAGCCGAGGCCGATCTCAGCGCGGGCGCCGTGGCCAGCCTGTCCCTGGAACTGTTGCCCCTCTGGTATGACGACTGGGTGTTGCGCGAGGCGGAGGACTGGCGGCAACTGCGCCTGCATGCCTTGGAGGCCCTCGCCGACGGCCTCACCGCCGCAGGCCGGTTCGCCGATGCCACCGCCGCCGCGGGCGCCGCCGTCCGCGCCGACCCCTTACGTGAGACAGCCCACTCCGGCCTCATCCGAGTCCATTTGGCCGAGGGAAACCAGTCCGAAGCCCTCCGCGCCTTCGCCCGCTTCAGCCACCTCCTCCACACCGACCTAGGCCTGACCCCCACCCCTCGCTGCCAAGCCCTGGTAGCCGACCTCCTCACCCCCCACCCCTAGCCCCCACCCACCCCAGCGGCTCCCCAACCCACTCCCGCTTGCCCCACACCTGGGGCCAGGTGCGGCGGATGGGGGACCTGCCGCCCTGGAGGTCATGCGTGCTGGGAGGGGGACTTGGCTGATGGGGCCGGTGGTGCCAACACCACACATCGGGCACGGCTGGTTCAGCCACCGCTCGCACCGTGGGGGGTTTGGGGGGGGGGCCCCCCCCCCCCCCCCCCCCCCCCCCCCCCCCCCCCCTCCCCCCCCCCCCCCCCCCCCCGCCCGCCCCCCCCCCCCCCCCCCCCCCCCCCCCCGAGCCGGGGTCACCGGCCCGGGAGCGAGCCGTCGGGGGACGAATGCCCGTCGGGGGACGAATGGTTGTTGTCCCTGGCGGGCAGGACGGCGATCTCGAACTCGCCGTGCTGGCTGACGCCGGTCATGACGGCCTGCGCGACCGCGACCTCGCCGCGGCTGCGGCGCACCATCAGCGGGTCGGAGCGCAGGTCCTTCATCAGCGCCACGACCAAGCCGATCATGATCACCACGAACGGCAGCGCGGCCACGATGGTGATCGTCTGCAACCCCGAGAGGGCATCCTCCCCGCCGACGATGAGCATGACCGCGGCGACCGCGCCCGTCGCCACGCCCCAGAAAATGACCACCGCCCGGCCGGGGTTGCCCGTGCCCCGCTCCGACAGGCAGCCCATCACTATCGACGCGGCATCGGCGCCGGAGACGAAGAAGATCGCGACCAGCACCATCACGAGCACGCTGGCCACGGTCGCCATCGGAAAGGCGTCCAGCGTGGAGAAGAGCTGCGCCTCAAGCCCCCCTGCGCCCGCGATGTCCGCGCCCGCGGCGCCGCCGCTCTCGCCGAACTTCTTCTGCAGGTCGATGGCGGTGCCGCCGAAGATACAGAACCAGAGCACGCTGACCACGCTGGGCACCAGCAGCACGCCCGCGACGAACTGGCGGATCGTGCGCCCGCGCGAGATGCGCGCGATGAACATGCCGACGAACGGCGTCCAGGACAGCCACCAAGCCCAGTAGAAGATGGTCCAACCGCTGAGCCAGGTCGCGGTCTCGGCTCCCTCGGCTCCGGTCCGCGCCGACATCATCGCCAGGTCCTGGAAGTAGCTGCCGATCGAGGTCGGCACCAGGTTGAGGATGAACACGGTGGGGCCGACGATGAACAGGAACAACGCCAAGAGCACCGCGAGCACCATGTTGGTGTTCGACAGCCATTGGATGCCCTTCGAGACCCCGGAAACCGCCGAGAGCACGAACGCCAGCGTCAGCACCGTGATGATGACGACGAGCGCCGCGTTGCCGACCTTCCCGATGCCCGCGACGAGTTCCAGTCCACTGCGGATCTGCAGGGCGCCGAGGCCGAGCGAGGTCGCGGAGCCGAACAGGGTCGCGAAGATCGCGAACATGTCGATCGCCTTGCCGCCGGGACCGGACGCGTGCCTGCCGAGCAGCGGCGTGAAGGCCGCGGAGATGAGCTGGACCCGGCCCTTGCGGTACACGCCGTAGGCGATGGCCAGTCCGACGACCGCGTAGATGGCCCACGGGTGCAGGGTCCAGTGGAACATCGTGGTCGCCATCGCGGTCTGGGCGGCGTAATCGACGCCTCCTGACCCGGGCGGCGGCGTGACGAAGTGGGTGACCGCCTCGCTGACGCCGTAGAACATCAGGCCGATGCCCATGCCCGCGCTGAACATCATCGCGATCCAGGACACGGTGCGGAACTCGGGTTTCTCGCCGTCCCGTCCCAGCGGGATGGCGCCGAAGCGGCTCACGGCCAACCAGAGCACGAACACGACGAACGCGCTCGCGGCCAGCACGAACAGCCAACCGGTGCTTGTCATCACCCAGGTCAACGCCGCGTTGGCGGCTTTGCCCAGGGACGCGGAACCGACCAGGCCCCAAGCGACGAAAGCGAGTGAGACCGCGGCGCTCACACCGAAAACCACTCGGTCGACGACGCGTCGGCCTCGGCGCTTCTCCTGGCGAGGGTGGTCGATGGTGGCGCGGGGGGCGTCGTTGCCCACGGGTAAGTCGTGCGCGTCGGGTTTCGTTGTCATGCGAAATGTCCCTTCGGATGAGTCCAACTTCCCGGGGAGCATCCGACTGTAAACCCGCGTTGTTCATAGCGCAACGGTTGTTCCATGAGCAACACGGTTGGTACGGTGACCAGGCGATCCAGCGTCGGAGAAGGTCGGCGACCCCTGGTGGCGCGCCCGCCGCCCTGGGGGCTCTCGAATGGGCGCGCCTCTTTGACCGACGTACGACCACATTCGTTCGCATTCGAACTACCGAGGCAGGTTAAAACCGTGTGTCCGATGTAAACAATGCGATTGGGGACGGCGTATGACTTGTGGGCGACTGTCTACTCTGACAACGGAAAGGCCAGCGCTCGACAAAGCGGGCGATGGCCGCGAGAGAGGACAGTCGCCGCGACAACCTCGCAGTGGTCGGTCAGGCGGGTTGGCAGGTGGGGCACCAGTAGTTGTTGCGGGTGGCCAGGGGCTCGGACCTGACCGGGGCGCCGCAGATCAGGCAGGGCTGACCGGTGCGTCGGTAGACGTAGACCTCGCCGCCGTGACGGTCCTGGCGCGGGGGGCGGCCGGTGGCGGACGGCAGGTGCTCGTCGCGGACGGTGTCTATTCGGCCCCGGCGGACACCCAGGCGCATCAGGGCGACCAGGTCGGGCCACATCTGGTCCCACTGGGCGCGGTCCAGGGAACGGCCGGGAGTCAAGGGGTGCACGCCGTGGCGGAACAGCAATTCGGCGCGGTAGACGTTGCCGACGCCCGACAGCACCGACTGGTCGAGCAGGAGCACCGCGATCGGCGTGCGGGAGCGGGAGATGCGGTCCCAGGCCCGGTCCGGGTCGGCGTCGCGGCGCAATGGATCTGGGCCGAGGCGGGCGCGCAGGGCGCTTACCTCAGCGCCGGTAAGGACCTCGCAGGCTGTCGGACCGCGGAGATCGCCCCAGTGGGTGCGGCCCACTATCCGCATCCGGACAGCGCCTACCGGGGTCGCCGCCGGGAGCGGCGCATCATCGAACGTGCCGTAGAGGCCGAGGTGGATGTGCACGACCCTGTCCGGGTCGTAGACGTGGAACAGGTGCTTGCCGTGCGCTTCCGCGCGGCGCAGCACCTGACCATCCACAAGGGAGGCACCGGCGGCGAACCGGCCCTGGGGGCTGGACACCTCGACCGGGGCGCCCGCGAACCGGCGCTGGTGCAGCCGCGCCAGCCGGTGCAGGGTGTGGCCCTCCGGCATCAGGCGGTGGGCAGGGCGGGGGGCTCCCCGGTCCGCTCGAACTCGGTGAGCTGGCCGATCCGCCGGGCGTGGCGGGGGTTGCCGGAGAACGGGGTGGCCAGGAACGCGTCCACGATCGCGGTCGCCTCCTCGACGGAGTGCATCCGGGCGCCGACGCCGATCACCTGGGCGTCGTTGTGCTCGCGGCACAGCTTGGCGATCTCCACGCTCCACGCGAGCGCCGCGCGGCAGCCGGTCACCTTGTTCGCCGCGATCTGCTCGCCGTTGCCCGAGCCGCCGATCACCACGCCGAGGCTGCCCTCGTCGGCCACCACCCGCAGCGCGGTCTCCACGCAGAACGGCGGGTAGTCGTCCAGCGCGTCGTAGACGTGCGGGCCGACGTCCACGACGTCGTGGCCCTCGGCGGCGAGGTGGTCGGCGAGGTGGGCCTTCAACTCGAAGCCCGCGTGGTCGGAACCCAGGTAGACGCGCACGACGGGCAGTGTGCCATCCCCTCACCCGTTCGGCCCAAACGGGCGCGGCAGGCGTGGTCTGGGTAACACGGCGGTGTCGATCACCGACGGCGTCGGCATGGACGGCGAGCGATGACGGGCCCGGTGGCGGGCGTGGACGGCGTGCCGGGCGGCTGGGTGATCGCGGTCGTGCGGCCGGACGGCGCGGTGGACTGGCGGACCGCGGCGAACGCGGAATCGGTGCTGGCGCGGACCCGGGACTGCGTCGCGGTGGGCGTGGACATCCCGATGGGGCTGTCCGACCGGCACATCCGCGACTGCGACCGGGTGGCGCGGCTGCGGCTGGGCAACGCCCGCTCGTCGGTGTTCTTCGCGCCCGTGCGGGCCGTGCTCGACGCGACCAGCCACGCGCACGCGACCGCGATCAGCCGGGCGGTGACCGGCTCCGGGATCAGCGTCCAACTCTGGAGCATCCTGGACAAGATCAAAGACTGGGACGCCCACGACGGCGGCGAGCGGGTGGTCGAGGTGCACCCCGAGGTGAGTTTCCGCGCGCTGGCCCCGGACGTGGCGTTCACCTCCAAGAAGACCGCCCTCGGCCTCGGGCAGCGCATCGCCGCCCTGCTGCCCTTCGTCGACGCCGCCCGCGCGCTGACCACCGCGCCCGCCCGAGCGGGCGCCGACGACGCCCTGGACGCGCTCGTGGCCGCCTGGTCGGCGCGGCGCTGGTCGACGCGGCAGGCGGAAATCATCGGCGGCGAACCCGACCCGGTCACCAAACGCCCCATGCGGGTGATTGTTTGACTGGCGTATTCCCGCCGAAATACCGAGCACCCGGATGGCCGGAAACCGCGCTTTTTGACGAAATACTTTCGCCGCGAACTCCTGTGACACCACTCACCGGGCCATGGAAGCTGATTATCGTGTAGAACCGGGCGATGACGTGGATCGAACTCGACACCGGGGTGTTCGCCCGCCGCCACACCGAACTGGACCAGACCCTGGGCCTCGTCGTCGGCGACGACCAGTGCCTGGTCGTCGACACCGGCACCGACGAGCACCACGGCGCGCAGTGGGCGGCGGCGATCAGGGAGATCACCGCGCTACCCTGGACAGTGGTGATCACCCACGCGCACTGGGACCACTTCCTGGGCGCCACCGCATTCGGCGAGGCCCCGATCTGGGCGCACCCCGGCTGCCGCGCCGCGATGGAGTCGAGCGCGGCGGAACAGACCAAGGTCTGGGCGGAAAAGTACCGCGAATCAGGACGCGATGATCTCGCTGACCGGCTGTTGCGAGCCCGGGTCGTGCTTCCCGACCACGAAGTCACGGGGGCGACGGAAATAGACCTTGGAGGGCGGGTGGTGACACTTCTGCACCCTGGTCGCGGGCACACCGATCACGACGTGGTCGTGCATGTGCCGGACGCGGGAGTGGTGTTCGCGGGGGACACGGTTGAGCAGGGGGCGCCGCCGTCGATCGGGGCGGACAGTTTTCCGCTGGAATGGCCTGGGGCTTTGGACGTGCTGCTGGACCTGGGGCCGAGGACCGTGGTGCCTGGGCATGGGGAGCCGGTGGATGCTGGGTTTGTGCGGGGGCAGCGGGCGGAGTTGGCGACTGTGGCGAGCCTTTGGGATGGGGTGCGTAGCGGGAGTCTGACGGTTGAGGAGGCTGTGGCGCATTCTCCTTATCCGGAGGCTGCTACTCGGCCTGCGTTGGAGCGTGGGGTCTGAGGGGTTCTCTGGGCTGGGTTGGTGGGGTTGCTCGATGGGGTGGAGTGGTTTCTTTGGGGCCCCTACGAAGGAAGATCCCGTCGTGGGAAAGACGGGTGGGGAGCCTTCGGCCCCACGACCACGGCGAGTTTAGGGATCTTCCTTCACCCCCAAAGAAACCACTCCACCCCATCGAGCACTGGGCGAGCCTGGGTGCGGCCTGGTTTGGGGGCGGGTTCGCTGCTCTACCCCATCGAGCACCTGGCAGGGCCGGGTCCGGCTTCGTGGGTGGGGGCGGGTCGCTGGTCCACCCGCCGAGCACCTGGCAGGGCCCGGTGGCGGTTGGCGCCAGGGGGGCTTGGCGGAAAGGCGGGCTGGCGGGCCTGCCCACGCAAAGGTCACTCGACCACCCCAGCCACGTCCGCGACAGCTCTTGTTTTGCCGCCCCACAGCCCCACAACAAAGCCCCACCCACCCTGGGGGCTGACCCCGCTCCAGTCTATCGCCGCAGGTCAGCGCGGGGAAGGAGTGCGCCGCGCCTGTGGATAACTCGCCGGGGCGAGTGGGGCGACACGCCGGGGGGTGGGGATGTTTTG
This sequence comes from Actinokineospora sp. NPDC051303, assembly GCF_055586285.1. Taxonomy (NCBI): domain Bacteria; kingdom Bacillati; phylum Actinomycetota; class Actinomycetes; order Pseudonocardiales; family Pseudonocardiaceae; genus Actinokineospora; species Actinokineospora sp. NPDC051303. The sequence goes on from NZ_JBVJIN010000026.1 coordinate 47,512, forward strand.
GCCCGGAAGGGTGACGTTTCGGGGGGTGTGTGAGGGTCAGCGTTGGATGGACTTGACTTCGGTGAACTCCTCCAGGCCGAAGCGGCCCAGTTCTCGGCCGTTGCCGGATTGTTTGTAGCCGCCGAAGGGGGCCAGGGGGTTGAAGGCGCCGCCGTTGATGTCGATTTGGCCGGTGCGTAGGCGTTTCGCCACGGAGAGGGCTCGGGCTGGGTCGGCTGCGAAGACGGCGCCTGAGAGGCCGTAGATGGTGGAGTTGGCGATTTCCACGGCTTCGTCCTCGTCGGTGTACGGGAGGATGGTGAGGACGGGGCCGAAGATTTCCTCTTGGGCTATGCGCATGTTGGGGCGAACGTTGGCGAAGATCGTGGGCGGGACGTATGCGCCGCGGTCGGGGAGAGAGTCAGTGGCGCCGCCGTGGGCGAGGGTGGCGCCTTCGGCGACGCCGACCTTGAGGTAGTCCAGGACGCGGTCGCGTTGGGACTGGGAGGACATGGGGCCTATGCGGGTGGCGGGGTCCAAGGGGTCGCCGACGGTGTACTTCGCGGCAGCGGCGGCGGCCAGTTCGACAGCCTGGTCGTGCAGGGCGGCGGGGACGAGCATGCGGGTCCACGCGGTGCAGGTTTGGCCGCCGTTGATGAAGGTGTTGGCCAAGCCGATCTTGACGGCGCGGGCCAGGTCGGCGTCGTCGAGGATCACGTTGGCCGACTTGCCGCCCAGCTCAAGGGCGACGCGCTTGACGGTCTCCGCCGCGACGGCCGAGACGCGTTTGCCGGCGTTGGTGGAGCCGGTGAAGGAGACCATGTCGATGCCGGGGTGCGCCGAGATGGCCTCGCCGACGACCGGGCCGGTGCCGTGCACCAGGTTCACCACGCCGTCGGGCACTCCCGCCTCGGCGAGGATCTCCAGGAACAGGTTCGCGTTGAGGGGGGCGACCTCGCTGGGCTTGAGCACCACCGTGTTGCCCGCCGCGAGCGCCGGGGCGACCTTGGCCACGATCTGGTGCAGCGGGTAGTTCCACGGGGTGATGGCGCCCACGACGCCGACCGGCTCCCGGACGACGAGGGAGTTGCCGATCTCCTCGGTGAACGAGAACCCGTTGTCGATCAGGTCCGCGATGGCGGCGGACGTGACCGCGGGGACGCTCGCCTGCACCTTGGTGGCGAAGGCCAGCGGAGCACCCATCTCGGCCGTGATCGTCGCCGCCAGCTCGTCGCGGCGGGCGGCGAGGCCCGCGGAGACGCGGCGCACGACCGCCGCCCGCTCGACCGGGTCGAGGGCCGACCAGGGGAGCCAGGCCCGCTGGGCGGCGGCCACGGCCGCGTCCACGTCGGCGGCGGTGCCCGCCGGGACGCTGGCGATGACCTCTTCGGTGGCGGGGTTGACCACCTCGATCCGGTCAGTCGCCGTGTCGATCAGCTCGCCGCCGATGACGTGGCCCGCGCGGGTGGTGACGGGAGCGGCCATTGATCCTCCAACAAGCGGGGTGGGGCAGCGGGAAACGGGGCCCGCGGGCCAGCGTGGCATACCTAACGCGCGGGACGCACGACCGGGAACGTCACACGCCGCGGGCGCCCGCTCCCCTGCTCAGGTGAAGTTCAGCTCGCCGGTGCGGCTGCGCTTGAGTTCGAAGAAGTCCGGGTAGCCCGCCAGCAGGCGCGCGCCGTCGAACACCTTGAGCGCGTCGTCGCCCTTGGGGATGGAGGTGAGGACCGGGCCGAAGAACGCGACCCCGTCGATGTGGATGGTCGGGGTGCCGACCTCGTCGCCGACCGGGTCCATGCCCTCGTGGTGGGACTTGCGCAGCGCGTCGTCGTACTCGGCGCTGGTGGCGGCCTCGATCAGCTCGGCCGGGAGGCCGACCTCGGCGAGCGCGGCCTTGACCACCTCGATGCGGTCGTCGCGCCCCTCGTTGTGGAAGCGGGTGCCCATCGCGGTGTAGAGATCGCGCAGCACCTCGTCGCCGTGCGCCTGCGCGGCGGCGATGAGGACCCGGACCGGCCCCCAGCCCGCCGCCAGCAGCTCGCGGTAGGACTCCGGGAGCTCGTCGCGGTTCTCGTTGAGCACCGACAGGCTCATCACCCGAAAGCGCAGATCGATGTCGCGGTGCTTCTCGACCTCGATGATCCACCGGGAGGCGATCCAGGCGAACGGGCAGATCGGGTCGAAGTAGAAGTCGACCTTGGTCCGGGTCGCGGGCACTTCTCGCACTGCGGTCATGGACTCTCTCCCAAAATTTTGATCTTCGGCTGAGGATTTGTCACGTCCTGCGCGGATCTTCACCCACTCGGCGGGCAGCCAGTCCCCCCGCGACGCTGCAACGTCATCCCCGCGGCAAAGCTTCCCGAGCCTCCTCGCCACCGGCGTTAGGTAGGTCGTGATTGGATGCGATTGTCAGTTCCGAAGTTGTCCTCCAGTTCCCCAGCCCTTTACCCACCGACGAGTCCGCCGAGGTGTTCCGTGGCCGCGCCCAACCTGACCCGAGACCAAGCCCAGCAGCGCGCCGCGCTGGTGGAGGTGGAGTCGTACTCCATCGAGCTGGACCTCACCGATGGCGTCGGCCAGCCCGGTGAGAGCACGTTCTCCTCCCGCACGACAGTGCGCTTCACCAGCCGGGAGGTAGGCGCGTCCACCTTCATCGACCTAGTCGCGAGCGCGGTGCTGACGGCCGAGCTGAACGGCGTCGCGCTGGACGTGTCCGCCTACACCCAGGAGGGCGGTCTCCCGCTCACCGACCTGGCCGAGCACAACGTCCTGACCGTGGTCGCGACCTGCGACTACATGAACACCGGCGAGGGCCTGCACCGCTTCGTCGACCCGGTGGACAAGAGCGTCTACCTGTACACGCAGTTCGAGACGGCCGACGCCAAGCGTATGTTCGCCTGCTTCGACCAGCCCGACCTCAAGGGCACCTACGCGATCACCGTGATCGCCCCGCGGAGCTGGAAGGTCATCTCCAACGCCGCCGTGGCGGCCGTGACCGACGTCCGCGGCGGCGTCGACGGCGCGGCCCGGCACGAGTTCGAGACCACCAAGCCCATGTCGACGTACCTGGTCGCGCTGGTCGCGGGCCCGTACGCGCAGTGGACCGACGAGTACGCCGACGAGCACGGCACGATCCCGCTGGGCATCTACTGCCGCGCGTCGCTGGCCGAGCACATGGACGCCGACCGGCTGTTCACCGAGACCAAGCAGGGCTTCGCGTTCTTCCACGACAACTTCGGCGTGGCCTACCCGTTCGGGAAGTACGACCAGTGCTTCGTGCCGGAGTTCAACGCGGGCGCCATGGAGAACGCGGGCTGCGTCACCTTCCTGGAGGACTACGTCTTCCGCAGCCGGGTGACCCGCTACGCCTACGAGCGACGCTGCGAGACGGTGCTGCACGAGATGGCGCACATGTGGTTCGGCGACCTGGTCACCATGCGCTGGTGGGACGACCTGTGGCTCAACGAGTCGTTCGCGACCTTCGCCAGCGTCCTGGCCCAGGCCACCGCCACCGAGTACGAGCACGCCTGGACCAGCTTCGCCAACATCGAGAAGTCCTGGGCGTACCGGCAGGACCAGCTGCCCTCGACGCACCCGGTGGCCGCCGACATCCCCGACGTGCAGGCGGTCGAGGTCAACTTCGACGGCATCACCTACGCCAAGGGCGCGAGCGTGCTCAAGCAGCTCGTGGCCTACGTCGGGCTGGACAACTTCCTGTCCGGCCTGCGGGTCTACTTCGGCAAGCACGCCTGGGGCAACGCGACCCTGGCCGACCTGCTCGGCGCGCTGGAGGAGGCGTCGGGCCGCGACCTGTCCTGGTGGAGCGCGCAGTGGCTGGAGACCACCGGCCTGAACTCGCTGCGCGCCCGGTTCGCCCTGGACGACGCGGGCCGGTTCAGCGAGTTCGCGGTGCTGCAGGGCGGCGCGAAGCCGGGCAAGGGCGAGCTGCGCACGCACCGGGTCGCGATCGGCGTCTACGACGACGCCGAGGGCAAGCTGGTCCGCACGCACCGCGTGGAGATCGACGTCGACGGCGAGCGCACCGAGGTGCCCGAGCTGGTCGGCGTGCCGGGCGGCAAGCTCGTGCTGGTCAACGACGACGACCTGACCTACTGCACGATGCGGCTCGACCCGGGCTCGCTGACCACGCTGATCGACCGGATCGGCGACATCACCGAGCCGCTGCCGCGCACCCTGTGCTGGTCAGCGGCCTGGGAGATGACCCGCGAGGCCGAGCTCAAGGCGCGCGACTTCGTCACCCTGGTCTGCCACGGCCTGGCCGCCGAGACCGAGGTCGGCGTCGTGCAGCGACTGCTGCTGCAGGCCCAGACCGCGCTCGGCTCGTACGCCGACCCGGGGTGGGCTCCGACCGGCTGGGGCGTCTTCACCGACCGCATCCTGGAGCTGGCCAGCGCCGCCGAACCGGGCTCGGACCACCAGCTCGCGTTCGTCAACTCGCTGTCCGGCTCGGTGCTGGACGAGGCGAAGCTGGCCACGCTGCGCGGCTGGCTCGACGGGTCGGCGCCGCTGCCGGGCCTGGTCGTCGACACCGACCTGCGCTGGCGGCTGCTGCACGCCCTGGTCGCGCACGGCGTCGCGGGCGAGGACGAGATCAACGCCGAGCTCAAGACCGACTCCACGGCCGCGGGCCACCGACAGGCCGAGCGGGCCCGCTCCCTGCGTCCCACCGAAGCCGACAAGGCCGAGGCGTGGCGGCGCGCGGTGCACGACGACGCGCTGCCCAACGCGGTGAACGAGGCCATCATCAACGGCTTCTCCCACCCCGCCCAGCGCGAGCTGCTCGCCCCGTACGCCGCCCGCTACTTCGCCGACGTGGCCGACGTGTGGGCGCGGCGCTCCAGCGAGCGCGCGCAGTCGGTCGCGCTTGGCCTGTTCCCGGCCTGGGCGGTCGCCCAGAGCACGGTGGCCGCCGCGGACGAGTGGCTGGCGGGCGAGCACCCGCCCGCGCTGCGCAGGCTGGTGTCGGAGGGCCGGGCGGGCATCGTCCGCGCCCTGGCGGCCCGGGAGTTCGACGGCTCCTGACCCCCGAAATGTGAAAGTGCCCCCGCCGGGTCGGCGGGGGCACTTTTCTTGAGCCCCTACTGAGGGCTACCGTCCAGTAGACAACGGTGATCGACGGCGCGTTCGGAGCAGCGGACCCGCTGCCGTTCGGCGAACCGGCCGTAGCCTGTTCGGATTAATTCACATCGGCGAACGGACTATCCCGGCGGGTTCAGCGCCGGTGCGCTTCGCCTGCCTGGTCGCTGAGCATCCGCAGCGCGCTGACGAGCCCGCCGATCAGGTCGCCCTCCTTGAACGAGGCGACCATGCTCATCACCGCGAGGTTGCAGCCGCGGTCGGGCAGGCGGCGCGCGGCCTCCGCGCCCGTCACGATCTCCACCTTGCGCTGGCCGGGCGACACCGCGATCAGCACCGACTCGGCCGAGGCCGCGCCGATGCCCGCGTGCAGCTCCTCCGCGCGGTCACGGGTGTCCTCGCCGAGGTCGCCGAGGTAGACGCTGAACCCGAGGCCGGTGGCCCGCGACGACAGCGTCAGGGCCTCGTCGAGCCTGGTCAGCTGGACCGTGGTGAACGGCAGCCCGGCGGGCGCTGGCGTCTTCTGCTTGGCCACCGAGATCCGGCCGCTGGCCGTGACCGCGGCGCCGTAGCCGTGCTCGGGATCCTCGACGGTCGGGTCGGCGTCGGCCCGAATCACCTCACCAGCCACCGCGGGCTCCTCCCTTGGCCGTGCGCCGGGGCGCCGGGTCGTCCTGCGCGGGAGCGACAGCGGCATGGCCAGCCCCCAGTCCGGCGGGATTCGCCGTCCACCAGACCGGCGGGTGCTCCCACTCCTGTCCGGGGCGGTAGCGCGGGCTCTTGGCGAACCTCTCACGCAGTGTCAGTAGGGCGATCACACCGTAGATGGCCAGCGGGATCGCCGCGAAGACGAGAATGGTCTCGACGGGCGTCACAGGCGATACGGTAACCGACGAGCCCACACCCACAGCGGCGGCTCCCACCGCGCGAAGCCCCTGGCAGCGACGTCGCGAGCCATGATCGCGCTTCGTGAGCGGTTGGTGCTCTCCTGGTAAGCCGCATCGGCCGACTGACGTCCGCGGTCGTAGCTCGTTGGGCCTATCACCAGGGGGCGAACGGCCTCAACTGCGCACGTCGGAGCCCTTCCAGCAGGTTGACGTCTTGTCGGTTACGCATCAGGGTCATAGCTTTCACCTGTACGGCCCTTGCGAAGTCGACCTTCCGCTCATTTGATGCGCAACCGCCCTCAGGAGGCCACTCCATGTACACCATTGCTTCCCTCGACGCGGCAATGATCATCACCCATATGGACGACCAGACGCAAGGCCGGTGTGAGTTTCGGCGCGCCTGCGTCACCCCTGGGGCGTGGACTATCACCCAAGGGACCCGAGTCACGGGACACGATCGTGGCACGCGAGTCACTGTCAGCACCACCGCCACCCTGACTAACCGGGGGACGAGGGTGACGGCGCAGGAACGGGGAACCCGAGTGACGGCGGACGAGCGCGGCACCCGCGTCACCAGGGGAACCCGAGTGACCGCCGAAGACCGCGGAACCCGGGTCACGGCCGACTCGCGAGGCACCCGAGTGACCAGGGGAACCCGGGTCACGGCCGAGGACCGCGGAACCCGCGTCACCCGCGGCACCAGGGTCACCGCAGAAGAACGGGGCACCAGGGTCACCCGGGGAACGCGGGTGACCGCCCAGTGCGGCACCCGAGTGACCAGGGGAACCCGCGTCACCGCCGAGGACCGCGGCACCCGGGTCACGGCGGACGAGCGCGGCACCCGCGTGACTCGCGGAACGCGCGTCACCGCCCAGGAACGCGGAACCCGGGTCACCCGAGGAACGCGCGTCACCGCCGACGAGCGCGGCACCAGGGTCACGCGGGGAACTCGGGTCACCGCCCAGGAGCGGGGAACCCGCGTCACTCGCGGAACGCGCGTCACCGCGGCCGAGCGCGGCACCCGCGTGACCCGTGGAACCCGGGTCACTTCCCAGTGCGGCACCCGCGTCACCGCTCAGGACCGGGGCACCCGGGTCACCCGGGGAACCAGGGTCACCGCCCAGCAGCGGGGCACCCGCGTCACCGCCGACCAACGCGGCACCCGCGTGACCCGAGGAACGCGAGTCACCTCGCGGCACGACGGCCGAGGCACGCGCGTCACCGCGAGCGAGCGCGGCACCCGCGTGACTCGCGGAACGCGAGTGACCGCCGAGCACCGCGGCACCCGGGTCACCCGCGACAACCGAGTCATCTCGCGCGAGCGCGGCACCCGCGTCACCGCCCAGGACCGCGGCACCCGGGTCACCTGTGGAACCCGCGTCACCGCTCAGCACCGCGGCACCCGGGTCACCGCCCACGAGCGCGGCACCCGCGTCACTCGCGGGACCAGGGTCACCCGGGGCACTCGCGTCACCTGCGCCTAGGCCGCTGGTTCGCCGAGGTACGGAAGCCATAACGGGTCAGCGTCGACCACTCCCGCCAGCAGCCGCCAGTGCGGCCCGCGAGGCGCGGTGGGCACGACCCGCAGCCGCCAGCCCAGCTCGGAGAGCAGTTTGTCCGCCTTGCGGTGGTTGCACTTGGCGCAGCACGCGACGCAGTTCTGCCAGGTGTGCTGGCCGCCCCGGCTGCGTGGGACCACGTGGTCGATAGTCTCCGCCCGACCCCCGCAGTACGCGCAGCGGTAGCGGTCGCGGTGCATCAGCCCGGCCCTCGTCAGCGGCACGCGGCCCCGGTACGGGACCCGCACGTAGCTGCTGAGCCGGATCACCGACGGAATCACCACGCTCGACGTCGCCGAGTGCACGACCATCCCGGCGGGATCGCCGTGGACGACCTCAGCCTTCCCGCACACCACCAGCACGACGGCGCGGCGCAGCGAGAGCGCGGTCAGCGGCTCGAAGGTGGTGTTGAGCAGCAGCACCCTGCGTCTGCCCCAGGACGACACCGGGGGCGGCGGCTTGGGCGCGGGAGCGCAGCTCGGCGCGGCTCGGGCGGGCGCGGCAGTCGGGCCCGGTTCCGGGCACAGCGCTGTCCGCGGCGCGGGCCCCATGGGCGCGCCGAAGCGGGTCGGTTGTCGGTCTGGCACTCGACCACCTCCACCAGTGCTGCTTAAGTCGACCACAACTGAGGCCCTGAGTGCACGTGTGATCTGTGACGTGTCCCGGATCACCCCGCTAATTCAGGGTGAACTTGTCCCGTCCGGCCCAACCTCGACCCGGTCGGGGGGCGTGGCTATCGTCGGCGCCGATGACTCCGACACTTCCCTTCACGATGGAACCGCCCGCCTGCATCACCGAGGACGGATCGTGGTGCGCGGAGGTGTGGCGGCTCACGAACAACGAGTGGCTGGCCGCCTCGGCGGGCTGGCTCGTGGCCAAGCCGCTCAAGATCCTGCTCATCGTCGTGGTCGCGGTCGCGATCCGGCTGCTGGCGCGCAGGCTGATCGAGCGCCTGACCGCGGGCAACGGCGCGGCGGACGCCGCGGGCGAGGACGGCGGCAGAAAGCCGACGCTGCTGAGACCGTTCAAGGAGCGCGCGCCGCAGGCGCTGGGCTCCATCCTGTCCGAGCGGCGCACGCAGCGGGCGAAGACCATCGGGTCGGTGCTCAAGTCGATGGTGACATTCATCGTCTACGGCCTGGCGTTCATCCTGGTCCTGGGCGAGCTGGGGCTGAACCTGGGGCCGATCATCGCCTCGGCGGGCATCGTCGGCGTGGCGCTGGGCTTCGGGGCGCAGAACCTGGTGAAGGACTTCCTGTCCGGCATCTTCATGATGCTGGAGGACCAGTACGGGGTCGGCGACGTGGTCGACGTCGGCGAGGCCAGCGGCACCATCGAGGCCGTCGGGCTGCGGGTCACCACGCTGCGCGACGTCAACGGCACCGTCTGGTACGTGCGCAACGGCGAGATCCTGCGGGTCGGGAACTCCAGCCAGGGCTTCGCGGTGGCCGTGGTCGACCTGCCGGTCGGCTACAGCGTCGACGTCGACGCGGTCACCGAGCTGCTGGACCGGGTGGCCACCGAGGTCACCGGCGAGGAGCCGTTCGCCAGCGACGTGATCGAGCCGCCGGAGATCCTGGGCGTGGAGAAGGTGACCCCGGAGAGCATCACAGTCCGGATGACGGTCAAGGTCCGCCCCGGCAGGCAGTGGGCGGTGCAGCGGGCGCTGCGCGCGCGGGCGATGGGCGCGATCGAGGAGGCGGGCATCCAGCCGCCGATGGGCCGACTGTTCCCCCCGTCCCCCGCCTAACGGGACGTAAGCGAGGATGGAGACGTGGCCACTCCCGAGAACTTCTACGACGCCGTCGGCGGCGAGGAGACGTTCCGCCGGATCGTCTCCCGGTTCTACGCCGAGGTAGCCAAGGACGACGTGCTCCTGCCGCTCTACCCCGAGCCCGACCTCGGGCCAGCCGAGGAGCGGCTGCGGCTGTTCCTCATGCAGTACTGGGGCGGCCCGCACACCTACTCCGACCAGCGTGGACACCCGCGCCTGCGGATGCGCCACCAACCGTTCACTATCGGCCCGCTGCAACGCGACGCGTGGCTGCGCTGCATGCGGATCGCGGTGGACGAAGCGGGGCTGTCCGAAAAGCACCGCGCCCAGCTGTGGCAGTACCTGGAGATGGCGGCGAACGGAATGCTCAACAGCTGGATCTGACGCTGGGCGAGAGCGCGGCCCAGTTCAAGATCACAGCCCAGTGACGCGGACTTCGGGGAGTCCAACAACGGCGAATGGCAGGATCAACCATCGTGCGACGAACCGCCGACCCCCGACAAGATGGCGCTCCCGCGCCGCCGTGGTGGCATGACGCGGTCTTCTACCAGGTCTACGTCCGCTCGTTCGCCGACTCCGATGGCGACGGGGTCGGCGACCTGGAAGGCGTCCGCTCCCGCCTCGGCTACCTGGAGCTGCTGGGCGTGGACGCCCTGTGGCTGACCCCGTTCTACCAGTCGCCGATGGCCGACCACGGCTACGACGTCGCGAACCCGCGAGACGTCGACCCGCTTTTCGGCGACCTGGCCGCGTTCGACCGGCTCGTGGCCGACGCGCACGCCCACGGCATCAAGGTCACCGTCGACCTGGTGCCCAACCACAGCAGCGACCAGCACGAGTGGTTCCAGGCCGCACTGCGCGCGGGCCCGGGCAGCCGGGAACGCGACCGGTACTTCTTCCGCGACGGCCTAGGCCCCGACGGCGCCATCCCGCCGAACAACTGGACGAGCATCTTCGGCGGCCCGGCGTGGACCCGCGTGCCGGACGGGCAGTGGTACCTGCACCTGTTCGCCCCCGAGCAGCCGGACCTGAACCTGGAGGACGCCGAGGTCCGCGCGGACCTGGTCGCCACGCTGCGGTTCTGGCTCGACCGGGGCGTCGACGGCTTCCGCATCGACGTCGCGCACGGCATGGCCAAGGCCCCCGGGCTGCCGGACATGGACCCGGCGCTGATCGAAGTGCATGGGGCCCAGTCGCACCCGGCCGACGACCCCCGGTTCGACAACGAGGGCGTGCACGAGATCCACCGCATGATCCGCAAGGTCGTCGACAAGTACCCGGGCACGATCGCCGTCGGCGAGATCTGGGTGGACACCGACGAGCGGTTCGCCCGCTACGTGCGCCCGGACGAACTCCACCTGGGCTTCAACTTCAAGCTGGTCGACGCCGACTTCGACGCCGACACGGTGCGCCGGGCCATCGACCACTCACTGGCCGCGGTCGCCGGTTCGCCCGCCCCGCCGACCTGGACCCTGTCCAACCACGACGTCCCCCGCCACGTCACCCGCTACGGCGGCGGCGACCTGGGCGTGCGCCGGGCCAGGGCGATGGCGCTGGTGCTGCTCGCGCTGCCCGGCGTGACGTACCTGTACAACGGCGAGGAACTGGGCCTGCCCGACGTCGACCTGCCCGACTGGGCTCTGCAAGACCCGATGTGGGAACGCTCCGGGCACACCGAACGCGGCCGCGACGGCGCCCGGGTGCCGGTGCCGTGGGAAGGCGAGACGCCCCCGTTCGGCTTCTCGTCGTCAGCCGGGACGTGGCTGCCGGTGCCGCACGAGTGGGCGCCGCTGACGGTCGAGGCGCAGTTGGAGGACCCGGCGTCGATGCTGTCGCTCTACCGGCACGCGCTGGAGCTGCGCAAGACGATCGAGGCGTTCGACGGCACCGAACTGGAGTGGTACGGCGCGCCGCCCGGCTGCTTCGCGTTCCGCCGCAAGGGCGGCGGCCTGATCTGCGCGCTGAACACCTCCGGCGCGCCGGTGCCGCTGCCGCCCGGCGACATCCTGCTGGCCAGCGGGCCCATGGACACCGACTACCTGCCGCCGGAGACCTCCGTCTGGCTGGTCTGACCGGGTCTCAGACCAGCAGGGGGAGCAGAGCGTGCCTGCGCCGCACTACCGCGCCGTAGCGGGCGTCGAGGCGCAGCCACGCGTCGGTGGCGGTCACCCTGATGTGCTCGTCGGCGCCGCCGGTCAGGAAACCCATGCCGGACAGCGCGAACAGACAGCGCAATGGGACCTTGATCTCCAGGCCGTCACCGCTGACGGTTAGCACTGTCTGGTCCAGGAGAGACGCGGGCGGGGTGCCTTGCGGGCCGACGTTCTCCTTGGCCACCGCCAGGCCCTTGTCGGCGAGGTCGGAAACCATGCTCGCGGGCACACGGTCCACAATCTGCCAGTGCTTGGTCGGGGGCAGCGCCGAGCGCCACATCATGTCGCGGGGGGCGCCCGGGTCGAGCCGATCGCCCCGCACCACCGCGAGGGCGGCGAGAAGCTCACTGCCGGAGACGGTCGTGTCGCCCGGCTCGATGACGCCCCGCGCGGTCCGGGTGGCCAGGACGTCGAACGGCGTGGCGACCCAGGCGTCGATCAGGCCGCCCTCCCGGCCGCGCAACCGGACAACGGCCTGCTGATCGAGCCGCACCGCCCGGGCGACGAACGCGCCGAGGTCGTCGCGCTCGGACGGGTCGTCGAAGACCAGTTCAGGCACCGTTGCCCCCATTGTGCCAGGCGGCGAGAAAGTCGCGTTCGACGTCGGTGATCCGCCGCGGTTTGCCGGTGGCCAGGTCATACGGGGCGAGCGTGGTGGACGCCGTCACCGCGACCGGGTCGTCCTCCGACGGCCCACTGTGCACCCGGTAGTCGAGAACGAAGTAGGCGGCGCGGATCTCCCGCACCCCCATGACAATGCGCAGCGAGCGCCCGTTGGCGAACAACGGCGCCCGGTAGTCGACGGCGAGCTTGGCGACCACCACCCCACGGGCCAGGTTCTCCGCGCCGCGCAGGGCGGCTTCGTGGAACAACAGGTCGACCCGGGCCTCTTCCAGGAGAGTCACCGTGTTCGCGTGGTTGACGTGCCCATAGGGGTCCATGTCGGACCACCGCGGCCGCACCTCGGCGACGAACACACCCAACGGAGCCCCTCCCACACGCGGATTCGCTTAGACGCCAACCCTAGCGCCGAACCAACCCGCCCCCGCCGACTGGTTGCCCTGGGTGCACGCCCCCCTGGAAAGGGCATCCGCGGCAACCCGCAACGCCCGACTCCGGCTCTTCTCCGCCGCCCCACAGCCCCACAACAAAGCCCCACCCACCCTGGGGGCTGACCCCGCTCCAGTCTATCGCGCCAGGCCGACAATCCAGGGGAGAACGATCTTGCCTGTGGATAACTCGCGATCATGAACCATGTCCTCGGCGAGCACACCGGACTCATGGCCCGGAGGTGGCCTTGGGACAGCACAGGTCCCCAAGGCCACCTCCGGGCTCTGAGCCGCGGCTACCGAACCATGCTCCGCACCTGACGAGCGGCCACGGACAACGTCGCCAGATCGAACTTGCCCACCGCGCGAATCTCTTGCAGAGACGCGCGGGCGCGGCTCAGCCGGGACGCGTTCGTGCGCTCCCACGAGGCGATCTTCACCTCAGCGGGCTCACCCGGGTCGCTCTGGGCCAGCACATCCAACGTGATCGCCCGCAACGACCCGTAGAGGTCGTCCCGCAGCGCCAACCGCGCCAGAGCGTGCCAGCGGTTGCCCCGCTCCAGCGCGCTGATCGAGGTGAGCATCAGATCGATGTCCAAGTGCTCGGACAGCGCGTAATACAGCTCAGCGGTCTCCAGCGGACTGCGCTCGTCAAGACCGCTGTCCCGCTCGGCAAGCTCGGCGACCTCGGTGACGTCGAGCAGCCCATAGGCGTCGAGCAGCGCGGATACCCGCTTGGCGAGATCGGCGGGCACCCCCGCCTGGATCATCCGGTCAGCGTCGGCCGCGGCCTCTTCGCGGGCCCGGCCGCGCAGCAGGTCGCCGACCTTGGGCACCAGGTCGCGGACCACGTCCTGGAAACGGCTGATCTCCGCGCCCACCGCCAGCGGCTGCGGCCGGTTCGACAGCAGCCACCGGGACGCGCGGTCCAGCAGGCGCCGGGTCTCCAGCACCATCGAGTCGGCGACGTCGGTGGCCACCACGTTGTCCAAGGCGCCGATTTCCCGCCAGATCGACCGCAGGTCGTAGACCCGGGTCGCCACCGCGAACGCCCGCACGGCGTCAGTGGCGCTGGCGCTCATCTCCTCCGCCAACCGGAACGCGTACGACACGCCCGCGCCGTCCACCACCTCGTTCACCAGCAGCGTCGTGGTGATCTGGCGGTGCAGCGGGTGCCCCTGGACACTCGGGCCGAACTGCTCGCGCAACTGGGTCGGGAAGTACTCCGGCAGCCTGCGGGCGAACACGTCCTGGTCGGGCAGCTCGCTGGCCAGGACCCGCTCCTTGAGCGAGAGCTTGACGTGCGCCATCAGGGTCGCCAGCTCCGGCGAGGTCAGTCCCTCGCCCGCCTTGTCCATGGCCTTGAACCGCTCGCGCGAGGGCAGCGCCTCCAGCTCGCGGTCCAGGCCGCTCTCCCGCTCCAGCGCCTCGACCAGCCGCGCGTGCACGGGCAGCATCGGCCCGGCGTGCGCGCGGCTGACGCCGAGCACCGCGTTCTGCCGGTAGTTGTCCGCCAGCACCAGCTCGCCGACCTGGTCGGTCATCTCCGCCAGCAGCGCGTCGCGCCGCTCCCGGCCCAGGTCGCCGTCGCGAACCAGCTTGTCCAGCAGGATCTTGATGTTGACCTCGTGGTCGGAGCAGTCCACGCCAGCGGAGTTGTCGATGGCGTCGGTGTTGACCTTGCCGCCCGCCCGCGCGAACTCGATCCGGCCGCGCGGGGTGAGCCCCAGGTTGCCGCCCTCGCCGACGACCTTGACCCGCAGCGCGGCCCCGTCGACGCGCACCGCGTCGTTGGCCTTGTCGCCCACGTCGGCGTGCGACTCGGAGCTGGCCTTGACGTAGGTGCCGATGCCGCCGTTCCACAGCAGGTCGACCTCGGCGAGCAGGATCGACTTCATCAGCTCCTGCGGCGAGAGCTTGGTCAGGTCGGCGGGCAGGCCGAGCACCCTGGCCACCTGCGAGCTGATCGGAATCGCCTTGAGGGTGCGCGGCCACACGCCGCCGCCCTCGCTGATCAGGGCGCGGTCGTAGTCGTCCCAGGACGAGCGGGGCAGCTCGAACAGCCGCTTGCGCTCGGCGAAGGACACCGCGGCGACCGGGTCGGGGTCGAGGAAGATGTGCCGGTGGTCGAACGCGGCCACCAGCCGGATGTGCTCGGAGAGCAGCATCCCGTTGCCGAAAACGTCGCCGGACATGTCGCCGACGCCGACCACGGTGAACGGCTCGGACTGGGTGTCCACGCCCAGCTCGCGGAAGTGCCGCTTCACGCTCTCCCACGCGCCCTTGGCGGTGATGCCCATGGCCTTGTGGTCGTAGCCGACCGAGCCGCCGCTGGCGAACGCGTCGCCCAGCCAGAAGCCGTAGTCCTTGGCGACCTCGTTGGCGATGTCGGAGAACGTGGCGGTGCCCTTGTCCGCGGCGACGACGAGGTAGGTGTCGTCGCCGTCGTAGCGCACCACGTTCGGCGCGGGCACCACGACGCCCGCGTCGAGGTTGTCGGTCAGGTCGAGCAGGCCGGAGATGAACATGCGGTAGCAGGCGACGCCCTCGGCCATCAGCGCCTCGCGGTCCAGGCTCGGGTCGCCGGTCGGCGCGGTCGGGCGCTTCACCACGAACCCGCCCTTCGCGCCGACCGGCACGATCACCGCGTTCTTCACCGCCTGCGCCTTGACCAGGCCCAGCACCTCGGTGCGGAAGTCCTCCCGCCGGTCCGACCAGCGCAGCCCGCCGCGGGCCACCGGCCCGAACCGCAGGTGCACGCCCTCGACCCGGGGCGAGTACACGAAGATCTCGAACCGCGGCCTCGGCTCGGGCAGGTCCGGCACCGCCCCGGGCTCCAGCTTGATCGCCAGGTACGGGCGCGGCTCGCCGCCCGCGTCGCGGACGTAGTAGTTCGTGCGCAGCGTCGCCCGGATGACGGTGAGCAGGCTGCGCAGGATGCGGTCCTCGTCCAGGCTGGTCACGCCGTCGATCAGCTCGGTGATCTCGGCGAGCTGGGTGGCGGCCTGGCCCTTGCGGGTCTCCGCGGACGACGACGGGTCGAAGCAGGTCTCGAACAGCCGCACCAAAGCCGTGGCCACGCGCGTGTGCGCCAAGACCGCGTCCTCGATGTACTCCTGGCTGTACGGGGTGCCCGCCTGCCGCAGGTAACGCGAATAGGCGCGCAGCACGACGGCCTGCCGCCAGGTGAGCCCGCCGCGCAGGACCAGGGCGTTGAACCGGTCGGACTCGGCGTCGCCGCGCCAGGTGGCGGCGAACGCGTCCTCGAAGTCGGTCTTGAGCCGGTCGGGCGCCTCGTCGCCGCGGCCCTCCAGCACCGACGGGTCGATCCGCAGCCCGAAGTCGTAGATCCACCAGCGGGCGCCGTCCTCGCGGCGCAACTCGTACGGGCGCTCGTCCACGACCTCGACGCCCATGCGCTGCAACACCGGCAGCACCTGCGACAGCGTCACGCCCCGACCGGCCAGGTACAGCTTGAACCGCCGCTCCCCCGGCTCGGCGTCGGCGGGCACGTAGAACGACATGCCCAGGTCGGACTCGGTGCGCAGACCCTGCAGCTCGCGCAGGTCGGCCAGCGCCTCGACGGCGGTGAAGTCCTCCTTGTACGCCTCGGGGAACACGCTGGCGTAGCGCTGGCCCTGCTCGGTGGCCGACTCAGCGCCGACCGCGGCGCCCGCGTCGACCTGGCCGCGCTGCTCGGCGAAGATCGCCTCGACCATGCGGTCGTCCCAGCTCCGCACGGCCTCGGTGAGGCGCTCCTGGATGCGTTGGACGTCCGGCTCGACGTGCCTGCCGGGGTCGGTGTGGACGATGAAGTAGACCTGCGCGAGCGCGGTCTCGCCGACCCGCGTGCTGAACTCCAGGTTCGTCCCGCCCAGCTCGTCGAGCAGCACCTCCTGCATCGCGATGCGCGAGGTGGTCGTGTAGCGGTCGCGCGGGAGGAAGACCAGGCACGAGAAGAACCGGGCGTACGGGTCGCGGCGCAGGAACAGCCGCAGCCTGCGCCGGTCGGCCAGGGCGAGGACGCCGGTGGCGGTGGCGTAGAGCGCGTCGGTGGTGGTGGAGAACAGCTCCGCGCGCGGCCAGTTCTGGATGACCTCCAGCATCCGCTGCCCGGAATAAGACTCCATCGGGAAGCCCGCGCGGTGGATCACTTCGCGCACCCGCCGCTCCACCACCGGGATGTCGAGAACGTTCTCGTGCAACGCGGTAGTGGTGAACACGCCCAGGAAGCGGTGCTCTCCGGTGACCTCACCGGCGTCGTTGAAGGTCTTGACGCCGACGTAGTACGGGTAAGTCGAGCGGTGGACCGTCGAGGGGGCGCTGGCCTCGGTGAGCACCAGCAGGTTCGGGGCGAGCGCGTGCGCGACGGTGTCGGGGCCGGCGGTGAGGCTGCGGGCGGCCAGGCTGTCCTGGCGCAGCACGCCGAGACCGCTGGCCAGGACCGCGCGCAGGGCTGGCTCGCCGTCCTCCTCGCCCGCGACGAGTTCGTAGTTGCGGTAGCCGACGAAGGTGAAGTGGCCGTCGGCGAGCCAGCGCAGCAACGCGGCCCCGTCGGCGATCTGGGGGGCGTCCAGCGGTGGCGGGGACGCTTCGAGCTGGTCGGCCAGCGCGCGGGCGGTGCCCGCCATGCGGTCGGTGTCCTCGACCACCTCGCGCACGTCGTTCAACACCGACAGCAGCCCGGTCTCGATCTCCCGGGAGCGGTCGGCGTCGGTGATCAGGTCGACTTCGATGTGCATCCACGACTCGGCGAACGCGTCCTGCGGCGGGTTGTCGGGGTCGCTGGTGGGCAGCACCTCTTTGAGCCCGCCCGCGACATCCCGCCGCACCACGACGATCGGGTGGACCACGCGCTGCACCTGCACGCCGCGCCGCACCAGTTCCGCGCTGACGGATTCGACCAGGTAGGGCATGTCGTCGGTGACCAGCTGCACGACGGAGCCGTGCGCGCTCCAGTCGTCGTCGGCGGGGTTGGGGTTGAGCATCCGGACGGCGGGCCGCCCCTTGACCCGCTGCTCGGCGAGCTGCGCGTGCGACCGCACGGCGCCGACGAGGTTCACGGGGTCGTCGTCGATGACCTCCTCCGGCGGGATGTACCGGTAGTACAGGCGGATGAGGTCGGCGATGTCGGGGGCCTGCTGGGCCGCTCGTTCGATGAGGTCGTCTCGGGTCTGTTCCGGGCTGGTGCTGACCGGCCGCCCCGCCGACTCCGAGCCGTCGACGCTGACGGCTCTCTCGGTGCGGGACGTATATCCAGTCGAGGTCATTGTGTCCTTGGCTCCACGTTAGGCGGCACGTCGGTGTGCCGCGAACCCCTTACACACTAGTGCGGCGGGAATCCGTCAACGCACCTCGGGACCAAGATCAGCACCGATGTGAAGGCTTGTTTTCCAGCACAGAAACGACACGTTTCAGTGGCGTGTTAAGCACGCTCCGCCCCCTCCGACGACGCTATCGCGATCCCGACACCCGACCAGTGTGCCCCGCGAACCCCGCCGTCACTCCCGCTTTCCGCGATTCGCAGACTCACCCGCTGTCGATGTCCGCGGGCGCCCACTCCGACGACCGGTGCCGCCCGCGAATCCCACCCGAGGGCGCGGACAGATCGGCCCGCACCTCAGCGGTCTCCGCCCCGCGCCGCCGCGGCTGCGCGCTCTCCGCCGCCCGCCTCCGCGGCTGCGCGGTCTCCGCCGCCCGCCCCGGCGCGCTGTCCGACCACCCGGAGTCCGACCACCGAGCCGCGTCCGACTGCGGCGTGCCCCGGTTCTGCTCGTCAACGGACCGCTCCGGCTGCGTCTCCTGAAACGCCACCAACGCCTCGGCCAGCAAATCCGCCAACCCACTGGAGTTCGTCCGCTCCCGCCGACTCCCCAACCGCCGCCGCTGCGCACTTCCGTGCCCCGACGCCCCCTCAGCCACCGGCCGGTCCGCTGACTTCCCCTTCGCCGACTCGGAAGTCGCTCCCGGGCTCGCGTCCGACGCGCCGCCGTCCACCGGACGGTCGCTCGCGGCCCCAACCCCAGCCACGGCGATCTCCTTCACCTCGGCGCTGTCTCCGACAGCCGCAGCACCATCCGCCGGGCCACTGTCACGCACGGGCACGCTGTCCCCGGCCCGATCGCCGACACCACTGGCGCTCACCAGGGCGCCATCCCCCGCCTTTCGCCCGAAGCCCGCACCGTCCCCGGCTCGCACACCCCCGTCACCTTGCGCGTCCCCGCGCACCAGCGCGCTGTCACCCGCCCTACCGCCCGCCCCCCCACCGTCTTCAGCACGCACACGGTTCCCACCGCCATCACCTTGCGCGTCCCCGCTCACCGGCACGCTGCCACCCGCGCCGGGACCCACCTCCGCACCACCTGAGCGCGGAGAGGCCCCCCGCTCAACGCTCGGCGCATCAGCGCCCGCGAGGGTCCGTGAAATCTCACTCGGCGCAACGGAATCGTCCTCTGCCGGCACCGTGCCCCGGCCGAACACACCGGAGCGGAACAGCTCGGCGGCACTGCCCCACGCGCCACTCACCTGCCCCGCGCCAGATAGCTCACCCGAGCCCCCGGATTCGGCTTCACCGAAGCTGGCAGCGTCACCCGAACTCGGCGGGCGCACGCCTCCCGCATTCCCAGGCTCACCCGTCCCGGCGGGCTCACTCACCTCATGACCGCTGACTCCGGGCGAACTGTCGCTTTCCCCTCGGGAAGGCCCGCTCCGACCAACTGTCCCTTCCGAACTATCGCCGCCTACCGCCGAAACCAGGCTGGCCGCACTATTCCCCACATGGTCGCTCGCCCCACGTGCCGAACTACCGCCCGATCCTGACAAGCCACCCAGGTCAGCAGCCCCGCTCCCCCAACGGCCGCGTGCCCCATCCTCCGAATCACCGCTTGGCCCCGAAAGCCCACCCGTCTCCGCGGTCCCGCTAGCCGTTCGAGAGCCGCCGGTGGGGCTGTCGCTTGTGGCGGTGTCCGCGTTCGGATAGCCACCGGACGGGGCAGCGGCGCTACCGCTCGCGTTCGTGGGGGTCGGGGCTACGGACCATTCGCCCAGCGGTGCGCGCTCGGCGGGCGCCGGAAAAGGGGGACGGTCGCGCTCCTCCTGTTCTGGGGAGCCCGGTTCGTCGCTGTCGGAGGGCTGGTCGCCAGCGGGTGGCGGGTCGCGGAACTCGGGGCCGACGAGGCCGAGCGCGGATGAGCGGGGGAGGCTACGGAGGCGGGCGGCGAAGTCGATGGCTCGACGGTCGGCGAGGTTGTCCGGCTTCGACGGGGGGTCGGTGGGCGGCGAGTGACGGGCGAGGTCGCGGCGGGAGAGCGACCGGCTGTGGCGGGGGCCGGTGCTGGGCAGGGGCGTCACGCGGGAACCGGCGGTCGGCTCGTCAAGGTGTGGCGGGGGCTCGACCTCGGGGGCCGTGGGTTCCGGCGCGGCGGGTGGGATGTCGTCCGGCTCGGGTGGAGTCGGGATGTCAGGGCGCGTGGGAGGTTCTGGGATCTCCGGTGGGTCGGGAACGGGCGGAACGGTCGCTTGGTCGGCCTCCTGGCGGCGTTCCAGGGAACGGCTGCGCCGGGTCGCCCTGCTGTCTCTTGTGGACTGTCCTGTGTGGTCGGGACGGGCGTGGCTGCCGCTGAGCCTGCCGGACAACGACTGCCGCTCGGTCGCCGCGGGCGCGGGGGGCGGTTCCGGCGGCATGGGCGAGGTGAAGTCGACCAGGGCGTTGGGGTCGAAGTAGTAGTCGTCGTCATCCGGGGCACGGCGCCGCCCGCCGCCCGCCGCGGTCACCCCGAACCGGCTGAGCACCGACCGCACATCGGCCGCCGACTGGGACCGCCGCGACGATCGGGAATCACCGCTCGCCCGCGCGGACTCAGTGCCAACACTGTCGCTTTCGGACGACGCAGCCGAGTCATCCGAACCCGCCGCCCCCGCACCCCGCGCACGGCGAGCGGCGCGACGCCCGAACACCCCGGACGACGCGCTGTCCAGCGGAGAACCCGGCGTGTCAGCGGTAGGAGCGACCGACGCCCGCGCGGACTCGGACGACGCATCCGCGCGCGAGGCCCCCGCGGCGGGAGCCTCTGTCGACCCACCCGCGCGATGGGACTCAACCGACGCACGCACGACGGACGCAGGCGCGTGAGGAGACTCGAACGACGCCTGCCCGCTAGCGGGCTCGACCGGCGCGTTCATGGCTGCGGACCCAACCGACGCCTCCGCGGCGGGAGACTCCATCGACGCGCTCACGACAGGGGTCGCAAACAACGCACCCGTCCGCCAAGACTCAAACGACTGCCCACTAGCGGACTCGACCGGGGCGCCCGCGGCAGGGAACCCAAACGACACGCCCTTGGGAGATGGGTCGAACGACGCCTGCCCGGTGGCGGGCTCGGTCGGGGCGTCCATAGCGGCAGACCCAAACGACGCGTCCGTGTGCGAGGACTTGAAAGACGCCTCCGCAGGGGGCGGATCTATCGACGCGCTCGCGGCAGGGGTCGCAAACGACACGCCCGTCCGTGAAGGCTCGAACGACGACTGTCCGCTAGCGGGCTCGGTCGGGTCACTCGCGGCAGGGGGTCCGAACGACACGTCCAGGGGAGGTGGCTCGAATGACGACTGTCCACTAGCGGACTTGATCGGGGCGCCCGCGGCAGGGGACCCAAACGACACGCTCATGGGAGGTGGCTCGAATGACGACTGTTCGGTGGCGGGCTCGATCGGGGCGGGGGAGTCGATCGGCGTGTCCGAGGTGGGGGACTCCGCGGTGGGCCACGCAGCCTGCTCGGCGTCGGTTTGGCGGGTTTCCGGGCGCCGTCTCGTGGCCGCGGACAGGTGGCGGGCGGGCCGGTCGGCGGACTGTTGGTGGTCTGTGGGCGCGGCCGAGGGGCGCTTTTCCTGTTCGGGGCGGGCGATGGCGCCGGAGCGGTGGGAGCGCGGCCGGGCATCGTCAGCCGACGACGCCTCCCCCTGCTCGGCTGACGACAACCTCAACTGCCGTCGGGTGACCCCGGAATCGTGCCGCCCCGACCTGGGCGAGTCCGCCAGCGGCGAACGGTCGATTTCACCAGAGCGCTGGACTTCGGAATCACCAGGCCAGCGCACGCCTTGGTCGCGATCAGCCGCCCGCTGCTCACCCGCCGGGTCCACACGCCCCAGCACCCCGGAAGACCGCCGCGTGACCCCGGAATCATGGCGTCCGCCCCCAGCAGCACTGGCCCGGCGGGTCACCCCGGAATCATGCCGCCCACCCCCGGCGACCTCACGGCCCACGCCATCGGACGATTCCGCCCTCGACCGACGCGTCACCCCAGAATCACGACGGCTGATATGCGCGACCCCCGACGCCGAACGCCGGGCGGAAACAGCCTCGGAGGCCGACGACCCACCAACCGAATCCGACACTGGGGAATCCACGGAAGCACCCGACGACCGACGAGTCACACCCGAAGCATGCCGAGCGTTCCCACTTCGCGAATCCGACGAATTACCGGGCACATCAGCAGCTCGCCGAGTCACACCCGAATCGTGCCGAGCCGTCTCGCCACCCGACCCCTCACCAGCACCGGGCCAATCCACCGAACGACGGGTCACACCCGAATCGTGACGACCTGTCCCACCGACCGGACGAATCTCGGAATGATCAGCCGAACGCTCACTAACAGCCTCAGCAGCATCAGGCCATCCCGGCACGCGCCGATTAACACCCGAACCATGACGAGCCGCTTCACCCACCGAGCGAACCGAAGAATCATCAGCCGAACGCTCACCAACCGACTTGGCGGCATCAGGCCAGTCGGGTGAGCGGCGGTTAACACCCGAACCGTGACGAGCAGACTCATTTACTGAGCGAACCGAAGAATCGTCAACCGAACGCTCACCAACGGCCTTGGCGGCATCGGGCCAGTCAGGGGAGCGGCGGGTCGCGCCTGAGTCGGGGCGGGTTTCGGCTGGGGGCTGGGAAGCGGGGCGAGGGATGGTGGGGCGGTCGTCGCGGTGGGTGGTGGGGGATTGCGAGGTGGCGGGGGGCGAGGTCGCTCGGGGCCCGACAGTCGCGCGGGAGGCCGTGGGGGGCGGTCGGCGCAGGTGGTCGGCGCGGCGAGGGGTGACGGGGATCGGGCCTGTGGTCTCCAGGGCCGACAGGGCGTCGCGGGCGGCCAAGAGCAACGCGTCTACGCCGTCTTCCGGGCCGTCTGGGGTGCCTGGCTGGGCGGCGACGCCGGTGCTGATGCCGACCTCTTCGCCCTGGTCGTCGATCAGCCAGTTGGCCTCGGCCGCGACCTCGCGGATGGTGGTGGCCAGGAGTTCGGCTTCGGCGCGGGTGGTGTTGGGCAGCAGGACCGCGAACTCGCCGCGGTCGGAGCGCACCAGTTCAGCGTCCTCCGGGGCGAGGTCGCGGACGTGGGAGGCGAGAGCGTTGAGCGAGACGTCGCCGCCGATTGGCATCGGCGGCTCACCGGGGTCGACCGGCTCGACCGAACCCACCGGGGCGACGCGAACCAAAGTCAGCGCGAACGAGTTCTCCTCCTCCCCCGCCATCGACTCCGGGCGTGCCGGGGCGCCCTGCTCCGGCAAGGTGACCGACGCCGGGCGCACGGCGGCGCGCAGCAGCGACACGGCGCGGTCGGGATCGCGGACGAGGCCGACCTCGGCGGTCAACCGTGCCCTGGCGGCCTCAGCCGAACGCAGGTGCCGGTACTCCGCCGCCCGCGCCGACCGCAGGGCGTGCAGCGCGATTGAGGGCTGCGCAGCCTCCTCCTCGGCGTGCGCGAGGAACGTCCAGCCGTCGGCGACCAGCGAGTGGAGGCCGTGCCGCTCCGCGGCGCGCACCACGTCGACGAGCAGGACGCGGCCCAACTCGGCCCGCCCCGCAGGCAGGTGCACCCGGGTGGCGAGCGCGAGGCGCAACCGGCCCAGCGCCGATGCGGACGTCGCCCGGACCGGTTCCGCCAACGCGGGCGCGCCGACCCGGACGGCCTCATCCAACTCGCCTTCGTCTAACAGCGCGCACACCAGCTCAAGAACCAACCTGCTGCGCACCAGCCCGGCTTCGAGAGCGCTGTCGCCGAGACGACTCAGCAGGGTCAGGCCGTCGCGGGCGGACTCGGCCGCGGCTTCGGTGTCGCCGTGCCGCCGGTGGTAGGACGCGGCCCGGACGCACAGCAGCGCGCGTTCGACCTTGCGCGCGTCCTGGCTCAACTCCTCGTCCGCGGCGAAGAGCCGGTCGGCCTCGGCGAGAGCGTCCTCCATGTCGTCGCGCACGCCGACATGGGCGGCACACGCGACGAACTGCCCGAGCGCGAGCGCCCGGGTGGCCTGCCGCACGGACCGCGCCCCCGCCAGGGACCGCGGCGCCGTGCCGGACTCCAGCACCGGCCGCAGGAGCCCGCAGCCCGCCAGCGGCTCGCCCAGCACCCGCGCGCACGAGGCCAACGCGACCCTGATCCGAGCCGCGACCTCGGCCGAGCCGCCGCCGTCGACCGCGTGCAACGCCGCCAAGCCCGGCTCGACGGCGTCGGCGTGTCTGCCCAGCCGGACCAGCGACGTGGCCAGCACCTCGCGCGCCCGGGTGACGGTGGCGGCGTCCGCGGCGCCGGTCGAGAGGGAGCGCCCCGCGAACTGGGCGGCCAGTTCGGGTGCGCGCCACCGCAGCCGGTCGGCCACGTCCACGAGTGCCTCGCACTCGGACGAGTCGCCTGCCGCGGGTAACTCGTTCCAGGCCGCCACGTCGCCGCTCCCCGTCTAATCCCGGGTGAGCTTGCGGTAGGTCACCCGGTGCGGACGCGCGGCGTCGGCGCCGAGCCGCTCGACCTTGTTCTTCTCGTATCCCTCGAAGTTGCCCTCGAACCAGAACCACTTCGCCGGGTTCTCCGGGGTGCCCTCCCAGGCCAGGATGTGCGTGCAGGTGCGGTCGAGGAACCACCGGTCGTGGGAGATGACCACCGCGCAGCCCGGGAACTGCTCCAGCGCGTTCTCCAGCGACCCCAGGGTCTCGACGTCGAGGTCGTTGGTCGGCTCGTCGAGCAGGATCAGGTTTCCGCCCTGCTTGAGGGTGAGCGCCAGGTTGAGCCGGTTGCGCTCTCCACCGGAGAGGACGCCCGCGGGCTTCTGCTGGTCGGGCCCCTTGAAGCCGAACGCGCTGACATACGCGCGCGAGGGCATCTCGACCTGGCCGACCTGGATGTAGTCGAGGCCGCCGGATACGGTCTCGAACACGGTCTTCTTCGGGTCGATGTTGGCGCGGTTCTGGTCGACGTAGGACAGCAGAACCGTCTCGCCGATCTTCACCTGGCCGGAATCGGGCTGCTCAAGACCGACAATGGTCTTGAACAGGGTCGTCTTGCCGACGCCGTTGGGGCCGATCACGCCGATGATGCCGTTGCGCGGCAGGTCGAAGGACAGGTTGTCGATGAGGACCCGGTTGTCGAAGCCCTTGCGCAGGCCGTCGACCTCCACGACCACGTTGCCCAGGCGCGGGCCCGGCGGGATCTGGATCTCCTCGAAGTCGAGCTTGCGAGTCTTCTCGGCCTCAGCCGCCATCTCCTCGTAGCGCTCCAGGCGCGAGCGAGACTTGGTCTGGCGGGCCTTGGCGTTGGAGCGGACCCAGGCCAACTCCTCCTTGAGCCGCTTCTGCAGCTTCTGGTCCTTCTTGCCCTGAACGGCCAGCCGCTCGGCCTTCTTCTCCAGGTAGGTGGAGTAGTTGCCCTCGTACGGGTAGGTGCGGCCGCGGTCGATCTCCAGGATCCACTCGGCCAGATTGTCGAGGAAGTACCGGTCGTGGGTCACGGCCAGCACGGCGCCCGGGTACTGCGACAGGTGCTGTTCGAGCCACAGCACGCTCTCGGCGTCGAGGTGGTTGGTGGGCTCGTCGAGCAGCAGGAGGTCGGGCTTGGACAGCAGCAGCTTGCACAGCGCGACCCGGCGGCGCTCGCCACCGGAGAGCACTGTGACGTCCGCGTCCGGCGGCGGGCACCGCAGCGCGTCCATCGCCTGCTCCAACTGGGAGTCGAGGTCCCACGCGTCGGCGTGGTCCAGCTCCTCCTGGAGCTTGCCCATCTCCTCCATCAGCTCGTCGGAGTAGTCGGTGGCCATCAGCTCGGCGATCTCGTTGAAGCGGTCGAGCTTCTGCTTGATCTCGCCGACGGCTTCCTGGACGTTGCCCAGGACGGTCTTCTCCTCGTTGAGCGGCGGCTCCTGCTGCAGGATGCCGACCGAGTAACCGGGAGAGAGGAACGCCTCGCCGTTGTTCGGCTGGTCCAGCCCTGCCATGATCTTGAGCACGCTCGACTTGCCCGCGCCGTTGGGGCCGACCACTCCGATCTTCGCCCCGGGCAGGAACTGGAGGGTGACGTCATCAAGGATGACCTTGTCCCCGTGCGCCTTGCGCACCTTCTTCATGGTGTAGATGAACTCGGCCATGCTCGCGATCGTAGAGTGGTCGGCTGGCGACCCTGAGCGCGCCCGGGGGCACCGACGGGCCATCCGGCCGATCGGCGGACCCGACACCGCCGATCGGGTAATCCCGTCAGTGGTCGCGCAGGGCCTTGACCAGTTCGTCCTTGGACATCTTGGAGCGGCCGCCGATGTCCAGCTCGGCAGCGCGCTTGCGCAGGTCGCCCACCTTCCAGTCGTCGTAGGACCCGGACTTGCCGCCCTTGGCGCCGACCTTGCCGCGTCCCCGGCTCGCCGCTGCGTTGGAGATGCGGGCCGCCTTCTCCTTGGAGTCACCCTGCTTGCGCAACTCCTGGTACATCTTCTCGTCCTTGACGCTTGAGTTGGGCATGCTCGGTCTCCCTTCTTCGTCTCCGGTGGGACTGCCCCTGACACTCGCATGGCAAACACCTCACGCCGCCGCGAGGGGCTGGTCGTCCCAGAGGCGGCTGGTGATCGTGGTGGCGCACCGGGACAGGTCGGGCCCGACGGCGACGGCGTCCAGCTCGACGCTGAGGCGCTGCTGGTTGTCGCTCTCGTACTCGCGGTGGTAGAGCCTGCCGGTGACCACGACGTAGTCGCCGCGGGACACGGACACGGCGACGTTCTCCCCGAGCCTGCGCCAACAGTTGATCGAGACGAACATGGTGTGGCCGTCGACCCACTTCTCCGCCTCGGGGTCGTACCGGCGCTCCTTGGTCATCAGGCGGAACCGGGTCAGCCGGGCGTCGTTCTCGTAGCGGCGTTTGGTGATCTCGCCGACCACCTTGCCCACCAGCGTCACCGTGGTCTCGTACATCGCTGCACCTCTCGTCGTCGGGGCGTGCTCATACGACAAGCGTGGCGTGGTTCGGGGCGCTGGGCGAGGGGCCTGCGCGAGCTGTGGACAACTCGCGCGATTGTGGATGACTCGGTTCTCGGGCGGCCGGAGTGTCGGTGGGTTGTGGTAGTGGAAGTCAGCTCGGCCGTTTGCCGTTGGCGAGCTGTTTGAGCATGGCGTTGTAGGCGTCCAAGTCGTCGGCCTCGCCCTGGTCCACCCGGCGGTCCTTGCGGCGGGCCTCGCGGTCGTCGTCCCGGGACCACTGGACCAGCAGGGCGACCAGGACGACCAGGAGGGGAATCTCGCCGGAGGCCCAGGCGATGCCGCCGCCCAGGCGCTGGTCGGCGAGGAGGTCGGTGTTCCACGGCAGGCCGAGACCCTGGTAGAAGCGTTCGCCGATGACGGTCTGGGTGCTCATGAGGATCACGCCGAAGAAGGCGTGGAAGGGCATGGAGGCGAAGACCAAGCCCAGGCGGCCGAGATGCGGCAGCTTGCGGGGGGCCGGGTCGACGCCGATCACCGGCCAGTAGAAGACGTAGCCGACCAGCAGGAAGTGGGCGTTCATCAGCAGGTGGGCCCAGTGCTGCTCCAGCGCGGAGTCGAACAGGCCGGACAGGTAGAGGCCGTAGAACGAGCCGACGAACAGCACGAGCGCGACCACGGGATTGGTCAGCGCCCGGGAGACCGGTGAGTGCACGAACGCCAACAGCCACTCACGGGGACCAGGTGGCGCGTCCTTACCGGCGGGCGGGATAGCACGCATGGCCAGCGTTACCGGAGCGCCGAGCACGAGCAGGACCGGCGCGAGCATGGACAGCATCATGTGCGTTTCCATGTGCGCGCTGAACATCGCGGGGGCGTAGCGGCCGAAGCCGGACGAGGTGGCGAACAGGATCACGAAGCAGCCCGCCAGCCAGGCCGTGGTCCGGCCCACCGGCCAGGCGACGCCGCGGGCGCGCAGGCGGAGCACGCCGCGCGCGTACAGCGCCGCCAGCACGATCGCGGCGGTGCCGAAGACCAGGTCGAAGCGCCAGTCGAACAGCAGGCGGCCGAAGGTGGGCGGGGCATCCAGGGGGTAACCGAGCGCCAGTTCGACGCGACCCGGCGCGCCGTAGGCGGACTGTGGCGGCGGCGTGCGGGCCAGCGCCGCGGCGACGCCGATGGTGAGCAGCATGATCAGGACCTCGACGCCCGCGAGCCGGACGAGCGCCGCCCGGGAGCCCTGCTCGACCACGGCCTTCACGCCGCGCTCGCGCTGGAGATAGCCGAAGATTCCCAGAGTCAGCAGGGCTATCGTCTTGACCAGCACCAAGAGGCCGTAAGAGGTGTCCAGCAGATCGGTCAGCGGCAGCCTTACCCAGGCGTTGACCACGCCGGAGGCGGCCATGACGATCCAGCAGACCAGCGCCACCTTGGAGAACTTGGTCGCCGCGACGCCCAGGTGTTCGGCCCGCCTGCGGCCGTGGGCGAGCAGCGCCACCAGGCCCCCCACCCAGAGCGCGGCGGCGACCAGGTGGAACAGCAGGCTGTTGGTCGCCACGTCGTGCTGGCCGCCGCTAGACGAGTGCCCGGTGACCGCGGCCGGCACGATGCCCGCCAGCGCTACCGCGAACAGCGCCGTGGTCCATCCCCAGGTAAGCACGATCCGGGTGCCGACCAGCACGACCAGCGCGAACGCCGCGGTGAACAGCCACGCCTTGGCCTGTTCCAGCGTGCCGACCAGTTCAAGCAGGACATCGGTCTGCAGCACCGCCGAGATCGGCCTGCCGACCGCGTCAGCGGCGGTGAACGGCACCGACAAGAGGGCCCCCACGAACCACACGCCCGCAGCCCAACCGGCCGTGCGCAACGCCGCATAGCCGCCAACGTCCAGCACTCCAGAGCGTTGGGGAGGCACCAGGAAAGCGGCGAACAAGAGGGAGCCGACAGTCACCACGGCGCCCACTTCGGTGACTACCCGGACGACGGTAAGAGCGTGCTCGGTAAACGCGTCGGGGGTAGGCAGGCCGAGGATGGCGTACCGGTCGCCGCCCGTGAGCGCCACCAGGACCGCCCCCACCACGGCGGCCAAGACGCCACCAACAACCAGGAACGGGACCAGACCCGCGCGGGGCTTGCTGGGGGTGTCGCTGTCCGAGGGCACAAGACGAGAGTAATCGGCCGCTCAGACCGACCGTGACGTCCGCCGACCGGTTATTCACACCCAGCGGTGTCACCACGTCACCGACTACCGTGGTCCCGTGATGCGCAGAGTCGTCGCACTGGCCGCTTCAGCGTTGACGCTGGCCGCCTGCGGCACACCGGTGTCGGGCGCGCCCGTGCCCGCGGCCGGGTTCGCCCCGGAGCCAGCCCCGGACGTGCGGATCGGCGCGCCCCGCGCCCTCGACGGCGTGGACCCCTGCGGCCTCCTCCACCCGGCCGACCTCGCCGAGGCAGGCGGCCTCGCGGCCCAGCCCGAGCGCCGGACCAGCGCTTTCCCCGAATCGTGCGCCTTCCCCCTCGGCAACGGCGCGCCCAGCGACCTGGCCCTGGTCGCCTTCCACAAGCCCCTCGACCAGGTGCGAAGAGACCAGCCCGACGGGCACGAGGAAACCACCCTCGGCCACTCGACCTGGCTGCACTGCGAGGTGGAGACGAGCCACCGCACCTGCGTCGCCGCGGTGGCCGTCCACCCAGACAGAACCCTGGTGGTCGCCATGGACAAACGGGACATCTCGGAACAAAAGCTCCTACGCGAGCTGCAACCCCTCACCGAGACCGTGCTGAGCCGCCTGCCTCACGCTTAGCACCCCAGATTGCCCCAAACGGACGTATCAACGCGTCCTGCGTCACCCGATCAGTTCAAGGCAGAAACGGTCCGGCCGCTTGCGACGATCAGTCACATGGAACGGACTACTGTGCAGCCTCGGTCGCACGCCCCGCCCCCGTAGCTCAGCGGATAGAGCAGGAGCCTTCTAAGCTCTTGGCCGCAGGTTCGAGTCCTGCCGGGGGCACTCACCTGATCAAGCGTTTCCGCAGTTCAGCCCTGTTCCTCAGCGAGGCTGACACAGGGGCAGAAGCGCTCATCCCCAAGGCGGCCCTGTACCGGTTGGGCTCCTACGAGTACCGCCCGCGCTGACCGCACCTGCAGCGTGTTCGCACTGCGTGAGCACCCGCCGCACTTCAACCAACCGCTCGGGTCTGGTCCGCCGAGAGCGTGGTGGCCACCGACGTGTGGGAAGCCGGAGTGTCGCAGGTGGCCGCGAGGTGGTGCATGGCCAGCACAGCGAAGGCCAGCGCACAGACGAGGTGGTGGTGGACGCCGGGCTGGTGGTCACTGGGCCTGGACGCGCCCGAACGTAGGCGGTGATGCACCCGACGTTGGCGTCGGTCTGCACCTGCGCGCTGACCGAGCACGCGGCCGAGGCCAACGGTGCGGCGATCGGTCACCGCACCGTCAGGTCGAGCGGACGAACACCCGCTTCTCCGCGAGGACCGCTGCCGCGGCGGACAGGTCGGCGAGCCGCTCGGCGACCGTGCGCTCGGCCAAGTCCGACGGCAGCGCCGCCGAGAACTTGAGACCGGATAACGCGTTGCGGTCGACGGGCGGCAACCGCAGCGCCACTTCACCATTGAGGGTCGTCCGGATCTCCTCTGCCGTGATCCCCGGGTGCAGCCGGAGCGATCGGTCACCGATGCGCTGTCGCTGGTCCACCAGTTCCGGCAGGCTCGCGGCGAGACACCGGTTCGCGGCGGTGCCCGCCCACGTCCACCAACGGTTGTCGTTCTCGGACCACCGAATCACCGTCGCAGCAGCGGTGATGTTCGCCCCGTACTCGCCGCGCAGGTCGTCGAGTGCGGTAACGGCCCGCCGGGTAAAGGTGACGCCATCCGGTGCCGCGCCACCGAGGACGTCCCGGACACCTCTCGCCAGTTCGAACGACATCGCGCCGCCACGACCACCCCACTTCGCCCTGCCCGGGAGGTCGGTCGGTTCGACTTGGCACTGCCTGTGCTGCCAGTCGATCGAGGTGACGAGCCAGCTCCTGCCCGCGAGCAGGAGCACCCGGGGGCCGTCGGCAGGCTCCGAGATCAGCACGTCGTCGCCGACCGTGCCGATCTCGGCCCGGCCCGCCAGCACGACGAACTGGGGTGGCGCACTGAACACACCGGTGAGATCGGAGAAGTATCGGCGTCCGAACCGTCGTTCGGCCTCCGGGCCGATGACCGCGAGGTCACCGTCGAGTTCGAGATAGCCCTCGGCGGTC
The DNA here is from genome assembly GCF_055586285.1 of Actinokineospora sp. NPDC051303. Lineage (NCBI taxonomy): Bacteria > Bacillati > Actinomycetota > Actinomycetes > Pseudonocardiales > Pseudonocardiaceae > Actinokineospora > Actinokineospora sp. NPDC051303. The sequence continues at coordinate 78,496 of NZ_JBVJIN010000026.1, forward strand.
AGGTGCTGCACGATCTCCGGGCCGGTGTCGTCGAACACCGACAGGTCGCCCCACCAGTCCCGCCACGTGCGGGTACCGACCACACCTTCCTGCAGCGCCAGCGCGAGGATCTGCTGCGCGATGATGTGCCGGGGGGCGGGCGGCGGCTCGACCGGTTCGACCCAGCCCTGGGACCAGCGCAACAGGAGACCGCACACATGTGCTACTGCATCGGTTTCCAGGCACAGGAACAGGCAGTTCCGCAGACCGTTCCGCCGCCCGGTGCGGCCCAGCCGCTGGAGGAACGAGGCGACTGTGCGTGGCGCGTCGAGCTGGATAACACGGTCCAGGTCGCCGACGTCGATGCCGAGTTCCAGAGTCGAGGTGGCGACGATGACACAGTCGCGTCCGGTGGCGAACGCCTCCTCCGCCCTGCGGCGTTCCGCAGCCGACAGCGACGAGTGCGACAGGAACGTCGTCACCCCCTTGGCCGTCAGTGCCGCGCCCAGCTCCTCGGCGCGCCGCCTGCTGTCCACGAACACCAGCCGCTTCTCGCCTTGGTGCAGCAGGGAGATCACCTTCGCGGCATTGTCGACTGAGTCGACGTGGTCGACAGTGATGTCAGGGCGCTGCCCGGCGTTCGTCTCCGGCGCAACGATCTTCCGTTCCCGGTCGTGGAAAGAGCCCTGGAGCCAGCGCAGCAGGGCGGGCGGATTGCCCACAGTCGCGGACAAACCGATGCGTTGCAGCGGACGACCGGCCACCCTGGACAGTCGCTCGAGGACAGCGAGCAGGTGCCATCCACGGTCGTCGCCAGCGAAGGCATGGATTTCGTCGACCACCACGGCCCGCAGGTCGGCCAACGCCGCCCGATGGTCCACGGTGGATGAGACGAGCATGGCCTCCAGTGATTCTGGGGTGGTGAGCAGAATGTCTGGGCGCTCGCGCAGGATCCGCCGCCGGTTCGGCTGTCCGATGTCGCCGTGCCACACCGCCGAGGTCCGACCTAGCCATGCGGTGTAATCACCGATGCGGCCAGCGAGGTCGTTCAGGAGAGCCTTCAGGGGGCACACGTAGAGCACCGAGGTGCCGCGCCAGCCCTCGGTTGCCATCCTGGTGAGCAACGGAAACAGCGCCGCTTCGGTCTTCCCACCTGCTGTGGGAGCCAGCAGCAGACAGTCCACACCGCCGGTCACCGGGTCGACCGCGGCGGACTGCAGTGCGCGTAACCCGGGCCACCGCAACGTGTTCACCAAGTGGTGCTGGATGACCGGATGCAGCGCGCGCAGGCCGGTCAGCTCGTCACCGGACATCGAGATCGATGTCGTCGGCGGTCACCGCGGCAGCCTCACGTTCAGCCGCCGTGAGTTCTGCGTCTTCCACGGTAAGCGTGTAGTTGTGACGAGGGTCGAAGTTTTCGTGACGTTCGACCCGGTCCAGCACGTCGACGAGTTTGCGCAGGAAGAGTCTCGGTGCCACGCCGACCCTGCCGCCGAGTCGTCCGGCCACGGCAGCGGCGAGCACTGTCAGGTAGGCATCGTCGACCAGCGCCTCGACCCTGGTGGCGGCCGCCGAGCCGCCCGCGTAGAGGTCGCGGACGCGGCGTCCGAGTGCCAGCAGGCTGGCCTGACTGAAACCCGCGAGCCGAATTTGCGGTGCGCGTGGGTTGTCGAACCGCGGGTCAGTGGTGAAGTCGGCTCGCATCCGGTCCGCGAGAGGCTGAAGCAGTTGGACGCCCTGCCGTCCGTCGAAGAACGCGGGGGTCCCGGTGATCATCACGTACAGCCCGGGGAAGCGGCCGCCGTCGATGTCGTCGAGCAGTTGGCGCAGCGCGTTGAGTGCCTTCGCCCGCGCGTCGCTGCGGACCCGTTGCAGGGTCTCGACCTCATCGAGCACCAGCAGCAGACCGGGGTGGCCCGCGTCACGCAGCACGGTCAACAGTCCTCGAAGGAATCCGAGCGCGAGGAAATGGTCGATGTCGCCCTTCACACCCGCGACACGTTTGGCCGCAGCCGCGACGTGCGGCTGCCCTGCCAGCCAGGCCGCGATACCGGCCGCGGTGACGACATCCCCGTCTGCGAGCGCACGGCGATAGCCACGCAGCCCAGCCGCGAAACCCGGGGTCGTGCGCGCGACCTCACCGAGTCGCCGCTCAAGGAGAACCTCGACGGCCGCGCCGAGAGCGTCCGGGTCCTGGCTGTCGACCGTGCCCTCGGCCAGCACGTCCTCCTCCAGTGCGTACAACCAGGAGTCGAGCACGGTCTGGAAGGCGCTGGGGGGCGCGGTGGCGGTGGTCAACCGCTCGCACAGCCGCCGGTACACAGTCTCCAGCCGGTGCAACGGCGTCTCAGTCTCGGAGATCTGCACCTCCGCGACCGCCATACCCGCGACCTTCGCCCGTTCCCCAACCCACCGGGCGAGGAAGGTCTTGCCCGACCCGTACTCGCCGCGCACCGCCTTGAACTCGGCCGCGCCGCCCACGCAGTTCGCCAATTCCTCGTCGAACGTGTCGGCGAACCGGTCGAGGTCCACGGCTAGCAGGTCGAGCCCGCTTTCTGGCACCGTGCCCCGGCGCAGGGCCGCGAGCACGGTGCGCCTGCGCGCCGGGCTGACCGCGTTCACCGGACCTCCTCGTTGAGGAACTGCTCGTCGAGCAGGGTCCGGTTCAGTACGACGGTCCGGTCGTCGTCAACGAGGTCGATCACAGGGAACTGGTCGACGTTGAGGAGCTTCTTCAGCGCGCCCACGAGTGCGCGCGGGTTGCGTCCCGGTGCGCCCGCAGCCCGCAGCACCGCAGCCACCGGCGCGCGGCCACCGGCCGCCACGAGCACATCGACGACCTCGGCGACCGTGCCGGGGTCCGGCACCCGGTTGCGGGGAAACGCCTTGTGGGTAGCCACGAATGTGTCCGAGGCGATCAGGGCCTGACCGGCAGTGGAAGCAGCGGCCCCGACGAGCACCGGTTGGGTGAACAGCATCGGCGGGTCGTCGGCCGGACGGCTTCGCTGCCGACCGGACTTACGCGGCCGCTCGTGCACCGGCTCGGGAGCCATCGGCTCCGCACGGCCGGTCCACCAATCTGGTGGCCCGAGGCTGTGGAAGGTCCAACCGGCCAGTTCAGGGGCGCCCGGTGGCAGCAGCACGACCAGCGGAATGACCACCTCGGCGAGGCTGGCCCCGCCGTGATAGCCGTGGCTGCGCCTGCCGTACCGGACGTCCTCGGTGGCCGCTAGCACCGCCTCGTTACCCGGGACGAGAACGCGGGGACCGCGCAGCAGGATCTCATCCTCGCTCGGCGGCCGGTCGCCCGGGAGCCGCCAGCGGGCTCCGCCGGTGGTGTCGGGCCGGTGGGTGCTGTTGTGTTCGAGCATGTGGCCGTGGTCGCTGGTGAGCACCACGACCCAGCCGTCGAGTGCGGCACGTTCCAGCAGTTCGGGCAGGCCCGGCACGTCGCGGTAGCGCCAGGTCGGATCGTCGGACTGACGGCTCGCCACCAGCGACTCGTCTACGGCGTTGAGCACCACGCCCACCACCTGCTTGCCGGTGGACGGCGTGAGCGCCTCAGCGAGTCCGGCACCGAGGTCGCCGCCGTCGCGGCCTGCGAGACCGTCCTTGTGCACCAGCGTCGCCCGGGTTCTCGCAGGCCAACACGGGAGCGAGCCGAAGGCAGAGCGTTCCGCCGCCGAGTCCCCACGCCGCAGTGACGCGGTGAGGAGGCTGGTCCGGCTGAACGCGGTCTCGGTGGGGAACGCCGCGAGCACGGCCTCACGTCCACCGTCCGCCGCGCGCACGACCTCGGTCCACCCGTTGCCCCCGCCGCCCACGATGGACTCGGCGAGTTCGATGGCCACCGGCATCGACATCCCGTCCACCACGACCACCAGCACCTTGCGGGTACTGGCTAGCTCCGCAACGACGGTCGGCAGGACCGTCTCGACGGCCAGCACCGTGCCGGGCGTCGCTTCGGCCGCGCCAGGCAGGGCACGGGCGAACGCGAGGTCGAGACTTCGGCGCCGCTTGCCTGCCGCCTTGGTCAGCCGGTCGAAGGCGGCCGCCACCTCCGGTTGCGGTGCGCCCTTCCGAAGCTGCGTCAGTTCCCGGTCCAGCCATGCGAGGTCGCGGGCGTAAGCGGTCAGCCAGTCGCGCACCGAGGTTTGTTCGAGCCGGTCCGCCGTGGTGTCCAACCAACGGCGCACCCGCACGGCCGCCTCTGCCCTGCGGACCATGACCGCTTGGTCGCCACTGTCCCGGTGTCGGCGCAGCGGGCCAAGGTCGGCCTCGTCCGCGGTGTCCGCGGCACGCCGCAGCCGGTACGTGAACCCTGCGTGCAGCACGTCGCTGTGTGTGGCGAACGCTTGCCCACCGAGGTCGGCCAGCACCGCGTCGGCGCGCCGCACCTGCTGGGCGACCCGGTCGGAGCACGTCGCGCGGGTCATCGTCACCGCTGCCGCCGCCGCGGCCCGCACCTGTCCCGCTGCGGGCAACGGGGTGCCCCACCGGACACTGGCGAAGCCGCCGAACAGTGCGGCCAGTCCGGCGTCTTCATCGTTCGCCGTCAGCACATCGGCGACTAGGAGATCGGCGAGCACGTCGTCACGCTCCTCGGCGAGCCGCAGGACGAGACGCGCTGGCTCCCCGAGCCGTCCGGCGAGCCAGTCGAGGATGCCCTCCCGGTGGGTCGAGGGCAGCGCCCGCCACCGGGCACGGCGGTTCGCGTCGTCGGCGAGCGCGATGACTTCGACCAAGTCCAGCTCGTCGGTGTCGAGGTCGAGTCGTTCCCGGAGCACCCGGGTAATGGCGAGTTCCAGGGTGAGCACGGTGCCGTGCAGGCTCGTCGCCTCACCCACCTGTGCCAGCTCGATCAGTGCGTCGGTTAGCCACGCCCATCGCCGGTCCCGCAACCGCACGTCGACCTGTTTGGGCTGCAGCACGTCGTTGAGCAGGGTGTCCCGGCTGACGTCGTAGAGCTGGTGGCCGTGCAGGCGGCTCATGATCGCCGCGCCCAGCTCATCCTGCGTCCGGTCGGTGAGGATCACGAGGTCACTGGCGGCGCGATCGGTGTCCCCGTCTGCGCCCGGCAGCGCGGCGAGCACCGCGAGAACGGACGGGCACGGGACAATCCGCACCTCGCGGCCGCATACGTCGACGCGGTCCGGTCGGGTCCAGACGACCTGCCCAGGGGAGGCGATGCCGATCACAAGCGACCGCTCCTCGTTCCGCAGGGCCTTGGCAAAGATCGCTCGTGTCCTGGCGACAACCGCGTTCTCGAACGCCGCACCGAGGTCGGTGACCACCATCAGGAGTCACCCGCACCGGACTCCACAGTCCGGATCTCGATCTCATACCGGCTGCCGGGGTGTTGCTCGACGAACTCCCGGACTGCCGCCAGGACGGTGTCTCCGCGGCCGCGTGCGGTTCGCTGCGCCGTCCCGCCCAGCGCAGGCGGTGGCTGCGGGGGCTCCTGCGGCCGCGGTGACGGGCCACCTGGCTCGGCTGGCGGGAGGAACAGGCTCAGCAGCTCCCGTTTCGCATCGACGAGCGTGTGCGCGAGGCTCGCGGCATGTTCGTTCGCGTTGACGTTGCGGCGCACTGTTTCCCGCACCCCGTTGGCTCGCGGGTCGGCCAGCCGGTCGAGCACCGCCCAGTCAGCGTTGCGCAGTGCGCCGACCACCTCGGTGGCGCTCTTCATCGCCCTGCTGAGCACGAGCGGATCGATCCCGCCGAGGTCAGCCCCGGCAAGCACCTCGACCATTTCAGTTGGCCCGCTAGCGGCACGCAGGTCGGCGAGCAGACGACTGGCGACGACGGCGGTCGCGTACCGGCCGGTCGGTGCGGAGGCATCCAGTTCGAGTCGTTCGCCATGTGTGTCCAGCACCTCGACCAGTTCCATCGCGGGTAACCGCAACGGTTCCGCGCGCGCAGTGACGGCCGCGGCGAACCGGGCGACGGACCGCGGGGAGACGACTCCGCTGGTCGGCGGCACCCCGAACAACCCGCCCGCCAACTCCTCGGCGCGCGCCCACTGGTCACCGCCGGGCAGGGGCGCCCGCCGCAACGCGAGGCTGTCGGTGACCTCGTCGACCGTCGTAGGCGGGGCGACCACATCCTCACCTCGCAGCCAGGTTCGCCTGGTGAGTTCGGCGTACGCGGCGACCAAGAGGTTCTCGACTTTGGTCTCCATGCCGCGCGGCGCGAGCCAGCCCCGCACAGTGCGCACCATTATGTCCTTGTCGGCCAGGTTGTCCCTGGCGGCGAGCTGGTCCAGTTCTTGACCCAGCTCGTGGTTCAGTGTGAACGGGCCACCATGGTCCATGCCGAGGCGCAGCGGGTGCGCGACCCGCCGGATGGCCTCGCGCTCGGCGCGGTCGAGGTCGATCCGTCCATCGACGGCGTCCGCCGCCCGCCGCACCACAGCCAGGGTGGTCTTGAGGTCGGCGAGGCGCATCAGGTCGCCCTTGTTGTGCGAGTCCAGGTGGGGGTGGTCAGGGTAGGAGTGGGTGTAGAGCTGGTCGACCAGCCCGGCGAGCGCGTCGGCGAACGAGCGGCCCGCGTCCAACTTGGGGGTGACCCCGGGGTCAAGGCTCACCAGGTGGTCGCGCCAGTCCTGCACCAGGTCTTCTCTGGGGCGGGACACGAGACCGTACGCGTTCTTTAGCGCCTCGACGATCTCGTTGCGCAGGGACACCTTCAGGTTGCCGAGCAGGTCTCTGACGCGCTGCCGGTCCGCGGCGTTGTACCTGCTGGCAGCCTCGTCCAGATTATTCCGTGTCAGAAGGTGGTTCACCCGCACGAGCCTGCTGACCCTGTCGATCACGTCACCGGTGAAGAACGCGGGCAGCCAGGTCACCGTCCACGGCTTGTCCAACGTCGTGCGCAGCGCCCGAACCCGGTTGCGGTCCGCGGCCGCCGACACCTCGTCCGGGTCGAACGGATAGTCAAGGATGAGTCGCCACCGACCGCTGTGCAGTGGCTCGAACTCGTCGTCGCGCAGTTCCTGTGTGTCCCGGACGTTGCCGAAGACGATCTCGATGATGCGGCGGCTGCCACGCCACGGCACAACATGGTCGATCGGCGTGGTGTCCGCGTCGGTGACGCCGAGCTGTTTGAACAGCAGCTCGCGAATGAGCCTGCGGCGGGCACCGGTGTTGTCGAACCGGACGACGCTTTCGATGATCGCGTCGACGTTGACCCCGACCAGTTCCAGCCGCACGCTCGGGTCAGCGCCCTCCCCCACCTGGAGTTCGGGGACGACTCCCGCCCAGCGGCGCAGCCGCCTGGCGACCTCGCCGACCTCCTGGCCTGGGATTGGTGTCTTCACCGAACCGTGGTTGAGCGCGGCGAGCCTGCGTGCGGTGAGGTTCTGCAACGCGGGCACGTCCGGAATGAGCGCCGCCAGCAACAGGGTCTTCACCAGGCGGTCGTCACCGCGGAACGCAACGAGGCGTCCGGTGTCGGCGGGCGCGGTGTCGGCGGTGCCCGCGAGCTGTTCCTCGGTGAGGTCCCGGTCGCGCAACAACATGGGACGCAGGGTCCGCTGGTAGAGGCGCCGAGCCTGGTCGAACTCGTGCTTGAGTTTGTCGGTGAACGGCTGGTCACCGCCGTCTGCGATGGCGTCGAACAGGTCACCGAGCGGCACGAGGTCGCCGAGGCGGAACTCGTCGCGCCGGTTGACGAGGATCTGCTGCATAAGCAGCAGCGCGGTCCGTTCCCGCTGCAACGCGTTGGACGCCTTGACCAACGTGTCCATGAACGCGGGGCTGAACGGGTAGGTCTGCTCGAACGCGCCGCGGTCGCTCTGGCCGAGCAGCACGTCTCGGACACCGCCCGCGAGCGCGCTCGTCCGCTGGAACGCCTGCACGATGATGGCACGTTCCCGGTCACCGCGGGGTTCCAGCACGCGGCGCTGTGCGATCAGCGGGAGGTTGCGGTCCTCGAGGGTGATGGTGCCGAGCCGGTCATCCCAGTGCTTGAGCCTGTCGTGGAAGGCCTGCAGCTCGGCCCCGGTGCGTTCGGCGCCGACGCCCAGCTCCCGCAGGTCCCGTTGGCGTGCGATCAAGCTGATGATCGGGATGGGCCGGGCCGAGTCTGCGGACTCGACGAGCTTCGCGACTTTGTCAGTCTCCCGCGCGATGAACTCGCGGTTGCCGATCCGCCCTGCGAGCCACAGCACGAGCTCGTCGAGGAACAGCACGAGTCCGTCGTAACCGAGTTCCTTGGCGTGGCGGCTGATCTCGACGAGGCCTTGGTCGATCGGCCGGAACGCGTCGGCGACACCGGCCACGGTGTCGGCGTAGTCGGGCATGAACACCGGGACGACCTCGCCCAGCAACCTGCCTGCGAGCGCGGAGTCCGGGTCGGCGGCGAACGCCTCGTCCAGCAGCTCGGGCGTCCAGCCCGCGTCGAATTCGCCCCAGGCTCCGTCGCTCGCCGGTGCGGCGCCGGTCAGCCGCGCGAGGAACGCGTCGGCGCCGAACTGGTCGCGCAGTCGTCGCGCGTCGCGGAGCAGGCCCTGCGCCCGGTACACCTGCGGGAGGGGCGCGTCGGGGTGGCTGCGCCGGATGTGGGCGACGTAGCCGCCGAGGATGCCTGCTTCCAGGGTCTGCGAGCCCGTGAGGTGGTAGGGCACCAGCATCAGGCGTTTGTGGCTCAGCCACTCGTGCCGCCCGACGACCCGCGCGAGGTCTGGCTTGTCCAGCGCTTCGACGTCCCGGTCGAGCACGGCATGCAACACGGCCATGAAGTGGCTCTTACCGGACCCGAACGAACCGTGGACATAACTCGCCTTGGAGCTGTTCTCGGCGAGCGACGCGCTGACCAGGGCCAGCGCCTCATCGAACGCGACCGCCAGCTCGGGGGTGACGACGTAGGAGTCGACGGTGGCCTTGCGGTGCGTGACGCCTTCGGTGAGCCGCAGGACGAAGTCGCCCCGGTGCAGCCGTTCCGGAATCCTGATCAACTCGCGCAGCAGTGGCTGCGCCTCCCCCATCGCCGCGCTGGTCACCCGAGTCCTGTCCTTGGTCGTTGCTGTCTCGTTGCGCTCTGTCTGAAGGTAGTCTCCGCTGGCGGGAGATCGTTACCGGTCCGTCTCGGTGCCGGGCAGGTGGTAACGGGCGCCGCGCCGCTCCCCAGTCTGGACGAGGTCACCGGCGGCCACGAGCCGACGTACCAGCGCACGGGCTTTCGGCGTGTCGACGCCGAGCAGTTCGGCCACCTGCGCGGTCGTGATCGGCCCGTCCTCGGCGAACTCCAGCACGGCGGCCCGCTGCGCCGGATCCGCTTCGGTCTCGCGACGCGCCGCGGGCTCTTTCCGCTGGGTCATGGCCCTGCGGCGGTTCGGCAGCGGGCTGACGTCGACCCGTCCTGCGGGCACCGCGAGGTCGGCGAGGTCGAGGTCGAGGTCGGCGAGCTGGGCGTCAAGGAACCCGTCGTACGCCTCGGCCGGCGAGGTGCCGTAGGCGGGGTCGATCTCGGTGTGCCACTGCCGCACCCACGGCATGACTTCGACGAGTCCGGCGAGCAGCGGCACCAGCCGGGCGGTGTCCCAGCCAGCCTCGTTGCGCCGGTGGGTGATGGTGATGGCCAGCGCGTGAGCCTGCTCACGGTGGTCCCAGCCCGCCCAGCCCAGCAGCAGGCTGCCGTCACCGTCGAGGCTCGCGCCCGGGTAGGAGACGAACCGCTCCTTGGGCACGTCGAGCTTGCCCCGGTGCCGCCAGTAGGAGGGGCGGGCGAAGTCGGCCGAGCCGTACTTCGGGGGGACGGGGATCGTGCCGAGCTTTTCCTTGACGGCTTCGCGCACGCGGGGGTCTGTGACCTCTTTCCCCAGCTCGGTTGCGATCTGGTCCTCGGCACGTTGCAGCTCCCAGACCTCCTCCCAGGCTTTGCGGTGGGCGAGGCCCTTGCCCTTGTACCGGTAGGCGGCGAGGAACGGCACGTGCTCGTCGTCGACGAGAGCGGAAACGATCTCGGCCGTGTCGGCGTCGGGCTTGCCCAGGAAGTCGGCCGCCCACATGGCGGCGACAGCGCCCCACTCGTCGTCGGGTCGGACCAGGTCAGCCAGCTCTTCGACACTGCGAGGTTGCGGTTGCCGCGCACCTAATTCGTCCTCGACGAACCAGAGGCGCTCGGCTTCGAGCCGGTCCAGCAGCCACTCGCGGACGGCGCGCCCGGCCTGTGCGTCCCAGGCCTCCACAGACCAACGGCGCTTGCACTCCGGCCGTTCTATCAGGGCGAGGTCACGCCGCTTCTCGATGAGGTCGATCCGAGCCTGCACGACCTGGCGGTAGTCGTCCGGCCAGTGGGCTGGCAGCTCGGTCACCGGGGTGGAACCGTGCCGAGCGAACCACTGCGTCTTGGTCTCCCCGGCCGCGACGCGACGCGCCAAGACGATCTCGAAGGCCCGCTCGCCGAGACTGAGCGCGGGCACGGTGGCCGGATCCGTGATGACAACCGCAGCGGTCTCCGACTCGGATAGGAGGCCATAGCGCTGGTAGACGTCCCAGTCCAGCTCCTCCTGCTCGGAAATCATGCGGGCGCGGACACTCTGGTACTTGTCCTTGGCCTCGGCCAGCCGTTCGCGACTTGGCGGCGCCTGGCCAGTGAGCACCTGCGGGGTACTGGCGGTCAGGTGTTGCGCCAAGTCGTCGAGACGGCGAGCACGGTCCAACGGCAACGCATCAGGAAGCGGGAACTGCTCAAGTTTAGTTCCGGTGAACTCGTAGCGGTCCTCCCAATCCTCGTCTTGGACACCACGGCCAATACCGCTGCCGCCCTTGGGCTGCGACACTTGCTTGAGCCAGAAGCAGGCGGTCGAGGAGTTGAGCACACCGAGCAGCCGCAGGTGATCGTCCTCCGTCGCCCCTTCCCGCAGCTTGATCACTGGCGCCGACCGGTTAAAGACCTTACCGCCCCGATCCAGCACAAAGTGGTTGTGAGTCGCCACAAAAGCAAAAGCGATTGTGGAAAGAATGCGGTACCGGTTGGCAAAGAACATGGAGTACTCAAACCAGGATCGACCGTGCTCGATCTGGGTCTTGCCAAAAGCTACCCGAGAACTCAGCTGAAGGCGGTAAGGCCACAGCCAACGGACCACTGACTTATCCGGGTCGGCGGCGAAGGTGTCGTCTCGATACGGCCACAGTGAAGCGACGGGATTGGCCAGCCGCCAGTCGCGGGTAACGTCACCTTCCACCAGCGAGCGGACAAGTCGATCAGGAATCCCGTGCCGCCTGAGCGGCCCAGAACCAATCATGTACACGGCGTCCTCACGGGTGACCGCACCGGTTCCCGGTTCAGCCCCAGTCACACCAAGCACGCGGACGCCAGCACTTTCGATTATGGTCAGCAACTGGTCAGCGCCGCCGCCGCTCAGGGACCACGGGTGCGTGGTGAGGCGTGACCTGGGTAGGTCGACCACGCTGATCCAGTCCGATTCACTGCCGGGGCAGTCCACCTGCGATTTGATCGCGTGCCAAACATTCCCCTTGGCCGGGATCGGTGGTTGCGACGGCTCGCCGCGGATGCCCAGTACCGCGCGGACCGTGCTGTCCGGGTCGGGGCGGCGGTCGCGGCCGATGAGGATCACGGTCGGGGTGCCGTGGCCGGGGATGAACGCGCCGGAGGTGTCAATCACATGGGTGAGGTCGACCCGGGGAAAGAAGTCCTCGATCAGCTTCGTGCCGAACTCGCGTTTCATGAAGGCGTTCGAGGTGATCTGGCCGACGTAGCCCGCGCCTCGGCCGTCCTCTGCGGGGGAACGCGCCAGTTCGAAGAAGCGCTGGGCGAACGGGACAGTCAGTTGATATTGGCGATGGCAGGCCGTGTAGTAGCGGCGGTACTCGCGGTTCAGGGCCGCGTCCTTCACCGTGATGTACGGCGGGTTTCCCACCACCACGTGGTAGGAACCGATGTCCAGCAGCGTCGGGAACTCGTGAGTGTCCTCGGCGGCCAACTGGAGACCGGCGTCAATGTCCATGCCTTCGAACGATTCGCGGCGGTTGGCGAGCAGGGAGTCGCCGGTGGCGATGGTCATCGCCCAGCGTTGGCCCGCGGCTTGGTCGATGGTGCTGATGCCCGCGACCCGCCACGCGGCCAGCATCAGGCGGAAGCGGGCGATGGCGACCGCGAACGGGTTGATGTCCACGCCGTGCACCGAGTCCAGCGCTCGGCGTGCCACCTCCGTGTCGTTCAGGCGGGTGTCGGTGCGCCACGCCTCCACCAGTCGCTCAAAAGCGCCGAGGAGGAAGTGGCCGGAGCCGCAGGTCGGGTCGATCAGGCGCAGGCCGTCGTGACCGAACTCGGCCAGGGCTGGTTCCAGGGTGTACTTCAGGATGAACTTCTCGACGAACTCCGGGGTCTGCAGCAGCGCGTACTTGTCCTTTGCGTGCTGCGACAGGTCCTGGTACAGGTCACCAAGGAAGCGGGTGTCCCACGATTCGTCGCGGAAGTCGTGCACCAGGCTGTCGGCTCGCCGCGTGCGCCAGAAGCGAATCAGCGCCTTCGCGCCGTCGTGGGACACCGGGATGCGGTAGGCGGGGTTGTGGTCCCGATCGAACAGCATGGCGCCCGCGTCACTGCGGCGCAGCGCGTCGAAGCACGCCAACAGCCAATGCCGGTCGGTGTGGTTAGAGTGGCTGCGGAAATAGGCGCTCTGCGTGTCCTGCGCATCGGCCAGGCGGTCATGGTCCTGGCCTGCCGGACCCGACAGCATCGGGGCGATCAGCTCGTTGTCCTCGCACCAACGAACGAACACCGTGCCGAGCACCCACGCCACCGCGGACTGGGTGACCTCACCCGCGCGCCACGTGTCGAAGTCGGCCGCGGTGCGCTGGGCCGCCATCGCACGCTCGTGCGCCGAGCGTAGCTCGGCCAGTTCATCCGGGAGTTCACCCCGATCGAGCTGGTCATTCAGGTCATCTTGAACCGCACGGACCTGCTCGGTCAGGTCTGCGAGGAGAGCGGCGCGGTCCAACTGCGGTGCGGTCACGGACGACGAGCCTAGTCACAAGGTTCATCACGCTCAGAACCGCAGCGCCGACAGGAAACCCACCCGTGCCGTACCGGCAACTTGATCAGTCGACACGGGGCACTCTGCGTCCCGGACTCCGATCACACCTGCTCGGGCACCTACCTCGACGCCCCCGGAGACAGCCGAACAGTTCTGCGTAGCGGCGGGACTCCGATCCTCTCCGCCGCGTTCCGTCCCGTACGCAGAGCTGCCCGTCGGCGCTCAGATGGCTTCTGATGCGCACCGCCAGCCCGCATGGTGCGGCCAACCACCCCATGCTGCTCAGCGCACCGGCGCGACAGGTCCCGACCGAGCCGTACCGACGCGGGCAGCTCCTCGTCGGACAGCAGTCGTAGGCCAGTAATGCCGAGATGATCTCGTCCACGCGACGAGATTGTCGAACATACGATCGGACGCCCAGCGAAGCTGGCATCGTGGGTGCGGACTCAGGCGGCTCCGGTGTGCGGTTCGAGCCAGACCGACGAGCCGACGACCCACTCCTCCGGGGTGCCCTGCGGCAGGGTGAACGAGCCGATGCTCGGGTGCTGCCGCTCGTTGTCCGCGGGACAGATCAGGACCAGCGTGTCCGGGCCGTCGTCGCTGCCGCCATACCGTGCGTGCTCGATCAGCCGGTTGAGCAGCGCGGTCCCCGCCGGGTAGCGACCGAACGGGGTGAGCCCGTCCAGGGCGAGCACCCGCTGGCCCGCCAGCTCTACGGTGAGGGCGTCGAACGTCCTGTCCAGCAACCGGGACAGGTTCAGTTGATCACGACTGCCCGGATCGGCGGCGTCGGCGCGCAGCACGACCGCGAAGTCCCTAATGGCCGCCGCGTCCGCCTGCGCGCGCAGAGTCCGTACGAAGGCCTCGGAAACGTCGAGCACCGGTACCCCCACGATCTCGGCGACCCGCGCACGCGCCCTGGCGGCCCGGCGCGGCCGGACCGTGACGAACCGGACGCCGCCGTGGCGTACCGCGTCGGTCAGCCGCGCAGGTGCGTCGGCTGTCGCGCTGCCCTCGAGAACCGGATGGCCGCTAGACCACGAGCCCGACCGCATCCGGGAAGCCAGCCCGGTCATCGACACCGATGGTGGGCGGAAACGTTCCCCGTCCCAATTCAGCTCGAACCCGGCGCGACGGCACAGGTCCATCAGTTCGCGCCCGTCGGGCAACGGAGCCAGGCCGGGGAAGCGGTTGGTCACCCGCTGCTTGAGTTCCGTCGCGGTCAGGCCCTCGTCAGGGAGACCTGCCCCCGCCTGCGCCAGCCGGAGCGCGCGAGCCGGGTCCAGATCGCGCGGGTACAGCTCCATGCGGGCGTTGGATAGCACCGTGCCCGACGCCGACGCGGCTAGCCCCACCAGGCGACGCTCGCCCCAGACCCAGTCCATGTGCCGCGCGCGGTCCAGCAACCTGCGCACGACCGCCGTGGGGGTCGGCAGCGGGTCCTCGGCCGCGAGCTCCTTCGCCGCGTCACCCAGGTCCGCGGCGAGGTCCAGCAACTGCGTGTCCGGCACCATGTCCAGCGGTTCCTCGTCGGTCGCCTGCAACGCGACCAGGACCCGGCCGTGGTGGCGCCGGAGCGCGAATCGGGGTTGGACGGCGAGCACGTCCCGCTCGATGACCGCACGGCACACGGCGTAAGCCAGCGGCAGGCGATGTGTCGCAGGCACCGTGTCCGCGCAGCCGTGCAGACCGAGCACCCGCTCGGCCAGTTCCGCCACGGTTGCCACCCGACGCAGCCCGGTCAGCATCTGGACCAGCTCGTCGTGCAGCACCTTCAGTGTGCGGTTAGCCGCCCATGCCTTGCGCCGTGCGGACAGCACTTGGGCGATGCGGCCGCCGGTCAGGCCGCAGCTGCCGGCGACCTCGACGTTGGTCGGCCAGCGCCTGCCGGGAAGCACGCCCGCGTCGTCTGGGAGGCCGAGCAGCAGCCGAGTGATCGCCACCTGGGAGTCCGCACGCCGCTTCGGCGTGGGCAAGAGGGTCGGCACGATCCGGTCCAGTGGCGTGACCAGCGTGTCGCCAGTGGAGGGACCATCCTCAACGGCACCACCGAGAAGAGACCTGCTCCACTGAGTGTGCCGGTTCACGAGTTCCTGGCGGGTGCGTTTGGAGAGCCCCCGCGCGTTCCACAGCGTCCGGTACGACAGGTCGACCAAGTCCCCCACGGTCTGTGCGCCGAGCCGCTGCGCAACCGCGACCGCACGCGGCGACAGGCCCGCCGCGTCCAGCGCCGTGTCCAGCTTCGCCTGCTCAGCCGCCTCGTCCCGCAGTTCGCTCGGGTCTTCCGAACAAGACAGGGGGTTCGTCGCGGGACCGGTGTTGTCGATCGTGGTGAAGACTCGCTGCCACGCCGCCCGCATCTCCGCGATCGACTGGTGGCGCCGGTCGCTGTCGCGGTGCAGCGCCTTGGTGAAGAACTCGACCAGCTGGTCACGCAGCGGCGCTGCGAACAGCTCGGTTGACAGCACGACATCGCCGCCGAACGCCGGGTCCGTCCCATCCGCGTTCCAGCTCGGCAGCTCCAGGCTCGCCATCTCGTGGAGGGTCACCGCGGCCGCGTAGCGTTCAGCCGCCGCGTCGTAGCCTGGCCGCCGGACGCCGTCCAAGAACGGGTCGACGTAACCGCGGGTGCCCGCCTGGAGGTCCGTCGCGGGGACACCGGCCAGGGAGAAGTCGAACAGCACCAGGCTGTTGCCCAGCTTGGGGTGCTCCCGGACACCAAGGTTGTCAGGCTTGATGTCCCGATGGAAGACCTGCTTGCGTTCCAGGTAGCCGAGCACGTCGAGCAGCTGGTCACCGTAACGCTGGAGTTGGTCCGGAAGCAGAGCTCCCTCGGTGCGCAGCAGCTGCGCCAGCGTGCGCGGCCCCGCGAAGTCAAGCTCGATCGCCTGCCGCTCGCCCACCTGGAACACGCCGCGGCGCAGCCCGACCAAATGGTCGTGCCGCAGGTTCTCCAGCGCCGCGTGCTCATCCATCAACCGCAGCGCGGCGTCGTCCGACCGGGACACCTTCAGCACCGAGTCCCAGCCGTCCCGGTCGACCTTGAACGCGCGGGCCGTGGCGCCGGTGCCGAGTACCTGCGTCACCCGATACTCGGTGTCGGCGAGGTAGTCACCCGCCACCGCCTCCCAGGGATCGATCTCCTTCCGCCTGGCACCCTCACCCGCAGGCTCGGCCAACGCATCGTCCAGCCAAGCGAGGACCTCGTCGAGGTCGGCGAACCGCTCGGTGACCACCGGAGCGGTACACATCGCGATCAGGGCGAGCAGGTCGTCGGGTATGCCGTCGACAACAGCCGACGGGTGCAGCCCGCCCTCGGCTCGCAGGCGGCTCATTAGCTCGGCCCGGTCCGCGGCAGGCGGCTGGCCAGTGAACAGCAGATACCCGACCGCGCCGACACCGAACACGTCGAGCGGCACACCGGATTCCGACGCATCGAACTCCGGCGCGAGGTACACGACGGCACCGGGGTCCACATGCCCACCCGCGCTGGTCGTCGGTACCAGCCGGTGCACCGTGTGGGGCTCGGACAGACCGCGTGCGGCAGCCTGCCACTCGCCGACCCGCAGGACCGGACGCGACCAGTCCGTTCCGGTCGGCTCCACCACGATCGCGCGGGGCGACAGCGACCGGTGTACCAATCGCCGCTCGTGGGCGTACCGAACCGCCTCGGCGAGCTGGCGAAACATGTCCACCTTCGCAGGCAGGTCCAGCTTGTCCTGGTAGCGGGCGAGGTAGTGGTCCAGGCGCATGGCGTCCCGCGCTTGGTCGATGATCAGCGCCGGGCCGAGCGGATGGCTTTCCAGTTCGTCCGGTGGCAGCAATCCGGGATGCCGCACACCCCGGCATGCTCGGTACTCGCGTTCGGCGGCCTGCGCGATCGACCGTTTCTTGTCCGGGTCAGCCGCACGTTCGTACAGGTAGATCCGAACCCGACGGTGTTCACCCGGCAGATCGTCGCGGCCCGCGTGGTGGTCCTGCCAGGTGGGCCCGGTCTCGAACGGCCGCTCGTCGATCCGCCACCGACCTACGGTCACCATCCGTTCGCTCGGCCTGATGCCTACCTGCCTCAGCAGGCGATCCACGGCGTTGAAGAACGCCGGTTCCGGCGAGGGCCTAGTCGACCGCGCCAGCAGCAGGTCCGACCCGATCCTTGGCAGTTCAGCACGGCCTTCCTCCGGGCCGTACACGTCCGCCCGTTGACCGCTCTCGAGCTCGCACCGCATGCCGGGATCGGTCAGGAACACCGCAGCCGACACGAACGGCACCTTGACTCGTTCCCGCGCGGCCTGGTTGCCCAGCAGCTTTTTGAGGTCCTTGGCCTTCTGGTCGGCGCCGATCAGGGGATGGTCGAACGTGGCGCCACCGCGAGTGATCCACGTGCCGTGCCTGCTGCGCACCCAACCACGGATGTTCTTCAGTTCGAGGAGGAACAGACCGCTCGGCGCGGCGACCAGCAGGTCGACCTCACGGGGATGACCACTGGGCGAGATGAAGGTGAAGTTCGACCACGCCTGGTAGGGGTAACGGTCCGGGAGCAAGCGGCGGACCTGCGCCAGACCGGTCCGCTCATGGCCGAAGTCAGACAGCGCGATCTCGTGCCACCGCGTCGACCCCTCGTCCACTCTCCCCACCCTTCTCCGGTTTCCACCACCGCAGCAAGACGACTATCCCATGCCGTGCGCTCAACCAGCACCAAGCGCCATCCCGCCACGACCACAGCTCCCAGGGTTCGTGGAGACCGTCCGGAATGTGGGAGCTACGGTAAGACCGTGCCCCCGGCAGCGCGCCGACGCGCTTGGACTGAAGGTGTCGACCGGTATGTGCTGACGACGATCAAGAACACATGCTCTGAACGCTGGTCTTGGCCTGGGCGAGGCATCATGTCCTGGCAAAGGCCCGGCAGAGCACCGACCTCGACCACGATCCACTCGGCGCCATCACGTAGAGCCCGACCGGGCAGGGGCCGCCACCGCGAACTCGGCCGCCACAACCAACATCCCTATTGAAACCTCTGGTCAGCCCTGTCTCCATCCTTTGGTACTCCCGCCGGAGCCACTTAGCTGATCAAGCGTTTTCACAACTCAACCCGCGTCCCGCGCACGAGGTGGATGACAGTGCGGGATGCAAATCCCCAGTCCCCTTGGCACCTTACGGGCCAGCAGAGACCGTCCCGGCGGGGCGGAGTTTACTGGCTCGCCTATACCTGCGATCCAACGTTCGGCAATCGCGTTCATCCGTGGTGCCTGCGGCGCGGTCAACACCACGTTGATGCGGAGGGAAGTAGCACCCGGGTCGAACGCTGCGGCGAACTTGGTATCTCAGACCGGACCAAGGCGCAGTGTAGGTGTGGAACATGTCCACGGTCAGCAGGCTTGGTCTCAACTGGTCGGTGCGACGCTGTGGGAAGCTAGGGCCGTCACTATTCCGGCTCCCACAGTAAATTGGCCGACGGCTACGCGAGCCAGC
>NZ_JBVJIN010000027.1:0-94867 GCF_055586285.1 Actinokineospora sp. NPDC051303
GGTGGGGAGCCTTCGGCCCCACGACCACGGCGAGTTTAGGGATCTTCCTTCTCCCCCAAAGAAACCACTCCACCCCATCGAGCACTGGGCGGGCGCTGGTTCGGCTTTGTGTGTGTGGCTGGTTCGCTGTTGCTCGTTCCGCACCATTGGGCAGCTGGCGAGCCTCGGTTCGGCTTGGCCGGGGGTGGTTCGCTGCTCAGGTCACGGGAGGACGTGCAGGGTGGGCCACTTTTTTCCATCGGCGGACTGCCATCAGCACCGGGTGGTGGGGCCGCGCGTCGGCTAGGTGCCCGGTGGGTCAGTCGAGGGTGAAGGGGTCGTAGGTGATGTGGTCCAGGGGGGTGCCTGCGACCAGCATTCTCGACACTGTGGAGCGGATCATGGCTGGGGAGCCGGATACCAGGACGTGTCTGTCTTCCCAGGCGCCGTAGCGGGTGACCACGTCGGCGAGGGTGCCGTGTTCGAAGCCGGGGGCGTCTGGGTCGTTTTCCAGGACAGGCACGACCGTGAGCCAGGGGTTGGTGACCGCAACGTTTTGTAGGTGGGTCAGGTCGTAGAGGTCTTCGCGGACTCGGCCGCCGGTGAAGAGGTGCACGTGGGGGTTTTCGCCCCATTGGGCCAGGTGGTCGATGATGGCGCGCATGGGGGCGATGCCGGTGCCGCCCGCGATCATCAGGACGTCGCGGTCCGCCTCGCGGTCTACGGTGATGCGGCCCATGGGGGGGCCTAGGCGCCAGACGTCGCCCAGTTTGGTGTGGGCGACTATGGAGCGGCTCACCCAGCCCTGGTCCACGCCTCGGATGTGGAACTCCATCACGCCGTCGTCGCGGGGGGCGTTGGCGGGGGTGAGGTAGCGCCACAGGCGGGGGCGCTGGGGGACTTCGACGCTGAGGTACTGGCCGGGCTCGTAGGGCACCGGGAAGTCGGGGCGGACGCGGACCACGGCCAAGTCCCAGCCGATGCGCTCGTGGTCGATCACCTGCGCTGGCCACCAGGCTGGGCCGTCGTCGGCAGCGGCGGCGTCGAGCATGGCGCGGGCCATGATGGTGTACGCCTCGGCCCAGGCGCGTTCGGTCTCGTCGTTCCACGTGTGGGCGGCGTGGCGCTTGACCGCGGCGATGAGGGCCATGCCGACCGCCTCGTAGTGGGCGCTGACCACGCCGAACTTGCGGTGGTCGCGGCCGAGTTGGCGCAGGAACGGGACCAGATCGTCCGGGCGGTCGACCATCTGCACCACATGCACCAGGGCGCGCAGCAGCCGGGACCGCTGGACCTGCATGTTCGCCGGGAACATCTCGCGCGCGGTGGGCGCGATGCTGAACAGCATGGCGTAGAAGAACTGCGCCACCTGCTCGGCGTGCGGCTCCACGACCGCGAAGCTCTCCCGGACCAGGCGCACCATCGTGTTCACGGCGGTAGGCGACTCGGCTCGGGGCTTCGAGGTCGGGATCGGGCTCACAACTGCGTTCGCTGTCATGGTTCGGGGCTTGACTCCGCCTTTCCAGGGCCTTCCCAGTACCTGCGGGTGCCGCACCAGGCTGACACCACGGTACCTGTGCATCCATCCCCCGACGGAGTGGACAGTAGACGGAATCCGATCCGTCGGCCGCCCTAACCACACCTTCGTGTTGGAGTTGGTGACCCCATGTGTTACTAGGTCCCCCGGGCGGGGCAGAACACCCAGGTGACTTCGCGGTAACGCAACGGTCGTGCAACGGTGTCCGGCGTGTCCCCCGACCTGCTTCCCCCGACCGGAACCGCCCAGGCCGACCTGCTGACGCTGGAGTTCGCCGAGTCCCCGCCCGCCGTCGCGCCCACCGCCGGGCCGCGCGAGCCGTCCGCCGCGCCGCAGCCCGTCGGGCCCGCTCTGCCCGGCTCGGCCGGTGAGCACCGGCTGCAGGCCGCCTACGGCACCGCCGAACGCGCCCGCCGGTTCTACCAGGACCAGGTGCTCGACCACCTGACTCAGCGGATGGTCGAGTTCATCGGCCGGATGGAGTTGGCCTTCATCGCCACCGCCGACGCCACCGGCGAGTGCGACTCGTCGCTGCGCGCTGGCCCGCCCGGGTTCATCCACGTCCTCGACGAGCGCCGCGTCGCCTACCCTGAGTACCGGGGCAACGGGGTGCTGGCCAGCCTCGGCAACATCAGCGAGAACCCGAACGTGGGCATCCTCATGGTCGACTTCACCCGGGACGTGATCGGCCTGCACGTCAACGGCCGCGCCACCGTCGTGGAAGACGCCGACCTGCGCGCCGACCACCCCGGCCTGCCCGTCGAGACGGAGAAGGGCCGCAGGCCGGAGCGCTGGGTGCTGGTCGAGGTGCGGGAGGCCTACATCCACTGCCGCAAGCACATCCCCCGGATGCAGCCGGTCGACCGGTCGCGGCCGTGGGGCACCGACGACGCCCGGGGCAAGGGCGGCGACTACTTCGGCGCGAAGTCGGTCCCGGCGGGGTGAGCCCCGGCTCCCGGTGTCGGGCTTGTCCGGTTTAGCGTTCCGCGATCAAGGGGGGCTGGACGAAGGGAAGCACGTGGCCGAGGGACCGGCGGACGACCGCGAGACGGCGGCGCAGAACCTGGAGCGGGAGCTGTCGAAGCTGTTCGGCCGGGCGCGCAGCGTCTCGCTCTCACTCGCGGCGAAGGTGCACCCCGGGTTGGACAGCGCCTCTTACGCGCTCTTGCTGCACCTCAGCGACATCGGCCCGGTCCGCGCGGCGGACGTCGTTGAGCGGACCGGCCTGGACAAGTCCACGGTCAGCAGGCAGATCGCCCGGCTGGAGGAGCTGGACCTGGTGGAGCGGGTCGCCGACCCCTCGGATGGGCGGGCGCGGCTGGTGCAGCTCACCGCGACCGGCTCGGCCCGGCTCGCCGAGGTGCGCGCGGACCGGCGGCGGCAGTTGCGGGCCCGCGTCACCGACTGGTCAACCGCCGATATCCAGGAGTTCTCCCGGCTGCTCGGCAAGCTCAACAGCGATCTGTGACCGGCGCGGGGTCCGCGGCCACCCACACAGCCGCGTGTGGACGGGCCGCGCGGGCCCTGTGGACAACTCTGTCCACTGCCCTGTGGATGAATTCCTGGGGATTGTGGATAAGTGGATAACCACTGTGGATAACCCCATTGCGACATGTGGGTGACCTGGGGAACGACCAAGGCGCGCCGATCGGGGACCGGTCGACCCCTGGTGTTCACCTGTGCGGCCGGGCCGGGTGCGGGACACTGGAGTTGAGCGGAACAGACTCAACTTTTTGGACGTTGACTGGGTTGAGTGCCGTGAGACCGACGAACGCGAGACCGAGGTGGAGATGGACGCCTTCAACCCGACGACCAAGACCCAGCAGGCGATTTCCGCGGCGGCGCAGGCCGCGTCCACCGCGGGGAACCCCGATATCCGCCCGGTTCACCTGCTCGGCGCGCTGCTGGCCCAGACCGACGGGCTCACCGCGCCACTGCTGACCGCCGTCGGCGTCGACCCCACCCTCGCCCGCAAGGAACTCGAACCGCTCGCCCGCGCCCTGCCGTCGGCGACCGGGGCCACGGTGTCCTCGCCGCAACTGTCGCAGGCGGCGCTGCGGTCGATCACGCACGCGCAGAAGCTCGCCACCGAGATGGGCGACGAGTACGTCTCCACCGAGCACCTGCTCGTCGGCCTGGCCGCCGAGGGCGGCGACGTCGCCGACGTGCTCACCCGGCTGGGCGCGACGCCGGACGCGCTGCGCGAGGCGTTCACCAAGGTGCGCGGGTCCGCCCGGGTGTCCACCCCCGACCCGGAGGGCACGTACCAGGCGCTGGAGAAGTACGGCGTCGACCTCACCGAGCGCGCCCGCAAGGGCGAGCTGGACCCGGTCATCGGCCGCGACGCCGAGATCCGCCGGGTCGTGCAGGTGCTGTCTCGGCGCACCAAGAACAACCCGGTCCTGATCGGCGAGCCCGGGGTCGGCAAGACCGCGATCGTGGAGGGCTTGGCGCAGCGGATCGTCGCGGGCGACGTGCCCGAGTCGCTGCGCGGCAAGCGCGTCGTCGGCCTCGACCTGGGCTCGATGGTCGCGGGCGCGAAGTTCCGCGGCGAGTTCGAGGAGCGGCTCAAGGCCGTGCTCAAGGAGATCACCGAGTCCGCGGGCCAGGTGATCACCTTCATCGATGAGCTGCACACCATCGTCGGGGCGGGCGCCACCGGCGAAGGGGCCATGGACGCGGGCAACATGATCAAGCCGATGCTCGCCAGGGGCGAGCTGCGGATGGTCGGCGCGACCACGCTGGACGAGTACCGCGAGCACATCGAGAAGGACCCGGCGCTGGAGCGGCGGTTCCAGCAGGTCCTCGTCGGCGAGCCGTCGGTCGAGGACACCATCGGCATCCTGCGCGGCCTCAAGGAGCGCTACGAGGTGCACCACGGTGTCCGCATCACCGACAGCGCCCTGGTCGCCGCGGCCACCCTGTCCGACCGCTACATCACCGCCCGGTTCCTGCCGGACAAGGCCATCGACCTGGTGGACGAGGCCGCGTCCCGGCTGCGCATGGAGATCGACTCGCGGCCGGTGGAGATCGATGAGGTCGAGCGCGCCGTGCGGCGGCTGGAGATCGAGGAGATGGCGCTGGCCAAGGAGGACGACGCCGCCTCCAAGGAGCGGCTGGCCGCGCTGCGCGCCGAGCTGGCCGAGAAGCGCGAGACCCTGTCCGGGCTCACCGCGCGCTGGCAGAACGAGAAGGGCTCCATCGACCGGGTCCGCGAGCTCAAGGAGCAGCTGGAGTCGTTGCGCGGCGAGTCCGAGCGCGCCGAGCGCGACGGCGACCTCGGCCGCGCCGCCGAGCTGCGCTACGGCCGCATCCCGGCGCTGGAGAAGGAGCTGGAGGCCGCGACGGCGGCCACGACCGTGCCCGCGGGCGAGGCCGTGATGCTCAAGGAGGAAGTCGGCCCGGACGACGTCGCCGAGGTCGTCTCGGCGTGGACGGGTATCCCTGCGGGCCGGATGCTCGAAGGCGAGACGCACAAGCTGTTGCGCATGGAGGAGGCGCTGGCTTCTCGCGTCGTCGGCCAGGGCGAGGCCGTGCGGGTCGTGTCGGACGCGGTCCGCCGGGCCCGCGCGGGCGTGGCCGACCCGGACCGGCCCACGGGGTCGTTCCTGTTCCTCGGGCCGACCGGTGTCGGTAAGACCGAGCTGGCCAAGGCTCTCGCGGAGTTCTTGTTCGACGACGAGCGGGCGATGATCCGCATCGACATGAGCGAGTACTCCGAGAAGCACTCGGTGGCCCGCCTGGTCGGCGCCCCGCCCGGCTATGTCGGCTACGACCAGGGCGGCCAGCTCACCGAGTCGGTGCGCAGGCGCCCCTACAGCGTGGTCCTGCTGGACGAGGTGGAGAAGGCCCACCCGGACGTGTTCGACGTGCTGCTCCAAGTCCTTGACGACGGCAGGCTCACCGATGGCCAGGGCCGCACGGTCGACTTCCGCAACACGATCCTGGTGCTCACCTCGAACCTGGGCTCCCAGCTCATCACCGATCCCACCCTGGACGACCGGGGCCGCCACGACGCGGTCATGGCGGTCGTGCAGCGGCACTTCAAGCCGGAGTTCCTCAACCGGCTGGACGACGTGGTGGTGTTCCACGCGCTGGCCACCGAGGAGCTGACCGCGATCGTGGACATCCAGGTCGCCCGGCTGGGCCGCAGGCTCGCCCAGCGCAGGCTCACCCTGTCGGTGACCCCAGCCGCCCGCGACTGGCTGGCCCTCAACGGCTTCGACCCGGTCTACGGCGCCCGCCCGCTGCGCAGGCTGGTGTCCTCCGCGATCGGCGACCAACTGGCCAGGGCCCTGCTCTCCGGCGACATCCGCGACGGCGACACGGTCGAGGTGGACGTCTCCGTCGACAGCTCCGGATTGGCGGTGACCCGCGCGGCGTGACCCCCGCGTGTCGCCGGTTCCGCCCAGCCCAGGACGGGTAAGACGACAACCGGCTAGCCCGTGATCTTGAACCAGACGCGCGGACGACTACGCTTCTCGGCGTGGGCATTCCCGCGTGGGTCTGGTTCGTCATCGCGGTCGTCGCGTTCGTCGCGGGCGGCGCCTTTCTGCTGCGCGATCGAGCGCGGCTCACCTCGCGCAACCGCGAGCGCCGCCGCTGGGCGGCGCTGCGCGGCTGGCAGTTCGCCGAGGTGGACCACGTCCTGCCCCGCGAGTGGTCCGGCGGCGCCATCGCCTACTACGGCGACGGCGTCGCCAAGGACGTGGTCACTGGCTCCACCTTCACCGCGGACGGCAGGCGCAAGGTGTACGTCTTCGACCTGGAAGCGGGCGGCCGGGTCAACACGGTCATCGCAGCGGTCCAGTGCCGCAGGTCACACCCCGTGGTGGTCGAGCTCTGGGTCCCCAGCACCCCCTTCCAACGCGAACACATGCCAGAACTTCTGGGCCCAGTCGGCCAGCGCTACGCGTTCGTCTCGGACATCTCCGCCGCCCGCACCCTGATCACCCCCGACCTGGTCGACGCCACCGAGGAAATCGGCCAGGACATCGCCGTGGCTTGGGTCGAAAACGGCTGGGTCCTCGCGGCGGCGGCCCCCAACTCCAGCCCCTCCCGCCTGGAGCGCCTCCTACGCGGCATAGGCGAAATAGCCGACGTCGTAGACCCCTTCGACGCCGACCTAGACCCAGCAGGCGAACACGACCTCCGCCCGAGCCCCAAAGACGCCTGACCCCCCGCGAGCTTCCATGATCGCGAGTTATCCACAGGCAAACCGCACCCTCTTTACCGCGCTGACCTGCGGCGATAGGATGGAGCAGGGCCCGGCCCCCAGGGCGGGTGGGGTTTGTTGTGTGGGGGTGTGGGGCGGCGGAAAGAAGCGGACCGGGCGGAGCGGCACCCCGGCAACCGGCACCTGCGCCCGCCAAGCGCTCGATGGGTGGAGCGGCAAGCTCGCCCACTTGCCAGCCGCACCCAAAGCTTTAGGTGCCCCTGGCCGGGGCGACAAACCCACGTTCCTGCCAGGCTGAACCCGGCCCCTGCCAGGTGCTCATAGGGCAGTGATCCCGCCCGCCTGCCCAACCGCATCCCGCCCCGCCAGGCACCCAGTGGGGCGAAACAGCGATCCCACCCCTCCTGTCGTCAGCCGGACCCGCCCCTGTTAGGTGCCCGATGGGCCAAACAAGAACCCGCGTTCCTGCCAGCCGGGCCCGCTCCTGTCAGGTGCTTGATGGGTCAAACAGAGAACCCGCGTTCCTGCTAGCCGGACCCGGCCCTGTCAGGTGTCCGATGGGACCAACCAGCGATCCCGCCTTCCTGTCAGGCAGCACCGCCCCTGCCAGGCACCTGGTGGGAGCGGCGGCAGCGAACCCGCCCCCCTACCAGCAGAAACCCAAAGCTGCCAGGTGCTCGATGGGGTGGAGTGGTTTCTTCGGGGGAGAAGGAAGATCGCTAAGCTGGCTACGCGCGTGTGAGGCCGTAGGCTTCCCACCCGTCTTTCACACGGCGATCTTCCTTCGTAGGGGCCCCGAAGAAACCGCTCCACCCCATCGAGCGGACAGCACCCGACCCAGCCCGGGAACCGCTCCACCCCATCGAGCAAGACAGCACGAGCCACCCGGGAACCACCCCACCCAGCCCGTGATCTTCCAGAAGAAGCTACCAATTAGTAGTTTGGCCGCATGCCCACTGCCCTCATCACCGGTGCCACCGCAGGCATCGGCGCCGCTTTCGCCCGCAGGCTCGCCGCAGATGGTTACGACCTTGTGCTGGTGGCCCGCACCACTGAGCGGCTCAAAGAGGTCGCAGGTGAGTTGACCGCCGCGCACGGTGTCCAAGTGCAGACCATGACCGCCGACCTGTCCACGACGCGAGCCCGCAAGCGGGTGGAAGCGCGCCTGTCCGACCTGGACCGGCCGATCGATCTGCTGGTCAACAACGCGGGTTTCGGCACCCGGGGTGCTTTCGCCGAGGCCGATCTCGACTGGCTTCAGTCTCAGTTGGACGTCAACGTCACCACTGTCCTGCGGCTGACCAGGGCGGTCCTGCCGGGGATGCTCGCCCGCAAGCACGGCGGTGTGATCAACGTGTCCAGTGTCGCCGGGTTCTTCCCGGCCAGTGGCCCGTCCTATTCGGCCACGAAGGCTTATGTCACCGCGCTCTCGGAAGGACTGGCCGCCAACCTCAAGGGCACGGGCGTGCGGATCGTCGCGCTGTGCCCGGGGTTCACGCACACCGAGTTCCATGACCGCGCGGGCGACGACATGTCCGCGTTGCCGGACTTCCTGTGGCTGGACGCCGACCGGGTGGTCGCCGACGCGCTGGACGACCTGGTGCACGGGCGGTCGCGGTCGGTTCCTGGCGCGCCGTACAAGGCGCTGGTGGGCGTGACGAAGATCCTGCCGCGCGGTCTCCTGCGGATACTGGAGAAGCGGGCGTCCGCCGGTCGGAACCGGGGATAAGCTCCCGGGCATGACGAACCCCCAGCCCGGGTGGTACCCAGAGAATCCCGGCTCCCCCACTCTGCGCTGGTGGGACGGCCGCCAGTGGACCAGTCAGACCCAGACCCAGCAGGCTCAGCCGCGCGGTGACGCGAGCGCGTGGGAGGTGTCGCTGGACAGCGCTCCCGATCCGACGCGGATCAGGGAACAGCAGCGCCAGGCTGGGGTCGGCCAGGTCGGGCAGGGTGGCGGGACGCTGTTCACCGAGCCGGTGCTGGTGGTGAACCAGAAGGTGAAGCTGATCGAGATGGCCAGCGAGTACTCGGTGTTCGACCAGCATGGCCGCCAGGTCGGGTCGGTGGCGCAGGTCGGGCAGAGCGCGCTGAAGAAGGCTGTCCGGTTCCTCGGCAGCTACGACCAGTTCTTCACGCACCGGTTCGAGGTGTATGACGCCCACCACCAGACGGTGCTGCGGCTGACGCGCCCGGCGAAGATCATGAAGTCGCGCATGATCGTCGAGTGGCCGAATGGGCAGCCGCTGGGCGAGATCGTGCAGGAGAACGTGTTCGGCAAGATCCGGTTCTCGTTCCTGGTCAACGGCCAGCAGGTTGGCGGAATCCAGGCGGAGAACTGGCGTGCGTGGAACTTCGCGGTGCTCGACCACACCGGCGGCGAGGTCGCGCGGATCACCAAGACGTGGGAGGGCTTCGCGAAGACGATGTTCACGACGGCGGACAACTACGTGCTGCAGATCCACCGCCCGCTGCAGAACCCGCTGCTCAGCATGGTCGTGGCGTCCGCTCTTACCGTGGACACCGCGCTCAAGCAGGACAGCCGGGGCTTCGGCTGATCCGCGGCGCATGAGAGGCTTCCCACCTGTGCGAACAGCTCCGAACGTCGATGTCTCGGCCAAAGGCGAACTGGCCCGCCTGGTGACCGAGCTGGCCGTGGTGCATGGCCGGGTCACCCTGGCCTCCGGCAAGGAGGCCGACTACTACGTCGACCTCCGCCGGGCCACCCTGCACCACGCGGCGGCGCCGCTCATCGGGCGGCTGCTGCGCCAGCTCACCGCCGACTGGGATTACGTGGCCGCCGGTGGCCTCACCCTGGGCGCAGACCCGGTGGCGCTGGCGATGATGCACGCGGCGTCGGCCGCGGGCGAGGTTCTGGACGCGTTCGTCGTCCGCAAGGACGCGAAGGCGCATGGCCTGCAGCGGCGCATCGAGGGCATCGAGGTCGCCGGGCAGCGCGTGCTGGCCGTCGAGGACACGTCCACGACCGGTGGCAGCGTGCTCACCGCCGTTGACGCGCTGGGCGAGGCGGGCGCCACGGTGATCGGTGTGGCCACCGTCGTGGACCGCGACACCGGGGCCCGTGAGGCCATAGAGGCGCGCGGTTTGCCCTATCGGTCGCTTCTGGGTCTGGCTGACCTGGGACTGGTCGACGGGGACTGACCTGCGTTAATCCCGCTCCCTTCCCCCCACTGACGAGTAACGTGGGTGTTGCTCGCCGTTCGTCGGTGGTTGGGGGAGGTGCCGCATGGCAGCAGTTCTCGCACCAGTTCTGGCCATGGCGACCACGATCGTGCACTTCGTGGCGCTGTTATACATCGGCTTGGGCGGGTTCCTGGCGTGGAAGTGGCCGAGGACCGTGTTCGTGCACGTGTTCTTTGCCGCGTGGGGCGTGTTGGTCAACGTGACGCCGGTGCCGTGCCCGCTGACGACGCTGGAAAACCACTTCCGCCGCCAGCAGGGCCTCGGCGACCTGCCCGGCGGGTTCAACGAGCACTACATCATCGGGGTCCTGTTCCCGGAGGGCTACATTCACGTGGTGGCTGTGTTCGCGCTGGCGCTGCTGATCGTGTCCTATGTGGGCGCGTACCTGTTGTGGCGCAAAAGACTCCTGGATGTGACGGTTCCCGCCCAGTGACCGATGACGACCCTGGCCCCACCGAATGGGTCTTCGGCGAGCCGGTCGGCGTCGGCCCGTGGACCGGCGACTGGCCCACCGACCCCCGCTACGACCCGGAACTGCTCGCCGAGGGCGACCGGCGCAACGTGGTCGACGCCTACCGCTACTGGCGCCGCGACGCCGTCATCGCCGACCTGGACACGCGCCGCCACGACTTCCACGTGGCGATCGAGAACTTCCAGCACGACCACAACATCGGCACCGTCGTGCGCACCGCCAACGCCTTCGCCGCCCGCGCGGTCCACATCGTCGGCCGCAAGCGCTGGAACCGCCGGGGCGCCATGGTCACCGACCGCTACCAGCACGTCGAGCACCACCCCACCGTCGACGCGCTCCTGACCTACGCCACCACGGAAAACCTGACCGTCGTCGGCGTCGACAACACCCCCGGCGCCACCCCCATCGAGACGACCCGCCTCCCCCGCCGCTGCGTGCTGCTGTTCGGGCAGGAAGGCCCCGGCCTCACCGAGGACGCCCGCAAGGGCGCCGACCTGCTGGTCTCCATCGCCCAGTTCGGCTCCACCCGCTCGATCAACGCGGGCGTCGCCGCGGGCATCGTCATGCACGCCTGGGTCCGCGACCACGCCGACCTCACCACGGCCTGGTGAGGGTCGGGAGACCCGAAGTGGTCTGGCCACCGGTCAGGCGGGGGTGATCTCCACGGGGATTCCGTTCAGGACGGCGGTGCCGGACAGGGCGTCCACCAGAAGCTCGTCGGTCAGCACGTTCGCGTTGACGCCCGGGTGGGCGGCGGCGACGGCGGCGCGGGTGCCGTCCTGGTCGTGGCCCCAGCCGTGCGGGATGCTGACGACGCCGGGGCGGATGGTGTCGGTGATCTCGACGGGCACCTCGACCTTGCCGGAGCGGGAGGCGACCACGGCCAGGGCGCCGTCGGCGAGGCCGATGCGGGCGGCGTCGGTCGGGTGCAGTTGCGCGGTGCAGCGGTTCTGCCGCGGACCAGGGGCGCGACGTTGTGCA
The DNA here is from genome assembly GCF_055586285.1 of Actinokineospora sp. NPDC051303. Taxonomy (NCBI): domain Bacteria; kingdom Bacillati; phylum Actinomycetota; class Actinomycetes; order Pseudonocardiales; family Pseudonocardiaceae; genus Actinokineospora; species Actinokineospora sp. NPDC051303. The sequence continues at coordinate 11,350 of NZ_JBVJIN010000027.1, forward strand.
TCCAGGAGTTGTTCGACCCGAGTTGCCTGCGGCCGATGAGCACCATTCGCCCGGTGGGCGGGTACGCGAGTTCGGCGGCGAGGCGGGGGACGTCGGCGGTGATGGCCAGCGGCGCGAGTTCGACCAGGCCGCTGGGGGTGGCCAGCACGTCGGGGACGCGGGGGCGCAGCGGGCCAAGATCGATGCCGTGTGGGGCGGCTTCCAGGTCGGCCAGGGTGAGGTCATAGGGGCCGCCGCGCAGGAGAATGTCCATCAGGCGGGCGGGTCCGGTGCGGCCGTCGGGGACCTCGACCCCGGCGCGGCGGGCGTACTCGGCGGCGACGAAGGCGTCCAGCGCGGCGATGTCGGTGGCGCCCGCGATGATCCCGGTCAGCCGCAGCAGGGTCTCCCATTCCTGCGGCAGGGTCGAGGTCAGCGCGGGCGGTGTCCAGTTGGCGACATTGCGGACGCCGAACTGGTAGAGCGCCACGTCGTAGTGGGCGCGTTGCAGGAGGCTCGGGCCGGGCAGGATGACGTCCGCGTGCCTGCTGGTCTCGTTGAGGTAGATGTCGAGGGAGACCATGAAGTCCAGGCGCGGCAGGGCTTCGGTGAGCCTGCCCGCGTTCGGTGTGGACAGGCACGGGTTGCCGCTGACGGTGATCAGCGCCCGCACCTGGCCGTCGCCGGGGGTGGTGATCTCGTCGGCGAGGGTGGCGACCGGGAGTTCGCCCATGACCTCGGGCAGGCCGCGCACCCGGCTGCGCCAGCGGTCGTGGGCGAAGCCGCGCCGCCGTCCACTGTGGACGTTCGCCTGTCCGGCGGCGGCGAGGGGGAACATCGCGCCGCCAGGGCTGTCCAGGTTGCCGGTAAGGGTGTTCAGGACCTCGACCAGCCACGACGCGAGCGTGCCGAACGCCTGGGTGGTCGTGCCCATCCGGCCGTAGACCGCCGCGGTGGGCGCCGCGGCGAGTTCCCGGGCCATGCGGCGGATCTCGTCGGCGGCCAGGCCGGTGATCGGCGCGACCGCGTCGGGGGTGAACGGCTCGGCGAGCGCGCGCACATCGTCCACTCCGGACACATGTGCGGCGAGGCGGCCCAGGGTGACCAGGTCTTCGGCGAACAGGGTGCGCACGAGGGCGAACAGCAGCAGCGCGTCGGTCCCCGGTCGGATGGCGTGGTGCTCGTCGGCCTGCTCGGCTGTGCGGGAGCGCTTGGGGGCCACCACGACGACCTTGCCGCCGCGCGCCCGGATCGCGCGCAGCCGCCCGCGCGCGTCCGGGGCCGTCATCAGGCTCCCGTTGGACACCATCGGGTTCGCGCCGAGCAGCAGCAGGTGGTCGGTGCGGTCGATGTCCGGGACGGGGACGCTCATCGGGTCGCCGAACAGGTACCCGGCGGCGAACTGCTTGGGCATCTGGTCGACGCTGCTCGCCGAGTAGAAGTTCTTCGTGCCGATCGCCTTGTAGAGGGCGCGGCCGTAGAGCGCGGTCGAGAGGTTGTGCACCGCCGGGTTGCCCGCGTAGACCGCGACGGCGTCCCTGCCGTGCTCGGCGATGATCGGCGGCAGCCGCGCCTCGATGACCGCGAACGCCTCGTCCCAGCCGACCGAGCGCCACTCGCCGTCACGCTTGACCATCGGCGCGCGCAACCGGTCCGGGTCGTGGTGCAGCGCGCCGATGGACGCGCCCTTGGGACAGAGGTAGCCGCGGGAGAACACGTCGGCGTCGTCCCCGCGCACGGACCGCACCTGATCGCCTTCCAGCGTGACGGTAAGCCCGCAGGTGGCCTCGCACAGTGGGCACGTGATCTGCTCGGTCCGCATCGGCCCGCCCTCCCGAGATTCACCGGTACGTGGCTCAGCGTGGCACGTCCTGGTGATTGCACCCCCGGTCCGCCGACATCGGAACCGATTCAGTGCCCACGATGGACTTATGACCCGGGGCGCGGAGCAGGCTCTGCCACTGTGGGGCGCCCGGGCGGGTGTCGCGGAGCTGGCCACCCACGCCCGGCACCTGCGCCGGGTGTGGGCGCTGCCCGCGACCCGGCTCGGCATGGCCCACTGGCCCGCGTCCCCCGGTGACCACCTGCACCTGCGCTGGAACTACTGGTGGCAGGCGCACCTGCTGGACTGCCTGGTCGACGCGCAGGACCGGGCGCCGACCGGGGTCCGGATGGCGCAGATCCTGGCGTTGGCGCGCGGCATCCGGGTCCGCAACTTCGGGACGTGGACCAACGACTACTACGACGACATCGCCTGGCTCGGCCTCGCCCTGCTGCGGGCGGCTCGCGCGGTGCCGTTGGACGTGGCCCGCCCGCTGGCCGAGATCACCGCCCAACTGCGCGCGGGCTGGACCGACCACGGCGGCGGCGGCATCTGGTGGCGGCGCGGCGACACGTTCAAGAACGTCCCGGCCAACGGTCCCGCCGCGATCCTGTTGGCCCGCGCGCACCTCGACCGGGCCGACCGGCAGCGCGCCCGCTCGATGACCGAGTGGATGGAGAGGTACCTGGTGGACCGGAACACCGGTCTGCTCTGGGACGGCCTCTATGTGCGCCCGGACGGCGCTATCCGCGACGTGGTGACGATCGTCTACACCTACTGTCAGGGTGTTTACCTCGGCGCGTGCGTCGAACTCGCCGAAGACGACCCGGGCGGCGTCTGGGCGCACCGCGCGGCCCGCACCATCCGCGCCGTGGCCAACTACCTGGCGGTCGACGGCGTGCTCCCTGGCCAAGGGGGCGGCGACGGCGGTCTCTTCGCGGGCATCCTGGCGCGCTACCTGGCGCAGTCGGCCCTGCGTCTGCCGCACGCCGAAGGCGACCTGGCCCGGCGGCTCGTCCTCACCTCCGCCGACGCGGCCTGGCACAACCGGGGCGTCGCCCGCAGCGGCCCGGTGTTCGGCCCCGAGTGGTCCCGGCAGGCGGTGACCCCGCGCGGCGCGCGTGACCGGCGGCCGGAACGGGACCTGTCGGTGCAGCTGTCCGGGTGGATGGTCCTGGAGGCGGCGGCGCTGCTGGAGCGTGCCACCATCGCCGGATGAGCGAGCTGGCGAGCGAACAACCGACCCAGCATGTAGGCGCGTGGGGCCACCGATCTTGTGAGGTGGTCCGGTGAGTGTTCTGGTGGTCACCGGGGGCGGCAGGGGAATCGGCGCGGCGGTGTGCCGTCGAGCGGCCCGCGCGGGCTTCGACGTCGTGGTCAACTACGCCCGCGACTCCTCAGCGGCGGACAGCGTTGTCCGCGACGTGGAAGCCGAGGGACGGCGCGCTATCGCCGTCCAGGCAGACGTGTCCGACGAAGCGCAGGTAGCGGACCTCTTCACCCGCGCCGACGCGCTAGGCCCGCTTACCGCTCTCGTGGCCAACGCGGGCATCACCGGCGACACCCCCGGCAGGCTGGACCAGCAGTCCGCCGCCACCGTCCGCCGCGTCTTGGACGTCAACGTCACCGGCGTCTTCCTCTGCCTCCGCGAAGCCGTCCGCCGCATGTCCGGCGCAGGCGGCGCGATCGTCACCATCTCCAGCACCGCGGCCCAGCGCGGTTCCCCTGGCGAGTGGGCGCACTACGCGGCCAGCAAATCAGCGGTCGAAACCATGACGTTCGGCCTGGCCCAAGAGGTCGCCGGTGACGGTATCCGGGTCAACACCGTCGCCCCGGGCCTGGTCAACTCCGACCTGCACGCCGCGGCCGGGATGCCCGACCGCCCGGAACGCCTCGCGCCCCGGATTCCGCTGGGCCGCGCGGGTGAGCCGGAGGAGATCGCCAACGGGGTCGTCTGGCTGCTCGGCCAGGAGGCGTCCTTCGTGACCGGGGCCGTCCTGCCCATCTCCGGCGGTTTCTAGGCCACCTGGTCACCGCTGAGCAGTTCGGCGAAGCGGTGCCGCAGCGCGTCGGCCAAGCGGGCGCGCAGGGCGGTGAGCCGCTCGATGCGGCGGTCGAGGTCGGCGAGCCGCTGCTCGGTCACCTCGGCCACCGGGCAGCCGCCCAGGTGGTTTCGCGGGTCCTCGATCGGGTCCCCGCCGCGCAGGACGACGGTGTCGTACCCGTGCTCGGCGACCAGCCGCCGCCCCTTGGCCGGGGGCCCGGTGCTGCCGATCTCCCGGGCGGCGCCGCTGAGCCGGGCGAACTGCGCGACCATCGGACCAAGGTGCCCATCACGGCGGTGACGCTCATCAGGCGGTTGCGGACGAGCACCTGGCCGGGGCCCGGCTCGGGGACGGGGACCTCGGCGACGGCGAAATGCTCCACCTTCGGGGTGTCTTCCGGGCGGGCGATCAGGTGAATCTCACGGTGAGACATGGCGCTCCTCGGCTCGGACGGCCGGGCGACGCTACAACTTGACGCGCGCGTCAACCGCAAGCCCGGATCACCGGTCGAAGTAGGCCGTGACCGTGGTGCGGCCGTCGGAGTGGGCCAGGTCGACGCGCCTGCTGACGTCCTGGATCAGCGGCAGGCCGTGCCCGCGCACGGTGCCCAGGGCGCGGCCGGGGTCCAGCCAGCGGCCGTCGTCGGTGACGCTGACGACGACCTCGGTCGCGGTGACGGTCGCGTTCACCGCGGCCACCCCCGGCGAGTCCGCGCGGGCGTGCCGGACGGCGTCGCTCAGCGCCGTGTCCGCCGCGTGCGCCACGGCGTCGGCCAGCGACCGGGGCACCTGCTTGTCCAGCAGCCAGCCGGTGAGTTTCCCGCGCGCGCCGGGGCGGGCGTCCGGCGTGGTGGTGACGGTGAAGTTCAGGGAGCAGTCCGCGCACCCCGGCATTGCTGTCATCGCTGTATTTTCGGCTGATTCGCGCCCCGGGTCCAGCGACACGCGTGTGAACTGTCCGGTAGCCGGGTACGAGCCGTGCGGAGGAAGGAGTGAGCAGCATGCCGGACCAATTTGTCGACCTGAATCCGACCGTGACCGATGAGCAGCGCAGGCGGGCGGCGCGCGCCGTGGCCGCCGCTTCCGCCGACGCGCGGGAATGTGCGGAACTGCTGGCGATGCTCGGCCTGACCGACGCCGTGGCGGAACAGCGGCACGCCGCCTGAGGTGTAAGCCGGGAGCGCATGGGTATTCCACGACAGACAAAGATCGAATGAGGAGGAGCTGATCGCGTTGAGCACGATCACCGAGTCCGTCGACGTGGCCGTCCCGGTGTCCACGGCTTACAACCAGTGGACTCAGTTCGAGACGTTTCCCCGGTTCATGGAAGGCGTGGAGGAGATTCGCCAACTCGACTCGACGCACACCCACTGGGTGACCAAAATCGGGGGAGTGACCCGCGAATTCGACGCGAAGATCACCGAGCAGATCCCGGACCAGCGCATCGCGTGGCATTCGGAGGGAAAGCCGGACCACGGCGGCGTCGTGACCTTCCACCGGTTGGACGAGAAGACGACCCGCGTCACCGCGCAGATGGACATCGACCCGGAGGGGTTCGTCGAGAATGTCGCCGACAAGGTCGGCATTCTGAATCATCGCGTCAAGGGCGATATGAAGCGCTTCAAGGAGTTCATCGAGGAGCGCGGCGGTCGCGAGACTGGTGCCTGGCGCGGTGAGGTGGACGCCTCGCCGCAGGTGCCGCCCACGCCGCAGCCGCAGCCGCCGCCGTCGATGTACTGATCCGATTCGCACTGACCCAATTCGCGGAAATCACCGGCAGACCATCTGAATGCCCCCACCCCGAAACCCCGGCGACGGCGCGTCGCCGGGGTTTCGGGGCTTTCTGGGTTGTTCAGCAGCAGCCGCAGGAGCCGCGGTGGACCAGTTCGGGGGCCAGCAGCACGGTCTCCGGCGGGTTGTCGGGGTTGGCCAGCCGGGCGAGCAGGAGCCGCACGGCGGTGCGCCCGATCTCGTCCACCGGATGCGCCATGGTGGTGATGCCCGGGTCGACCAGGTCGGCCCAGTCGACCTCGTCGTGGCCGACGATGGCGAACTCCTTGCCGATCTCCAGGCCGTGCGCGCGGGCCTCCCGGTACGCGCCCGCGGTCATCGCCCCGTTGCCGGTGATGACGGCGGTGGGCCGCTCCGGCACCGTGAGCAGCCGCCGCAGGGCCAGCACGCCGTCCTCATGGGTCGCGCCGCCGCCCGCGACCAGGTTCGAGTCCCACCGCAGGCCCGCGCGGCCGAGGCCGAGCCGGTAGCCCAGGGTGCGCTCCTCGCTGGCGCCCATCCACTCGACGCCGCTGATGAACCCGATGCGCCGGTGTCCCGCCGCGGCGAGGTGCGAGACGAGCGTCGAGGTGGACTGGATGTTCTCCGGGCCAACCTGGTCGAGTTTGACCTTGTGCGAGACCCGGTCGACCAGCACGGCGGGCACGTTGGTGCGGGCGAGTTGCTCCAAGGTCGAGGTGTCGCCGGGGGCGGGCGTGAGCAGCATCCCGTCGACCCGCCTGGCCTGGAGTTTGCGCACGGCGGCGCGTTCGCCGTCGGCGTGGTCGAGGGTGTCGCCGAGGAGCACGGTGTAGCCCGCCGCGGTCGCCTCGGCCTCGATGGCGTGGATGAGCTGGGCCAGGTGCGGGTTCGCCAGCAGCGACATGGCCACGCCGATGGACTTGGTGCCCCCGGTGACCAGGGAACGGGCGATGACGTTGCCGGTGTAGCCGGTCTTGTCGATCGCGGCGAGGACTCGCTCGCGGGTTCCGGGGGCCACGGACCGGGTCTCGTTCACCACATGTGAGACCGTGCTGATCGAGACCCCCGCGAGTCTGGCGACGTCTTCCATGGTGGCCATGACGATCACGCTCCTCTCAGCAAACGCTTGCGTGACCCTATCGACCGACAGGAGTAGCCCATGCGGCGGGATACGACCTACGGCGAACTGGTAAAGCGCGCCGCTGCCCTGGCCGCGCCGGGCGAGCGCCGTCTGCTCGGGATCTGCGGCTCTCCGGGCTCCGGTAAGTCGACTCTGGCGGCCCGTCTTGTCGCGGATCTGGGCGACCGCGCCGCCCTGGTCGGCATGGACGGCTTCCACCTCGCCCAGCGCGAACTCGACCGCCTCGGCCGCGCCGACCGCAAAGGCGCCCCCGACACCTTCGACGCCGACGGCTACGCCGACCTCTTACGCACGTTGCGCACCACCCGCGACAGGACTGTCTACGCCCCAGAGTTCCGCCGCGAAATCGAAGAACCCATCGCCAACGCCGTCCCGGTGAGCTGTGACGTTGCCCTCGTGGTCACCGAAGGCAACTACCTGCTGCTGTGGCCCGCCGTCCGCGCCCTGCTGGACGAGGTCTGGTACCTCGACCCCGGCGAGGAACTCCGCAGGAAACGCCTGCTCGACCGCCATCTGGCCTACGGGAAGTCACCCGAACAGGCGTACGAACGCACCCACGGATCGGACGAGCGCAACGCCACACTGGTCGCGGCGACCGGGCGAATGGCGGATCTCGTCCTGCGAAAGATCGAATAACGGCCCGCGCCGCGGCCCCCGGGCTGGGGCACTATGGCGAACGGCATGGCGAAACGGGCCCACACGCACGAGCACGGAAGGACGGTAGTCGATGCCCGCGCTGACCGGTGTGCACCACGTCGCGCTGACAGTCACGGACGTGGACCGCAGTGTCCCCTGGTACGAGCGCGTCCTCGGCTTCACCACGGCCGGACGCACGGACGAAGGCGAGCACGGCCTGCGCAAGGTGTTCCTGCGCGGGTTCGGCATCACCCTGACCCTGGTGCAACACCCCGGCGGCGGCCACGCCGCCTTCGACGAGTGCAGACCCGGGCTCGACCACCTCACCTTCTCCGTGCCCGACGAGGCCACCCTGCGGGTGTGGACCGACCGGCTCACCGAGCACGGCGTCACGTTCTCCCCCATCACCGAAGAGATCAGCGCCCCAGGAGCGGCGGTGGTGTCACTGCGCGATCCGGACGGCATCCAACTCGTCCTGTGGGCCCCGCCCGCTACTCCGTGATCGTCGCTACTCGGTGATCGTCACGGTGTCGACGGGCTTGTGCATCTCCTGGCGGTAGCGCCAGATGCCCCAGCCGGTGCCGAAGACGAAGAAAGCGATGCTGATCACCAGGGCGGCCGTCTCCAGCCACGGCAGCTGGTGGAGCAGCCCCGCGCCGTAGTAGCCGAGCAGCACCAGCGTCGGCACCCACGCCACACCACCGATGAACGTGGCCAGCATGAACCGCCGCGGGTCCATCTTCGCCGCGCCCGCGATCAGCGGAGCCAACGTCCGGATCCACGGAATCCACCGGGCGATGACGATCGCGAAGAACCCGCGCCGGTCGAGGAAGTCACGGGCGCGGTCGAGATTCTGCTGGTTGAGCACCTTGCCGCCACGCCGGGTGATGATCGCGTGACCGGTCTTGCTGCCGATGTAGTAGCCGAGCTGGTTGCCGACCACTGCGGTGACTGTTGCTGCCAGGGACAGCCACCAGGCCTGGTGCTCGTGGTTGTTCTGGGCGAGCACGAGGCCAGCGGCGAACAGCAGGGAGTCGCCAGGGAGGAACAAGCCCACGATGAAGGCGCACTCGGCGAAGACGAAGCCGAGCACGATGGCCCAGACGAGCAGCGGACCAGCGGATTCCAGCACGCCGAGAGCGGAGGTCACGGGCGTAGGTTACGTGCCGGTGGGGTGGCTGTGCAGGTGAACTACAGCCTATTCATCGGGCTTTGGCTGGTGTGCAACCTGTGGGGGCAGGGGCTCTTGGCTCGGCGGGGTCTGCTCGATGGGGTGGAGTGGTTTCTTCGGGGCCCCTACGAAGGAAGATCGCCCGTGTGAAAGAGGGTGGGAAGCCTCCGGCCTCACACGCGCAGCCAGCTTAGCGATCTTCCTTCTCCCCCGAAGAAACCACTCCACCCCATCGAGCACTTGGCGGGCGTTGGTGGGCTTGGTGGGGGTGCCGGTTGTGTGCCATCGGGCGGGTGCGCGTTTGGTGGGGTGCTGATCAAGTGCTTGGCCGGGGGTGGTTGTGGTGGGGAACCGCTGTTGGGGGTGGGGCGTTCGGAGGGGTGTGGTGATTGAGGGGCGTGGGTTGGGGGTCGCGGTTGGGGAGCGGTGGTTGTTTCGGGGGCTTGATTTAGAGGTTTCCGCTGGTGAGTGCGTTGCGTTGACTGGGGCCAATGGGGTGGGGAAGTCGACGTTGTTGCGGTGTTTGTATGGGACGCAGGAGTTGACTGAGGGGGACGTCGCGGTTGTTGGGCGGGTGCCCGATGAGCGGGAGGTGGGGTTTCGTCGGGTTGTGTCGGTGTTGATGGATGACTCGGCGTTGTTTGACGAGTTCACGCCCGGTCAGCATTTTGATCTGTTGGGGGTCGCGCCGGAGCACAGCTTGCCTGAGGTGCCTGCGTTTCAGCTTTCCGCTGGTCAGCGGCGGCGGTTGCTGCTCCTGGGGGCGCTGGCTAGGCCGCATCGGTTGTTGTTGCTTGATGAACCGGAGCGGGCGTTGGACGCGGCTGGGCGGGAGTGGTTGGCCGGGTTGGTGCGGGACGTCAAGGCGGGTGGGGTGGGGGTGGTGGTCGCCAGTCATTTTCCGCCGCTGGTGGACGCGGTGGCTGATCAGGTCATCGACCTGACGTGAAGCACTCTGACAAGTATGTTCCCGGGTTTGTTGTCGTCGGGTTGCTCGCCCTGCCGTTTTACAAGGCGGGTGATCTGCGGGAGAAGTTCGTTGGCTCGCACGCCGTTCCGTCCGGTGCTGCCCTCGCGGTTCTCTTGCTCGCCCTGGCTGTGGCGACGTTATCGCTGTTGCGTCGTGACCATGTGTGGATCAATCCGGCTCGGCTGACCTGGGACGACACCGGGGAACGCGACCGTCCGGTCCGTCGGCGCCTGCGCGTTGCCTGGGCGGTTCGGTTCGGGGTGGTTGGCTATCTGTTTGTCGCGGCGGCTCTGGTGCTTGGGTGGCCGCCGTTGGGGTTGTCCGCGGTGTTGTTCGCTGTCACAGCTGTCTTCGCTTACCGCTGTGCGGGAAGACAGGCTAAGAGGCCCGCCGTTGAACTCGTTGTCCCGTTTCTCTTGGCCGTGCTCGCCGCTCTCTTCGCCGGGGCGCCGGTGCTGTGGGCCGCCGCCGCCGTCCTGGCCGTCGCCGCGCTCGCCGTCACCGGGCCACCCGACCGCGCCCGTCGCGACGCGCTGGTCCGTGGTTGGAACGCCCGCGTGCTGCGGTCGGTGTCGGCCGCGTTCGGCGACTTCCTCGCCCTCCTGCCTACCGCCCGACCGGTGCGGCTGCGCCTGACCACCACCGTCCACTATGTCGTCGCGGGCGTCCTCGCGCGCCGCCAGGCGTTGCCGCTGGCCCTGCTCCTGGCGCTGGCCATGCCGGTGCTGCACCGCGTTTTCCCTGTGGTCGACCCACTGTGGTGGACGGGCCTCGCCGCCTACTTCGTGACCCTCCCGCTCGGCGGAGCCCTGGCCGAACTGCGGGTCGCCGGGCGCAGGCGGTGGCTGCCCGCGACAAACCGGACGATCAAGGCGACCAGCGTGGTTGTCTTGACCGTCGTCGGCCTGGCCTGGTCGGGCCTGACCGTCCTTTTCGGACTCCCCTGGGCGCCCGCCGCATTGCCGGTGGCCGTCCTCGCCGCCGCCCGCACAGCGACCCGACCCGACATCGACTACGACGTCGCGGGCGCCGTCGACGTCGGTGGCGTGTACGCGCCCATCGGGCTGGTCTACCAACTTGTGCGCGGACCGGATCTCCTGCTGTTCGGACTCCTTGTGGTGTCGGTGGTTTAGTCCGGCCGCCTGCCGTCGGTGGTGAGGGGGCCGCCGCCCAGGTGGGGCAGGTAGTGGTTGTAGAAGATCGCCGTCATCAGCTCCTGGCGGGACCGGACCCGGGCCTTGTCGAACACCGCCCGCAGATGGTCCTGCACCGTGTACCGGGACACCTGGAGGGCCGCGGCGATCTCGGCTGTCCGCCTGCCGCGCAGAACCTGTTCCGTGACAACCCTTTCCCGGGCGGTCAGGCCGTAGCTGTCGAGCACCAGCGGGGCCAGTTCCCTCGGCCCGGACTGTCCGATCGCCACCGCGACCTGGCCGCCGCCGAGCTGCCACGCGTTGAGGGTGGCCCAAGCGCCGGTGACGGTGCGGAGGCGGGCCTGCACGGGCTCCTCGCCCACCGCGGCGTGGGTCGCGATGGCGCGCACCGCGTAGGGCACCTCAGCGGTGACACCGGGCTCGGCGATCGCGTCGAGCCACCGCTTTCCCGTGCCAGGGGCGGAAACCAGACCGCTGTCGCGGTCCAGCACGACCAGGCCGGGCGCGTCGGGGGCGCGGTCGTCGGCCACACCGCCGAGCACCAGGGCCGAGCGCAACGACCGCGCCGCGGGTCCGCTGACCCCGGCCGCGACCGAGACTTCCCGTTCGGTGAACGGTTTCCCCTCCCGGCACAGCACCAGCAGCCCCCACACGTGCCCGCCGCCGCGCAGCACCACGCGCAGTTCGTCGGCCAAGCCCAGGGGGCGCAGGATGTCCTGGTAGTACACCGCGGAATCAAGCTCGCCCTCGGACGCCAGCGACAACGCGCTCGCCCGCGCGCCCCGGCGGGCCAGCGCCCGCAGGTTGTCCACGCCGACCTGCTCGGCGTGCTCGATCTCGAACAGCCGCCCCATCACCGATTCTGGGAAACCCGACCGGTGCTGGCCGCCGGTGTCCAGCAGCGTCGAGGGGTCCAGCAGGACCGCGCACCATAGGTCGACCGGCACGACGGTCAGGATCGCCGTCACCGCGCCGTCCAGCACCTCCAGCGCCGTCGCGCGCGTGTCGGCGGAGCGGGCGAACACCCGCGCCGCCGCGTCGGTCGAGTCGTCGGCCACGGTGCCTCCAGTCGTACCACCACAGTTGTGGGATATCCGCCGCTGTTCGCGCTGGATACGGTCATCGACGTCGAACCAGTGCCCCGCAACGGCAGTGGCAAAGATCACTATTTCCGCATCGCGGATGCGCGCGCCCGCGTTTCCCGGCTGAGGAGCGCCGTTTGATGGACTCCGGTATCACCGCCGCCCTGATCGTCCTCGTCGTTCTGGTCATGGTCGCCGGACTGACCAACCGCAAGATGGCGCAGCGTGCCATCACCACCCGCCCGACCGTCAAGGTCATGGTCCTCGGCGGCCCGGAAGCGGGGAAAACCGTGCTGCTCGCCAGCATGTTCCGCGAACTGGCCATCACCGGCGACCGGGTGTCGATCGAGACCGACGACAACACCCGCAGACGGCTGCTCGCGCTGACCGAGGCCATCGAGTCCCGCGACACCGACATGCCCGCAGGCACCACCCTCGGCGACATCACCAGCTACGACTTCGCCTTCACCATGCGCACCGCGGGCGGGCAGCGGCACGTGCCGTTCGGCATCAGCTACCTCGACTACGCGGGCGAGCACGTCCTCGACCTCGCCGCGGCCAACGAGACCGACCCGAAGATCCTTGCCGCGGTCAAGGAAAGCGACATCCTGATGGGCATCCTCGACGGAGCCGAGGTGCGCAAGCTGATGGAGTCCCGGCCGAGCCGGAAGTTCTTCACCCGCCTGGAACGGCTGCTGGTGCTGCTGTCGTACGCGCCGCAGACGACGGTCCACCTCATCCTCACCAAATGGGACCTTCTCCAACCGCACTACCAGTTCCACGAAGTCCTGGCCCGGCTCGACGAGTACCCGCCGTTCGGGAAGTTCCGGGCCAACCGCGGCGCGGCGGTGGTGCGGGTCATCCCGGTGAGCGCCGCGGGCACTAACGGTTTCCTGCGCCCCAACGAGAAAGGCGTGCTGGGCAAGAACCCCGACCCGCGTGTGCACTGGCAGCCAGTCAACGTCGTCGCCCCGCTGGCGTGCGCGCTGCCCGACGTGTTCGACACCGAGATCGTCCGCTCGAACACCGACACCCCGCACCCGGTCCGCGCCTTCTCGACGCTGTTCGTGCACGCCATGAAGGTGTTCGGCCTGATCAGCATCGACATCCCGCTGTTCGGACTCGGCACGGTCTCGTTCACCCTCAAGTCGGCCGCCCCGGCGGCCTACGCCCGGCTCGTCGCGGGCCGCCCCGGCCACGTCCCGGCGACGATCACCGAACCCGACGCGATGCGCTACGTCCTGCGCTACCTGAACACCCTGGCCGCCGAGGCCTACTCGGTTGCCGACGGCTCGGGCAAGGAAGGCCGGGTATGAGCGCGCGAACCCGGGCATGGCCGTTCCTGGTCGGGCGGGCGCGCGAGGAGGGACACCGGGTCGTCGTCGCGCCCGACTTCCTGGTCGAACGCGGGCAGGCGGGCCAGCTCGCCCGGATCGCAGTCGGCGAGGACACCCCGCCGGGGCGGGTGGTGGTGCACCCGGTGCCGGAAACCGGGGCCACCGCGCTGTTTCGGGTGTTCACCGCGATGGCCGCGGACTTCGGCCTCGGCGCGGACGAGCCACTGCGCGACGGCAGCGGGCGACCGATCCGGATCACCGAAGGACTGGTCGTGCGCACGGCGCGGGCCGCGGTCAGCGCCGAGGACATGGCCTCCGCGCACGACCAGGTCGTGGCCGCGTACCGGGAGTTCTGGGAACGGGAAGAGACGTTCACCCTGCGCTCGTCGGCCCCGCTGTCGCTCGGCTCCCCCCGGCGCCGCTCCTCGACCGACGTCGTGGCCGGGCTGCCTCCGGCGGGCGGGCCGCGGCCCGCACTCGGCCTGCCCGCGGCGACCGGGGGCGGACGGCCGCTGGGCTTGCCGCCCGCGGCCGGGCGGCCGGTGGACGCCGGGGCGCCGGGCGGTCCGGGCGCCGCGCCGGGCATCGAGGGTGACCAGGTGATCGGGGCCAGGATCGACCGTGACCGGGCGATCGGGGCGGGCATTGAGGGTGCCCGGGCGATTGGGGCCGGGATCGAGGATGGCCGGGCGATCGGGGCCGGGACGGCTGCTGAGTCGGGCGCCGGAGGGCCGTCTGGGACTGGGGTCGATGCGGACTTGCCTCGGGGGTCGGAGCACGCGGCAGCCGGGCCGTCTGCCGAGGGCGAAAGCGCGGCCCGCTCGTCGCAGGGGCGGAAGGAGGACTCTTCGCCCGAGGCCGGGACGGGTGCGGACACGCCGAGTGCGGAGCGGGCGGCTGCGCCGGTGGTTGTCGGGACGGCGTCCGGCAGCGAGGGCAGGTGGCGGGACGCGCCGTGGTGGGCCGGGGCGCGGACGCCGGTGTTGGTCGTCTCGGGGGTGGTGGCGCTGGTCGTGGCGGTGCTGCTGGTGGTGGCCGTGCCCGAGCCGTCCGCGCCGACGCCGACCGTCGCTGTCCCCACGACCGCCCCGCCCACGCCCGCCCCCCAACCCGCGCCGTGCGCGACACCCGGTCTGGCGTGTGTGCTGTGGCCGGTCGCCGCGCGGGCGGACGCGCGGGAGGCCGCGTCCAAGGCCGTCGTCCTCAGTCGCGACCCGAACTGCGCGGGTCTGTCGGTCGGGTGGTCGGGGGCGGGACCGCACGATCTTTCCGTCACCTGGAAAGGAAAAGACCTCAGCCCCTACCGTGTGCTCGCGGTGCGCACCCGGGTCGACGTGGGACCGGCGACCCTCCGGGTCCGGCTCCTGGGCCGGGATCGGAAGCCGAAGGAGGTCGCCACCCGGGTCGCCGACTCGCACCCGGGGTGGTGGCATGTCGTGGAGATCCCGTTGGCCCAGTTCGATGGTGTCGACCAGCGGGCGGTCGACACCATCGAACTGCGGGTGAGCGACGCTCCCGTGCTCGGCGCGCTCTGTCTCGGTGATCTCACCCTGCGGTAGGGCCGTGGGTTCCTACTCGTCGTGGCCGAGGGTGATGTCGTGCTCGCCCGGTCGGCCAGCGGTGAGGCGGATCTGGCTGGTGGTGGGCGAGTAGCCGCTGGCGATCACGGTGTAGTCGCCTTCGGCGAGATCGTCGACCAGGTAGTGGCCGTCCGGGTTGGTCGTGGTCACGGTGACGACGTTGCCCGTCGAGTCCAGGACGGTGATTCTCGCGTCGGGCACGGGGTCGCCGGTGGTGGTTCGGGCGGTGCCGGAGAGTTCCGTGCCGCCGACCAGTTCGATGTCGTGGCGGATTTCGCCGGTGGCGGGCACCGTGAGCGGCAGGGCGGCGGGGCGGAATGTCTCCGCGCTCACCACCAAGGTGTACGCGCCCGCGCGGACGCCGCTGAAACGGTAGCTTCCGTCCGAGGCGCTGGGCTGGGTTTCGACCACCTCGCCGCGGGCGTCGGTGAGGGTCACTCTGGCCGTGGTGACCGGAGTGTGGCCGTCCGCGGCCATGACGAAGCCGTGCAGGACGGTCGCGCCAGCCAACGTCACGTCTACAGTGGACTGTCCAGTTCGGACTTTCACGGTGGTCGCCCTCGGCTGGTGGTCCGGCGCCGAGGCGATCAGCACGTAGGAGCCGGGCAGCGGGGCGTCCAGCAGATAGCCGCCGTCGTCGCCCGCGCCGGTGCGGCCGACCTGGTGGCCGTCGGCGTCGATCAGGGTCAGGGCGGCGCCGGGCAGCGCCGAGCCGTCCGGCCGACGCACCTGGCCGCGCAGGCCAGGGGGTGAGCCAGCCGCGCTGACTCGCAGCGCCGAAGGCTGGAACGCCAGGAAACCGTTGCTGTGCTCCCCATCCGGGGTCTTGTCGTCCTTCGGCGGCTCGGCAGGCGCCGCCGCGCCCTCCAGCGCGGCGCTCTGGATGCCGCTGGTCATCCGCAGCGGGATCTCCTTGATGAACAGCGACACCACGAACGCCAGGCTCATCACGCAGGCGCCGACCAGGAACACCAGGTGGATCGACTCGACAAAACCCTGCTGGAACGGCAGCGCCAGCCGCGGGTCGACCTTGAGCAGGAACGACGAGTCCTGCAAGACCGCGCCACCCCCGCCGCCTTCCAGCGCGGCGAAAACGGGCTGGTTGACCGGGTTCGCGCGCACCGCCGGGTCGGCGATCGCGGCCTGGAACTCCGGATTCGCCGCCGCGGCGCGGAAAGCGGAGCCGATGTTGTCCGCGACCGTGCTGAACAGCAGCGACAGGAACACCGCCACACCCAGGGTTCCGCCGAGCTGCCGGAAGAACGTCGCCGACGCGGTGGCCACTCCCATGTCCCGGAACGGCACCGCGTTCTGCGCGGCCACGGTCAGCGTCTGCATGCAGTTGCCCAGGCCGAGGCCGAACACCGTCATGTAGACGATCGGCTGCCACAGCGGCGACTCGACCCGCACGGTGTGGAACAGCAGCAGGCCGGTGACCAGCAGCGCCGAGCCGATGATCGGGAACACCTTGTAGTGCCCGGTGCGCGAGGTGATCTGCCCCGAGGTCACCGAGGCGATCATGATGCCGAGCATCATCGGCACCATCATCAGCCCGGCGTCGGTGGGCGTCATGCCGCGCACGATCTGCAAATACTGCGGCACCATGGAGATCCCGCCGAACATGCCGACACCCAGGATCGTCCCGGCGATGATCGTCATGGCGAACGTCGAGGTGCGGAACAGCCGCAGCGGGATCAGCGCCTCGTCCTTCATCGCGCGCTCCACCAGCAGGAACGCGATCAGGCCGACGAACCCGATGCCGTAGCAGGCCAGCGCCCTGGTCGAGCCCCAGCCCCATTCGCGCCCCTGCTCGGCCACGATCAGCAGCGGCACCACGGTGACCGACAGGAAGACCGCGCCGAAGTAGTCGATGCGGTGGTCGTGGCGCTGGTGCGGGATGTTGAGGACCTTGGTGACCACGAACAGCGCGACCACGCCGATCGGCACGTTCACCAGGAACACCCAGCGCCAGCCGGTGATGCCCAGGATCTCGCCCTGCCCGGCGAAGAACCCGCCGATGACCGGCCCGAGCACGCTGGACGTGCCGAACACGGCCAGGAAGTAGCCCTGGTACTTGGCCCGCCGCCGGGGCGGCACGATGTCGGCGATGATCGTCAGCGCCAGCGACATCAGCCCGCCCGCGCCGAGCCCCTGGAGCGCGCGATAGGCCGCCAGCTCGTACATCGACGTGGCCAGCGTGCAGGCGAGCGACCCGACGATGAAGATCGTGATCGCGGTGATGAAGAACGGCTTGCGGCCGTAGATGTCGGAAAGCTTGCCATAGAGCGGGGTCGTGATCGTGGACGTGATCAGGTACGCGGTCGTGGCCCACGCCTGCAGACTCAGGCCGTTGAGGTCGTCAGCGATGGTCCTGATCGAGGTGCCGACGATGGTCTGGTCGAGCGCGGCCAGGAACATGCCGAGCATCAGGCCGGACAGGATCACCAGGATCTGCCGGTGGCTCAGGCCGGAATCCTCCTGTGCTGCGTGCTTCGCCGGGGCGGTGGCGGCGGTCATGCTGGCTCCCCCAGATGGTTCTCAGTGCTGTAATTCTCGATATCGGTGTTGAGGCGGCCGAGCAGGCGCACCAGCGCGCGCCGGTCGTCGGCGGGCCAGGGCGCGAGCAGCCGGGCGATCTGCCGGGTGCGGCGCGCCCGGGTCTCGGCGAACACCCGGTTGCCCTCGGCGGTCGGCATGAGCACGCAGGCCCGGCCGTCCTCCGGGTCGGCGCGCCGCTCGACCAGGCCGTGCGCGACGAGCGCGCTGATCTGCCTGCTCACCGTCGACGGGTCGGAGTGCATGGCCTCGGCGAGCGCGTTCGCGCGCAGCGGCCCGACCTGCACGAGCGTGGCGAGCAGGGCGTAGTTGGAGCGCTCGACGGCGTCGCGCGAGCCGGTGGTGAAGTGCTGCTTCGCGTGGTTGCTCAGCCGCAGGAAGCGCACG
Organism: Actinokineospora sp. NPDC051303; assembly: GCF_055586285.1. Taxonomy (NCBI): domain Bacteria; kingdom Bacillati; phylum Actinomycetota; class Actinomycetes; order Pseudonocardiales; family Pseudonocardiaceae; genus Actinokineospora; species Actinokineospora sp. NPDC051303. The sequence continues at coordinate 28,961 of NZ_JBVJIN010000027.1, forward strand.
AGTTGGTGGCCGAGCTCATCGGCCGTCGCCAGGTCCTCGGGGATCGTCTCCGCCATGCCGTGTCCTTGGTTGCACTCTACAACTGGTTGCGTTGGCCAAGCATGTTCTTTTCTCGGCGTGATCGCAAGCCACTAGTGAGCACTCAACCCCGTCAGGCGGCGAGGACCTCCTCAAGAGCGCCACGGAGGAATTCCCCGGCATACCGGATGGCCAAACGACCTTCCGGCACCAGCGGGGAAAACGCCGGGAAGGCGTGCACCTGACCGGGCCACACCTGCAACTCGCAGTGCGCCCCCGCCCGGCGCATCGCGGCCGCCATCCGCTCGGAATCACCCAACAGGCACTCGGTGTCACCCGCCTGGATGAGCATCGGCGGCCACCGCCGCTTGCTGCCCTTGAGCACGGCCAGTCTCGGATGAGTGACGCCGAACTCGCCCGCGTAATGGGCCGCCGCCTCCCGCGCGCGGTCCGGCGGGATGTACGGGTCGCGGCACGCGGCGTCCCGCTCGTCCAGGTCCGCGCAGGTCAGGTCGAGGAACGGGGAGAACAGCACCGCCGCGCCCGGCATGGCCATCCGCTGCCGGGTCAGATCGGCCAGCAGGCCCGCGGTCAGATGCCCGCCCGCCGAGTCGCCCGCCACGACCACGCGGTTCGCCGGATAGCCCTGGTCGAGCAGCCAGCGGTACGCGGCGAGCGCGTCGTCGGCCGCGGCCGGGAACGGGTGCTCGGGCGCGCGCCGGTAGTCGAGCAACAGCACCGGCAGGCCCGAAGTCTGCGACAGGCACGCGGCGAGGTGCCGGTGCGTGCGCAGCGAGCCGAACACGAAACCGCCGCCGTGCAGGTACAGGACCGCGCCCGCGCTCTCGTCGGCGTCCCGGGCGCAGATCCACAGCCCAGCCACGTCCCCGTAGCCGTGCGGCTCGGACACCGCGCGGACCTTGGTGCCCCTGGGCAGCGGCGTGAACCCGGTCGCGTCGAACGCCTCCCGCACGAACCGCAGGTGCGCGCCCTGGAGCGTGATCCGGTCGCCGATGGGGCGGATGCTCCTGATCAGGAACCTGGCCAGCGCCTTCGCCTGCACGCTCGGCCCCGGCATGGTGTCAGCCATGTTCCCTCCCCGAAGGTGTCGCCAGTGACACCCAACACATCAACTGTAAGTCACTGATCGAGGGACCGCCGACGGTTTGAACGTCCCAATTCGGTGACGGGCGAAGGACTACGGTTACCCATGTGCACACACATGCCCTGCTGGCGCGGCTGCGGGCCGCGCTCGGCGACGACGGCGTGCTGACCGATCCCGACGTCACCGCGGGCTACGAACGCGACATGATGCCGCTCGCGCCGCACGGCGCGCCGCTGGCCGTCGCCCTGCCCGCGACCACAGAACAGGTGCAAGAGGTCGTGCGGGCATGCGCGGAGCACGGCGTGCCGATCGTGCCGCGCGGCGCGGGCAGCGGCCTGTCCGGCGCGGCCAACGCCATCGCGGGCTGCGTGGTGCTCGCGACCACCCGGATGAACCGGATCCTGGAGGTCGACCCGGACAACCGGCTCGCCGTGGTCGAACCCGGCGTGGTCAACCTCGACCTGCGCGGCGCCGTCGAGAAACACGGCCTGTTCTACCCGCCCGACCCATCCAGCTACGACTGGTGCACCATCGGCGGCAACCTCGCCACCAACGCGGGCGGGCTGTGCTGTGTGAAGTACGGGGTGACCACGGACTCCGTGCTCGGCCTGCGCGTCGTCCTCGCCGACGGCGAACTGCTCACCACCGGCCGCCGCACCGTCAAAGGCGTCGCGGGCTACGACCTGACCAGGCTGTTCGTCGGCAGCGAAGGCACCCTCGGCGTCATCACCCAAGCCACCGTCGCGCTGCGCCCGCTCCCGCAGGCCCCCGGCACCCTGGTCGCCGCGTTCGGCTCGACGGCGGCCGCGGGCGCCGCGGTCACCCGGGTCGTGCGGGAGGGCGTCGTGCCGTCCCTGATGGAGATCATGGACGCGGTGTCCATCGAGGCCGTCGAGACGCACCTGAAGACCGAACTCGGCGCGGGCAAGGGCTGCGCCGCCCTGCTGATCTGCCAGTCCGACTCCGGCGGCGAGGCCGCGCACCGGGACCTGGCCGCCATCGAGCAGGTCTGCCGCGACGCCGGGGCCGAACTGGCGCACACCACCTACGACCTGGCCGAAGGCGCCCTGCTGCTCACCGCCCGCCGCGCCGTCCTCACCGCGCTGGAGGTCTACGGCGCGTGGCTGACCGACGACGTGTGCGTCCCCCGGACCCGCATCGCGGACCTGATCGCGGGCTGCGCCCGGATCAGCGCCGACGTCGGCCTGCGCGTCGCCGTCGTCGGCCACGCTGGCGACGGCAACATGCACCCCACCATCGTCTACGACCCTGCCTCGGCCGACGAGTTCGCCCGCGCCCGCCGCGCCTTCGACGCCATCCTGGCCCTGGGGCTAAGCCTGGGCGGCACGGTCACCGGCGAACACGGCATCGGCAAGATCAAACGCGACTGGCTCGCCCGCGAGATCGGCCCCATCGGCCTGCGCGCGCACCGCGCGATCAAGCGGGCGCTCGACCCGGAGAACCTGTTCAACCCCGGCTCCATGTTCGATCTTGCATAGGGGGGTTGTCAGCGCGCTAACGTCGACGTCAGTAAGAAGTTGATCGCGGGCTGACAGAACGGCGAGACGATGGACCAACAGCATTTCGCCACGGCCACCGAGGTCTGCCGACGCCTGTCGGGCAGGCTCTCCGATGACGTCGTGGGTGTCGTCCAAGCCCAGTTCTTCGCGGGCGAAACCGAGATCGCCCTCTCGGCGCTGCTGCTGAACCTGCACTACGAAGGCGTCGCCATCACCGCGGACGAGGCCGCCCTCATCCGGGCCCTGTTCCCCGACGGCGACGACCTCGCCGCCATCCCGGTGGCCGACACCCCGCCCCCGCTGGCGTACCGGTTCAGCCCCACCGCCCCAGAGGACGCCCCCAACCCGATCGCGGCCGACGAAGTCGTCGCCACCGAAGCCGCGCTTCTCGGCGCCCGCCGCGTCCGCAGAGCCTGGCGCGACCCCCTCCCGGAAGCCGCCAACCCACCCACCTGGGTCTACCTGGTCCAAGTCGGCGCGGGCGTGAGCGAACTGCGCGCGCACAACGCCATCACGTCCCGACTATGGGTGCGCAACCAGGAGAAATGGCCAGTGGAAGTGCTGGTCGAGGGCACGCTGCTACCCCCATACCAGGCGGCGGCCGTCACCGCCGCCCAGCAAATCTGGGCCGCCTAGGCGACCGGCCCGCTCTCCCGCTTGCGCTCCCGGCGCGCCTTCACGACCTCGATGATGATCGGCACGATCGAGATGAACACGATCAGCAGGATCATCGCCTCAAGGTTGTCGTGCACGAACGGGATCTGCCCAAGGAAATACCCCAGCACAGTCACCCCAGTCGCCCACAGCACCGCGCCGACCGCCGAGTACACGAAGAACTTCCGCTGGTCCATCCGCCCGACACCCGCGATCGCGGTGATGAACGTCCGCACGATCGGCACAAACCGCGCCAACACGATCGCCCTCGGCCCGTACTTCTCGAAGAACGCGTGCGTCTTGTCGACATGCTCCCGCTTGAACAGCTTCGAGTCCGGCTTGTTGAACAACGCCGGACCCGCCTTCGCGCCGATGTAGTAGCCGACGACGTTGCCCACGAACGCGCAGACGGTCAGCAGCACGCACACGACCCACAACGGCGTCGAGATGAAGTCCTTCGCGACGAACAGGCCCGCGGTGAACAGCAGCGAGTCACCGGGCAGGAAGAAGCCCAGGAGCAGGCCGCACTCGGCGAAGATGATGAGGCAGAGGCCGGGCAGCAGGAAGGGGCCCAGGCCGCGGAGGATTACCTCTGGGTCCAGCCAGGAGGGCAGCAGGGCCAGGTTCAGGGGGAGGTCGGCAGCGCGCACGCCCACAAGGTACAGGGGGCGGCTGTGCGCTTTCTGTGCCGTGTGGGCTTGGGGGCTTGCTCGATGGGGTGAATTGGTTTCCGGGGGCTGGTTGCTTGCTGTCTGCTCGATGGGGTGGAGTGGTTTCTTTGGGGCCCCTACGAAGGAAGATCCCGTCGTGGGAAAGACGGGTGGGGAGCCTTCGGCCCCACGACCACGGCGAGTTTAGGGATCTTCCTTCACCCCCAAAGAAACCACTCCACCCCATCGAGCACTGGGCGAGCGCGGGTTCGGCTTCGTGGGGGGCGGGTTCGCTGGTCGGTCCGGCCCATCGAGCACCTGGTGGGCGCGGGTTCGGCCTGGCAGGAGGCGGGTTTGCTGCTCGCCCCCGCCGAGCACCTGGCGGGGGTTTCCGCCTGGCGGGCTGGAGGCTCAGAGCAGGGTCAGGAAGCCGACTACCGCGCCTGCTGCCAGGCCGAGTAGCAGGGCGAGCATCAGTACCCACCACGCGCGCGGGGGTGGGGGCGTGGGCTCCTGGTGGGGTGGTGGGTCGGGCTGGGTGAGGGGGAGGTCGTTGTTGGAGAGCAGGCCGTAGCCGGAGACGGTGGCTTCGGGGAGAGGGGTGCGGGCCGCTTGTGCGCGTAATGCCTCGGTGAGGAGGCGTTCTGGGTCGGCCTCGGTCATGGGGTGACGGTAACCCAGGTTCCTTGGCGGAGGACTGCTGTGGTGTGCAGGGTTTGGTCCAGCAGGACTACGTCCGCTGCCAGGCCCGTTGTGAGGCTGCCGGTTGTGGTGGATAGGCCCAGCAGGGCTGCGGGGTGGGTGGCGGTCGCGGTGACGGCTTCCGGGATTGATAGGCCGCAGGTGGTGACCAGGTTGCGGAAAGCTGTGTCCATGGTGAGGGAGCTGCCTGCCAGTGCGGTGCCACCCGCGAGGGTGGGCACGCCGTTTGTCACCACCACCGCTAGGCCGCCGACCTCATAGGTGCCGTCGCCCGCGCCCGCTGCCGCGATCGCGTCGGTTACCAGGACTGTGCGGGTGGGGCCCGCGTGGCGGGCGGCGAGGCGGACGACAGTTGGGGTCAGGTGCGCCAGATCGCAGATCAGTTCCACGGTGACCCGTTCGTCGTCCAGGAGTGCGCCCACTGGGCCGGGGTCGCGGTGGTGCAGGGGGCGCATCCCGTTGAACAGGTGGGTGGCCACCGTCGCCCCGGCTTCGACAGCGGGGCGGACTTGGGCCTCGGTCGCGTCCGTGTGGCCGATCGCGGCTAGTGCGCCGGTGTCGACGATGCGGTGGACCGCGTCGACCGAGCCGGGGAGTTCCGGGGCCAGGGTCACCATCCGCACGGTGCCCCGGCCCGCGCTGAGTAGTGCGTCGACCGCATCCGGGTCCGGTGGGCGCAGGATGGCTGGGTCGTGGGCGCCGCAGCGGGCGGTGGAGAGGAACGGGCCCTCCAGGTGGACCCCGGCGAGCACGCCGTCCTCGACCAGTTCGCGCAGGGCCGCGACCTGGTCCGCCAACTCGGGCACCGGGCGGGACACCAGGCTGGCGAGCAGGGTCGTGGTGCCGTGCCGGGCGTGGGTGTCGACGGCGACGCGGGCGCGGGCCGGGTCGGCGCACATGAACGTTTGGCCGCCGCCGCCGTGGCAGTGGATGTCGATGAAACCCGGCACCACCCAGCCGCCGCCCGCGTCGACCCATTCGTCCGCGCGTGGCGGCTCACCCGTGCCGATGGCGGCGATGCGGCCGTTCTCGGCCAGCAGCCAGCCGTCGTCCAGCACGCCGTCCGGGGTGACGAGCCTGCCGCCCGCGATGAGCCGTCCTGCCATGGTGGACCTCCAGGCGTGCGCGCGTGGAGTGCAGTGTATTGGTCTAAACCGCGAGTGGTCTGAACCAAAACGGCCCCGATGGGGGGACCTACGGGGTGTTCATGATCTTCTGCAGGGCTTCGAGCGCACGGCTGGCCGTCGACTTCACGGTGCCCTTGGAGATGCCCGCGGCCTCGGCGATCTCGGCTTCGGTGAGGTTGCCGTAGTACCGCAGCACCAGCACCTCCCGCTGCCGCGGCGGCAACTGCGATAGCGCCTTCACCACGCTCTGGTGCTCCGCGGTCAGCATCGCCAGACTCTCCGCCGACCGCGCGTTCACCGCGTGCGGCGGCGTGTACTCACGTGCCGTCTTACGCCTACGCAGCACACTGCGCGAACCGTTGACCACCGCCGTGCGCAGATACCCGACCGCCGCGGCCGAATCCCGCAGACCACCCCAGTTGCGGTGCAGCCCGGTGAACGCCTCCTGCACCACGTCCTCAGCTGTCGCGGGCTCGTCCACCAGCAACAACGCCAACCGGACAAGCCGCATCCGGTGCGTGCGGTAGAGGTCTTCCAGGGTCAGCGGCGCCTCAGGCTGCGGCGGGGGCGCGCTCTTGAGGTCGATGGCCCGCAACCGGGTCAGCGTGTGCTCGACGCTGCGCTCCGCGTTGCCTTCCGCTGGCTGCCCCTGCGCGCCGAGGAACCCCCGCGCCGGAGGGTAGTCACCTGGTTGCACGCCATCCCCTGCCACGGATAAACCCTACCGTTCGCACCGAGCGAACACACCGCCCGACGGGGCAGAAACCCACCTTGCGATCATGGCCGCATGACCTGGTTCACCGTGGACACCCGCTACGTCGAAGACCGCGACCTCCTGGCGGCCGTCCGCCCCGCGCACCGCGACTACATCGCGGGCCTGGTCGAGACCGGCCAAGTGATCGCCGCGGGCCCCTGGGCCGACGACCTGGGCGGCTTCTTCGTCGTCAAGACCACCGACCGCGCCGAACTGGACAACCTCCTCGCCGAAGACCCATACACCACCGAAGGCGTCGCCGCCGACCGCGCGATCCGCGAATGGAAGATCCTGCTGGGCCCCTGGGCTGGCTGACCGATCAGCTTTGGCTCCCGGCCAACTGCTCGTCAAGCTTCCGCACAGCGTCGGAACCGTCCCACGGCTTCAGGGCGGCACGGGTGTGGCGCAGCCGTTGGCGCAGGCGCATGGATTGATTTCGGGTGGTCGCTTCGATGACGTCGCCCATGACCAGGGCGGCGGCGTCGGGTTCCTGGAGCTGGATGTGCGCGTCGGCGAGGTAGAGCATTGTGTAGGCATTGTCGCGCACCCGCTCCCCGCCTTGTCGCGCGAGCGAGCTGTGTGCTTCCGCCGCCGCGTCGCGGGGACGGCCGAGCGCCAGGAAGCATTTTGCCTTGGTGCTTGAAAGCAGGCCATCGTTGTAGAAGTAGGCCAATGATTGGGGATTGGTTTCCGGCGTGGCCGCGTTGAGGGCTTTTTCGGCCTCGTCGAGCGCTTCCAGACACGGGGAAACTTGTCCGTCCTCAGCGTAGGCCCGGGCGATTTCGTCTGCGGTGAGAGCCTGTAGCAGCGCGTCGCCGCTTCGTTCCGCGCCTTTGCGGGCCGCTTCCGCGTAATCTATGGCGCGGTATGCGTTCCCTTCCGCCCGAGCCGTGTAGCTCATCCGGCTGAGCACGAAACTGGCCAACGCCGGGTCTCGCGTTTCGTGCGCGGACAGGCGGGCCTGCTCCATATGCCGGTGAGAATCCTGATAACTTCGGCTGTCCGTGTGCAGCCATCCGGCCAGGTCTGAGAGCTTGCTCTGAGTCGACAGCAACTTCGGCCGAAGGTGGTCGCGGCAGTGGGGAAGCATCGTCTGCGTGAGCGCGATTTGCGCGAGCACGGTGGGGAGCGCGGCTTGTCCCCCGAGTGGTGTGTCGTCTTGTCGTCGGCAGGACCAGTAGATGGTTTCGATGTGCTCAATCACTTGCTCGTCCACCCGACGAGGGGTGGCGATGGTTTTGGCCACGCGTTCTTGTTCGTCGGTGTTCAGGTTTGCGGCCAACGGTGAGCCTGCGGTGGCGACTGTCCAGCCGAGTAGTTGCAGAAGTTCGCGACGTTTCATGCTGTCCATCCAATGGTGGATCAAGGCCGTCAGTTGCTCGTTCGTGCTGTTGCTTTGCGGCTCGGCTGGGTCCTCGTTCGCTAGCAGGGTTTCGAGTTCGCGGAGGGTGAGGCCGAGTAGGCGGGCCAGCTTTGGCCGCAGGTAGGGCAGGGGTTCGTGTTTGCCGGATTCCCAGGTGTGGATGGCGGTGCGGTCGATGTGCAGTTCCTCGGCGAGGCGTTCCTGGGTGTAGCCCGCCGCTTTGCGGGCCCGGGCAAGTCGGTCGCGTCGTGCCGCCATGCCGTCCAGTCTCGCATACCTGTCACGCACGGCGTATGACTCGTTACCGCTGGTCAGAGCGGGCATCCCCACATCTGGCCAACCCTCGGCCGCCGAGATGCCGGAACCTGCCCTCTGGGGCCGCGATGCCGGAACCGGGAAAGTCGGTCGTGGACACCCCCTGTTGTCGCCGAGCGAGAGTCGATCGGATGCCGAACTCTGTGATCACTGAAGCCGATGCCATCGCCCGCGTGCCGGAGTTGCGCGCGTTGTCCGCCGCGCGGGACCACGGATGGAGATTTCACCTGCTTACCAAAGACGACCTCGCGGTTGGTGTCGCGGCGAGTCGCGGGCGGGGGCGGCACACCGACGCGGTGTTCGTCTTCGGGCGGGAGGTGGTGGGGTTGCGCGTGGTGCCCGACGACGACCTCATCGTGTGGATGACGCACGGCACCGCGGTGGCCGAGGTCGCCCGGGAGCTCGCTGAGATTCCCGCGCCGGGTGAGCCGGGAGCGCCGCGCGAGGGCATTCCGGTGAGCGTGTTGTTGCCGGACTCGCCCCAGGATCGTGTTCTGGAGACCGTGTCGGGGGGTGCGCTGTGAGCGCGGGCGGGACGGGACTCGTCGTTCCCTATGTCTCCAGTTGGAGCGAGGAGCACTGGGACGACCTGCCGCACCTTGTGGAGCGGCCCGGCGGCGGGATCGGTTATGCCGACGAGACGTCCGGCGACCGCGACAGCATGGGCGTCCTCTGGGACCGGCCCACGGACGGGCGGGGGCACGGCACGCCGCGGTTCGCCACGATGCACCCGGTGCGCCAGCGCAAGGCGATGCGCGGGCTGCTCTGCCAGGTCTGCGGCGCCCCGGCGGACCTCACCGACCACGGCGTCCTGTGGCTGCTCCCCGACACCGGCGAACCGTGGCCGCCGGAGGTCCTAGTAGACGAGCCGCCGATCTGCCTGCCCTGCGCGCGCCAGTCGGTGACCGTCTGCCCTGCGCTGCGGAAGGGGCACATCCTGCTGGGGGTGGAATCGTTCGCCCTTGTCGGGGTCGACGGGGTCCGTTACCAGGCGGGACAGCCTGGCCCGGTGCCCGTCGAGCGGCGCGTCGTGCCCTTCACCGACCCCGCCATCGCCTGGACGCTCGCGGGGAAGCTGGTCCGCGAACTCGGGGACCGCACGGTCTTGGACCTCTAGTACGTTCCGCCGAGTTTGCGGTGGTCCCAGGAGACGACCTTGGTCGGGGTGAACACCAGGCCGACCCGCTTGGCCGCCTGCGCCCGGACGAACTGGGACGCGGCCGTGGCCGCTTCCTCGCTGCCGGTGTAGCGCAGGGTCAGGGCGGCGCCGATGGCGGTGATCCGCTCGGTGTCCTCAACGATCTCGACGTCGCATTCCAGGGAGACACCGCGCAACTGGTCGTAGGAGTCACCTGCCTCGACCAGGAGGGTGGCCTGCGGCAGGCGCCGCAGGTTGGCCGCCTTCTGGGACGAGCCGTACGTCCAGGTGGACAGGGTGTCGCCGTCGGGGATGTACCAGAGCGGGGCGAGGTGGGGCCTGCCGCCGGGGCCGATGGTGGCCACGGCGACGACCCGCTCCGCGCCCAGGAACTCCCGGACCTCGTCGGGAGTCATCGTGATCTGGTCCCGCTTCGACACCGCTGTCTCCCTTGGTCCTACCGCGTGGCCGCGGGCTTGCGCACCGCGGCGGCTCCGCCCGCGCCGACCGGGCGGGAGGAGACCTCGGCGCCGCGCTGGGCGATGTCGGCCAGCGCCGCCTTGTCGGCCTTGGCGACGAGGTTGCCGCGCAGTTTGCCACCGATCTCGATCACCGGCGGGAGGAACGCGCGGACCAGCTTGAGCAGCCCCACCCAGCCGGGGACGTGGATCGACCGGTCGCGGCGCAGCACGCCCCGCTCCAGCGCGTCCAGCGCCAGCGGCACCGGGTGGGTCTTGCCGATCGGGCCGGGCATCGCCGAGCGCAGCGGGCCGAAGACCGGGTGCTCGTCGGCGCCGTGGACCAGGTCGGTCGCGATCCAGGACGGGTGCGCGACGCCGACCTTGACGCCCAGGTGGCGGACCTCGGCGCGCAGGCTGTTGGCGAACGCCTCCACGCCAGCCTTCGACGCGGCGTAGGCGGCCATCGCGGGGGCGTGGGTGATCGCGGCGAGCGAGGACACCACCAGCACGTAGCCCTTGCGGTCGATGACGTGCGGCAGCGTGGTCCGCACGGTGCGCCAGACGCCGAGCAGGTCGACCTCGATGGTGCGCTCGAAGGCGGCCGGGTCGATGGAGCGGATGAAGCCCGCCGCGGCGATGCCCGCGTTGGCGACCACGATGTCGATGCCGCCGAAGCGCTCGACCACGCCGGCGACCGCCGTTTCGAGCGCGGCCCAGTCGGTGACGTCGGCGGTGAACACGGCGGCGTCCGGCCCGCATTCGGCGGCGACCGCGGCCATCTCCGCCGGTTCGAGTCCGACCAGGGCGACCTTGGCCCCTCGGGCGGCGAGCCGCTTGGCCAGACCGGCGCCGAGGCCGCGGGCCGCGCCGGTGATCAGGATGACCTTGCCTTTGACGCTCTGCTCACGGGCCAGCAGGTTCGTCACGCCCATCGGTGCCTCCAGGAAACGGAATGTTCCGGCACCGTACCCCAACTTACCGTGAGTAAGCTACCGCGAGTAACAGGTAATTCGGCGGCGGCCCGACACCCGGCCGAGTGGTTCGCGCCCCGTTTCGGCCCACAGGCGCTACAGTTCGTAAAAAGGCGAACAACCTGGAGGCGGGATGACAGTCGAACTGGGCCGAATCGGGATCTGGAGCCTGGCCTTCCTCTGGCCCGACCAGGAGGAAGTCGCCGCTGAGCTGGAAGAACTCGGCTTCGGCGCGCTGTGGCTCGGCGCGCTGCCCGACGCCGACCTCGGCCTCGTGGAACGGCTGCTCGACGGCACCAAGACCATGGCCATCGGCCCCAGCATCGTCAACATCTGGACCGCCGCTCCCGCCGCGGTCGCCACCGAGTACGACCGCATCACCACCCGCCACCCCGGCCGGTTCATCCTCGGCGTCGGCAACAGCCACAAACCCCTCGTGGAGGCCGCGACAGACCAGGTCTACGAGCGCCCGCTCAGCAAGCTCGCCGACTACCTCGACCAGCTCGCCGTGCCCGCGCGGGACGTCGCCGTCGCCGCCCTCGGCCCCAAAGCCGTCCAGCTCGCGGGCGAACGCAGCCGCGGCGCCCTGCCCTACCTGGTGACCCCCGAACACACCGCGCAGGCCCGCGACATCCTCGGCGACGGGCCGCTGCTCGCCCCCGAGCAGCACGTCCTGCTGGAAAGCGACCCCCGGCGGGCACGCGAAATCGCCCGCGAAGCCCTCGACATGTACCTCAAACTGCCCAACTACGTGCGCAACTGGCGCAGGCTCGGGTTCAGCGAAGACGACGTCAAAGGCAGCGACCGCCTGATCGACGCCCTAGTCGCCTGGGGCGACGAGGACGCCGTCCTCGCCCGCGTCAACGAGCACTTCGCCGCCGGGGCCGACCACGTGGCGCTGCAAGTGATCACCCCCGGCGGCGGGCTCGACCGGGCGGCTTACCGGAGGTTTGCCGCCGCGATCGGGTGATTTTCAGTCGGTGACGTCGACGCCGTTCCAGAACGCCACATAGCCCTTGATCTCGGCCGCGGCGGGCTTGGGATCCGGGTAGTACCAGACGGCGTCGACGTTGTCCTGCCCGTCGACATGGAGCGTGTAGTAACTCGCTGTGCCCTTCCACGGGCACACCGACGTGGACTCCGACGGGCGCAGGTACTGCTGGTGCACTGAATCGATGGGGAAATAGTGGTTGCCTTCGACGATCTTTGTGTCGTCGCTCTCAGCGATGATCGCGCCGTTCCAGGTAGCGGTGGCCATAGGGCCAGTCTGCCCAAGACGGGCGGCGGTCGCTGCTCGTAGGATGCGCCAGAACGGCGCAGGCCCACCCCGAGGAGGACCACAGATGCCCATCGCCACACCCGAGGTCTACGCGGAGATGCTGGACCGGGCCAAGGCGAACGAGTTCGCTTACCCCGCCATCAACGTGACCTCGTCGGAGACACTGAACGCCGCGCTGCGCGGGTTCGCCGAAGCCGAGAGCGACGGCATCATCCAGGTGTCGACCGGCGGCTCGGAGTTCGCCTCCGGCACCAAGGTCAAGGACATGGTCACCGGCGCGGTCGCGCTGGCGGAGTTCGCGCACGTGGTCGCCGAGAAGTACCCGGTGAATGTCGCCCTGCACACCGACCACTGCCCCAAGGACAAGCTCGACGGCTTCGTCCGCCCGCTGATCGCGCTCAGCCAGGAACGCGTCGACGCGGGCAAGAACCCGCTGTTCCAGTCGCACATGTGGGACGGCTCGGCGGTGCCGCTGGAAGAGAACCTGCAGATCGCCGCCGACCTGCTGGAAAAGGCCGCGAAGGCGCGGATCGTGCTGGAGATCGAGGTCGGCGTCGTCGGCGGCGAAGAGGACGGCGTCGCCAACGAGATCAACGACAAGCTCTACACCTCCGCCGAGGACTACCTCAAGACCGTCGACGCCCTCGGCACCGGCGAGAAGGGCCGCTACCTGCTGGCCGCGACCTTCGGCAACGTGCACGGCGTCTACAAGCCGGGCAACGTGAAGCTGCGCCCGGAGATCCTCAAGCAGGGCCAGGAAGTCGTCGCCGAGAAGCTCGGCCTCGGCGCCGACGCCAAGCCGTTCGACCTGGTCTTCCACGGCGGCTCCGGCTCCCTGCTTGAGGAAATCCACGAGGCGGTGTCCTACGGCGTCATCAAGATGAACATCGACACCGACACCCAGTACGCCTTCACCCGCCCCATCGCCGCGCACATGTTCACCAATTACGACGGCGTCCTCAAAATCGACGGCGAGGTCGGCAACAAGAAGACCTACGACCCGCGCAGCTACCTCAAGGCCGCCGAGCAGGCCATGGCCGCCCGCATCACCCAGGCGTGTGAACATCTCAAGAGCGCGGGCCGCATGATCGCGGGCTGACCTCGGCTTTCGCTATTTCGCCCACCCCGCCGCCTCCGAGTTATCCACAGGCCCCACCCCGCCCCCTTGGCCCCGCCGACCTGCGCCGATACGCTGGAGCGGGGCCAGCCCCCCAGGGACGGGTGGGGGTTGTCGGGTGGGTGCGGGGCCGCGCGAAATTGGCTCGAATGGCTCCGAAAGCGATTTTGTGACGACGGCCCTCCCGGGATTGGGAGGGCCGTTTGTCATTGTGTCTGATTCGATTTTCTGGCCGAACGCCTTTGGGTTTGGAAAGCCCAGGTTTGTCCGGCTCCGAGGGGGTTGTCCGCGTGCCGTTCTGGTCAGGTCGTGGCAGGGGCCAGGGCGGGGCGGCGGTTGATCAGGTTCGCCAGCGGGCGCCCGGCCCACCAGAGGGCGGCGACCAGGGCGAACGTGATCGGCGCCGACCACCAGGCGACCGGTGGGGCGGCGACCAGGACGTCCTGCGCGTACAGCGCGGCATGCCCGAGCACCGTCACCGCCGCCGCGCCCGCCAGCGCCTCGGCGGCGTGCGGCAGGCTCAGCCTGCGCACGACGTCCACGGCGACACCGACGAACAGCAGGTAGAACGGCACCGTCGACGGCGGGAAGTCGCCCAGGACCAGCAGCGGCCAGATCACCGTGCGGTAGGCGACGTACGCGCCCGCGACAGCCGTCGCCGCCCAGGTCCGGCCGATCGTCTTGCCCGCGACCGCCAGAACCAGCGCGGCCACCCCGATGCCCCACATCGGATACACCCAGTCGGGGATCGGCAGGGCGAAATGCTTGATGGCCTCGTAGTCGACCGACCGGCCGAGCTGCTCGGCCGCGAACTCCAGCAGACTGCGCTCGGCGTAACAGGTGCTCGGATCGAGAACGCCATTCGGGAGGCAGGACGCCAGCTCCAGCACCCCATACTCCTGCTGCCCATTGGGGAACAGCGTGTTCTCCAGGAAGAACACCCACAACGCGCCCAGCACCCACGGCCGCGCCCGGCCACCCGGCCCCGCGGCGAGCCAGCCGTCGATCAGGCCCACGATCATCACCGCGGTGCCCAAGTAGAGCAGCGCGTGCGACGGGCTCCACGCGGTCAGGTCGAGGCCGTTGACCCGGTGGTTGATCACGTCGAGCGGCGCGGCGATGAGGAACACCGCCAACCCGCTCTGCAGCAGCCGCTGCGACCGCCGGGTCGCGGCCATGCCGGTGAAGCTGTGGATCGCGACCAGGACGACGGCGATGCCGGTGCCGACACTGTTGATCAAATGCGGCGGAGCCAGGTCGTCGCGCTGGAACTTGAAGTGCCACGACTCGTCCCAGGACGAGCCGAGCATTTTGAACAGCAGCGCCAGCAACCACATCCGGTACGCGAAATGCCACACCCATTCGGGTGTTTCCCGGCCCGCGACGCCGCGCGTCCAGTGCAGCCGGAAGAAGTCCTTGAACTGGCCGACCGGACCCTTGGTGGCCGGGTCGTCGTCGGTAGCTGTCCCCTGGTTCACCGGGCCATCATGACTGCGGCCCCCGACGCGCAGGAAGGGCGGCCCTCATCATTGGGGTGAATTAGGGATATTCCCTTACGGGTCGCGCCGACCTGGTCACGCTGGGCGAGAGGCGGGCCGGTTCACCCGACCGCATGAGTCGCGGCAGGATAAGACCATGCAAGGGAATCTGCTCGGACCTGACCCCACACTGCTTCCCGACCGCGCCGAGCCGCAAGCCGCGCTGGAGGGCGGCATGGACCCCACCGAGGTCGCCACCTCCTGGCCCGACTTCTCCGAGGCCTGGGCCGCCCTGGCCGAACGGGCGCTCGACGCGGGCGAGCCGATCGCCGCCTACGCCTACGCGCGCACCGGCTACCACCGCGGCCTCGACCAGCTACGCCGCTCCGGGTGGAAGGGCTTTGGCCCGGTGCCGTGGTCGCACCGCCCCAACCAGGGCTTCCTGCGCGCGCTGGCCGCTCTCGCCCGTGCGGCCAAGGCGATCGGCGAGACCGAGGAGTACGAGCGGTGCTCGACGTTCCTCGCCGACTCCGACCCGGCCGCGCCCAAGGCCCTCGGCCTGCTCTGATCAACCGCCCGGGCGGTTGAGGACCCCGACGAGCAGCGAGTGCACGGCGGCGTGGTCGGCGTCGTCGGCGAGCTTGCACTGGCCGCCACGCAGGCGGTACCACTCGTCGGCGCCCGCGTAGCGGACCTTGACGGTGACCACGCCGTCGCCGTCGCTAACCGACCGCAACTCCAGCTCACCGGTGATGACGCCGACCTCCTCGGTCATCACCCCAGGGCCCGCGCTGAACGGGGACGAGTACTCCGACATCGCGTTTCCCTCCGTAGTGCCTGCCGCCCGATCCTCCCCCAACAGCGACGCCCCCGACGGACGAGTCCGGCGGGGGCGTCGCGGTCACCGCTGGGTCAGCAGGTGTTGAGCATGCTCGCCAGCGCCGACTTCTCCGAGGAGTTCACGCTGAGGCCGTAGTTGTACTTCACGTGCGTCCACATCTTCGCGTAGGTGCACCAGTACGAGCTCAGCGGCGGCTTCCAGGTCGCCGGGGTCTGGTCGCCCTTGGCCTGGTTGACGTTGTCGGTGACCGCGATGAGCTGCGGCAGGCTCAGGTCGTTGGCGAACTGCTGCCGCCGCGCGGTCGTCCACGACGACGCGCCCGACCGCCACGCCGCCGCCAGCGGCACCACGTGGTCGATGTCGACATCCGAAGCCAGCGACCAAGTGGCGCCGTCATACGGGCTGTACCAGCGGCCCGAGGTCGCCGCGCAGGACGAGTCGGTCACCACGTTCGAGCCATCCCGCTTGAGCACGGTCTCCCGCGTGTTGCACGCCCCGGAGATGGTGATCCAGTGCGGGAACAGGTCCCGCGAGTAGCCGGTCATCGAACCGTCCGCCCGCACGGTGAGCGCGGCCAACTCCGCCTGCGCGGTGCTCGCGCTCGGAATGTTCGGCGGAGTCGCACTCGCCTCGGCGGTCACTCCGACGAGGAGCGCGAGCGACAGGAGTAAGGAGCCCAGTAGTGCCCTGGTTTTCGACATGGTTCCTCCGGTGGCAGGGGATCACGCGGTGCCGTCCAACCGTGTCGAGGCCAGGTGGAGATCGTTATACCTTTGGGTGACACCCCGACGACTTACTGTAAAAGCTCTCGGTGTGCCAGGGGTCGCTTAACAGGGGTTGCTCTCACTGAATAGGGGCATTGCAGGCGCCCCGCTTGTACACCAACTTTCTTGCCTGCCCGCGCCAGTTATCCACATACCCGAAAGCTGTCCACAGATTTCGCCGCCCCCTTCCGCCCACCCCCAGAGCCGATAGACTGGAGCGGGGCGGCCCCCCGGGGAGGGTGGGGTTTGTTGTGGGCGGGGGCGGCGGGAGGCGGAAATAGCGGGTCTTCGCCCCGGCCATGCGCAGGCAAGGGCGATTTGGCGGAGGAACTCACCCCGCGCGTGCGCGGGGAAGACTTCCTGTTGGGGCCGCCGGACAGGCCGATGTTCGGAACACCCCCGAGTGCGCGGGGAAGACGGCGAGTCTCGCCGAGTCGGGCCGGTCCTGGGAACAGCCCCGCGTGCGCCGGGAAGACCAGTCCTCCAGGTCTTGCAGTTCGATTCGGAAGGGAACAGCCCCGCGTGCGCGGGGAAGACCGACACCCCCCGACGAGCGCCGACGCCCTGAGCGGAACAGCCCCGCGTGCGCGGGGAAGACGCCCGTGCGCGACGCCGCCGTACCAGGGGGTGGCGGAACAGCCCCGCGTGCGCGGGGAAGACGGAGGTCAGTGCGGGACGAAACTGCACGTCACCGGAACAGCCCCGCGTGCGCGGGGAAGGCACTTGTTGACCAGCGGGTTCACGAACTGGAACGGTGTTTTGGATTCACTTTTGGTCGAGCGCGGAGCTTGTGTCCACCCGCTCGGTGGGCGTGTCGGCGGTTTCGGGTCACAGAACTCCGCGGGCCACTCGTAGGTCTTCTGTGTGTCGGTACCAAGTCCACTTTCCCACTTCCTTCGCCATGCCGTCGCGGACGAGCCTGGTGGGTACGCAGCCGATCTGGAAGGCGCGACCCGTGAACGTCTCCGTTCGCTTGCCCAGCAACCCGCCGCGTACCACCCGCGCGACCAAACCCGCGCCGCCCATCAGGTCGGGGGTGACCTCGATGCGTTTGGCGCGGCCGCGTAGGGCGGTGGCGTCGTCGCAGTAGGCCACGCCTTGGGGGTGGTCGAGGGTGCCTCGGCCGACGAGGACGCCGCCCGCGTCGTCGCGGATCAGGGGGATGGAGTCGATGTCGCCGGTCAGGGCCACTTGGGCGCGGAGTTCCAGGTCGCTGGGCAGGTTCCAGAGGTCGGGGATGGCGGACGGGGCGGTGGGGAGGTAGCCGATGGGGGTGTCGGCTAGGCGGTCGGTTCGCATGAGCCGCAGGACTATCGCGGCGAGGTCGGCGTCGGTGCCGAGCACGATCAGGCGGTCGCCGTCGGTGGTGGCGAGCAGTGGGTCGACGTCGGATCGGCCGGGGGTGGCGGGCAGTTCCCGCCACCGCAGGTCGTCACGCTGGGTGAGGGTCCGCGGGCGGCCAGTGGCGGCCGCGTTTCCGCAGGCCAGCACGAGTGCGCTCACTGCTGTCTCCTGGTCTAGTCTCAGTCACCGGCATTCGCCCGAGGAGGCACGGGTACGGGTGTCCACTGGTTTCTCCACACTGCCAACACCTGGAGTTTCACATGCCGGCAATCGTGCTGATCGGCGCCCAATGGGGCGACGAGGGCAAGGGAAAGGCGACCGACCTGCTTGGCGAGCGCGTCCAGTGGGTCGTGCGGTACCAGGGCGGGAACAACGCCGGGCACACGGTGGTGCTGCCGGACGGGCAGGACTTCGCGCTGCACCTGATTCCCTCGGGCATCCTCACCCCGGGCGTGACCAACGTCATCGGCAACGGCGTCGTGGTCGACCCGAGCGTGCTGCTCAAGGAGCTGGCTGGGCTGGAAGACCGCGCCGTCGACACCTCGGGGCTGCTCATCTCCGCCGACGCGCACCTGATCATGCCGTACCACGTGGCCATCGATAAGGTCACGGAGCGCTACCTGGGCAAGGCCAAGATCGGCACCACCGGCCGAGGCATCGGCCCGGCGTACCAGGACAAGGTGGCCCGGGTCGGGGTGCGGGTGCAGGACCTGCTGGACGAGAAGATCCTCCGGCAGAAGGTCGAGGCGGCCCTCGACGTCAAGAACCAGATGCTGGTGAAGATCTACAACCGCAAGGCGCTCGACCCGGACCAGGTCGTGGACGAGGTGCTGGCGTCCGGGGAGAAGTTCGCCCACCGCATCGCCGACACCCGGCTGCTGCTCAACCAGGCGCTGGAGCGCGGCGAGACGGTGCTGCTGGAGGGCTCGCAGGGCACCCTGCTCGACGTCGACCACGGCACCTACCCGTTCGTCACCTCGTCCAACCCGACCTCCGGCGGCGCGAGCGCGGGCTCCGGCATCGGCCCGACCCGGATCACCACGGTGATCGGCATCCTCAAGGCGTACACGACCCGCGTCGGCTCCGGCCCGTTCCCCACCGAGCTGGACGACGAGATGGGCGAGCGGCTGCGCAAGGTGGGCGGCGAGGTCGGCGTGACCACCAAGCGGCTGCGCCGCACCGGCTGGTTCGACGCGGTGATCGCCCGCTACGCCAGCCGGGTCAACGGCATCACCGACTACTTCCTCACCAAGCTCGACGTGCTTTCCGGCCTGGACACCGTTCCGGTGTGCGTGGCGTACGAAGTGGACGGTCGCCGGGTGGACGACATGCCGATGACCCAGACCGACGTGCACCACGCGGTGCCGGTGTACGAGGAAATGCCGGGCTGGTGGGAGGACATCAGCGAGTGCCGCTCGTATGACGAGTTGCCCGCCAACGCGCGCGCCTACGTGGAGCGGATCGAGGAACTGGCGGGGGCCCGGGTGTCCGCGGTCGGGGTCGGCCCCGGCCGTGAGCAGACCATCGTCCGCCACCAGATGGCCTGACTCTCGCCGCCGCCCCGGACCCGCGTCACTTGCGGGCCAGGGCGGCTTCCTCCAGGTCCAGTTCCCGCTGGACCCGCCGCAGGATCTCGTCGTCGATCTCGCCGCGGTCGCGGGCGGCGACGAACACGGCGCGTTCCGCGCTGAGCATTTCGCGGCGGACGCGGCGGAACGCGGCGGCCGGGTTCTCGGTGTCCTGGCGTCCGAGGCGTTCCCACGCGGCGTTTCCCCGGTGTTCGGCGAGTCCCCGCAGGCGGTCCGTGAGGTGCCGGGGCGTTCCCCCCTCGGCGGTGATCTCGTCCAGGCGGGCGAGGGCGGCGCGGGCGGCCTCGTTCTGCACCTGGGCTTCGGCGAGGGCGCGGTCTTGGCCGTCCTCCGCGCGCACGCCGAGGCCGCGGATCAGCGCGGGCAGGGTCATGCCCTGCAACAGCAGGGTGCCCACGGTGACCACGAACGCGAGCAGCACCACCACCTCGCGCCCCGGCATGTCCAGCGGGATCGCCGCCGCCGCGGCCAGCGACACCACGCCGCGCATCCCCGCCCACGAGATCACGGTGATCTGCCGCCAGCCCGGCGGGTTCTTCTCCCGCCGCCGGATGTGCGGGAAGAGCCACCGGGGGACGTAGGCGCTGGGGAACATCCACACGAACCGGCTCACGATCACCGCCAGCAGCACGCCCACCGACGCGGCGACCAGGTCCCAGTCCGGTCGCGCGTCGGACACCACCGCCCGCAGTTGCAACCCGATCAGCGCGAACACCAGCGACTCCAGCAGCACGTCCAGCGACTGCCAGACCGCCGTCTCCTGCAGCCGGGTCGCGAAACCGGCCTGGGTGGCGTTGTGCCCGAGGTACAGCCCGGCCGCCACGACCGCCAGCACGCCCGAGGTGTGTGCTTCCTCGGCCAGCAGGTAAGCGCCGAACGGCACGAGCAGCCCCAGCGCGCTCTCCAGGATGCCGTCGCCGAGCCGGAGGCGGATCGCGTGCACGACGACGCCCAGGACCAGGCCGACGAGCACGCCGCCGATCGAGGTCACCAGCAGCGTGACGACCCCGTCGGTCCAACTGAACGCCGCCACGCCCGCCACGGCTACCTTGAACGCGGTAAGCGCGGTCGCGTCGTTGCCCAGGCTTTCGCCGGTGAGCAGCGTCATCGCCCGCCTCGGCAGCCCCAGTTTCCGGCCGATCGCGACCGCGGCCACCGCGTCCGGCGGCGCCACCACCGCGCCGAGCACCAGCGCCGAGCCCAGCGGCAGCCCCGGGACCAGCAGGTGCGCCACCAGGCCGACCACGGCGGTGGTGAACAGGACCAGCCCTACCGCGAGCAGCCCGATCGGGCGCAGGTTCGCCTTGATGTCGAGATAGGAGCTGTCGAGCGCGGCCGAGTACAGCAGCGGCGCCAGGACGAGGAGCAGGACCAGCTCCGGGTCCACGCGGAACTCCGGCACGCCGGGCACGAAGGACACCACGAGCCCCACCGCGACCAGCACCAGCGGCGCGGGCGCGTCGAACCGCCGGGCCACGGCGGTGACGGCCAGCGCTCCCGCGAGCAGCAGGAGAAGTTCCACGCGCGCCTCCTTCGTCGTCTTGCGCAAGGATTACCCATGCGGGGGCGAGCGGCACGAGAGGAACCGGCCATGACCTGCGAACACGTCGAGACACTGCCCGCGGCGGTCACCCCGGACGCGGTGGACGGGTGCCAGGACTGCCTTGCCGCGGGCGAGCGGGACTGGGTGCACCTGCGGGAGTGCCTGACCTGCGGACACGTCGCCTGCTGCGACTCCAGTCCGCGAAGACACGCCACGGCCCACCACGAGCGCACAGACCACCCGATCGTTCGGTCTTATGAGCCCGGGGAGTCGTGGCGCTGGTGCTTTGTGGACAACCGCGTTGTCTGACATGGACAGAGCGGGTCGTCACCGCACCGGGTGACGACCCGCTCGTGGTGCGGCCCGCGGTCAGCGGCGGGGGAAGGTCTCCGCGCGGGAGGCGACCGCGATGTCCGGGTTGTCGGTGAACACGCCGTCCACCCCCGCTGCCCAGAAGGCGGAAAGCTCGGCGAAGAGGTCGCCGTAGTCCGAGCCCACCGCGGAGGTCCGCAGGCGCGGCGGCAGGAACGAGTTCTCCGCCCGGAACGTGTATGGGTGCACCTTCAGGCCTGCGGCGTGCGCGTCGCCCACGAGCGCGGTCGGCGCGGCCAGGCCGCCGGTCGCGTCCCGCGGGACGACCTGGTCCTTGGCCGGGCCGATGCCGTGCGCGTACTCGGCGATCTCGCGCAGGCCAGCCGGAGTGAGCAGGTCGGCGTACTTGCGCGGGTCGCCTGCGGCGACGAAGTCGTACGGGGCGCCCGACGCGGAGGTGAGCTGGATCAGCGGCACCCGCAAGCGCTTGCTCAGCGCCTTGAGGTTCGACACCTCGAAGGACTGCACGAACACCTTCGCGTTCGGCCGGTTCAGGCCGCTGCGCTCCAGCACCTCGACCAGCTTGGGCTCCAGCTCAAGGCCGAGCTCGCGGAAGTAGGTCGGGTGCTTGGTCTCCGGGTAGACCCCGATCTCGCGGCCCAGCTCGCGCGAGAGGCGCTTGCTCAGGTCCACGACCTCCTGGAACGTGGGCACCTGGTGGCGGCCGTTGTGGATCGTGTTCTCCTGCCGCACGTCCGGGATGCGCTCGACCGCGCGCAGCGTGCGCAGCTCGGCGAGGGTGAAGTCCTCGGTCCACCAGCCGGTCACCGACACGCCGTCGAGGACCTTGGTGGCCTTGCGCGCTGCGAACTCCGGGCGCTTGGCGACGTCGGTGGTGCCGCCGATCTCCGGCTCGTGCCGGGCCACCAGCACGCCGTCCTTGGTGGACACCAGGTCGGGCTCGATGTAGTCCGCGCCCATCCGGGCGGCGAGCTCGTAGCTGGCCAGCGTGTGCTCGGGCCGGTAGCCCGACGCGCCGCGGTGGCCGAGGACGAGCGGCGTCGCCCTGCCGTGGCGCTCGGCGTCGGCGGCCTGCTCCGGGGCGGCGGTCGCGGCGCTCATCGTGGCGGAGCCCAGCAGGGCCAGTGCGGACACGGCGACTCCAAGGGTCCGGAAAGCCGATCGCGGCATGGGTGTCCTCCTCGTCGGGGTACGGGGCAACAGTCGCCGCGCGCCGCGACGGGCAAGCCACCGCCGGGCGAAAGCCTGCCCACCGGCGGATGAACGGCGGGAAACTGACCGCGGGTTCAACGCCGCTGACCGAGTGTCGCCGCTGACCGAGTGTCGCCGCCGGGGCGCGCGAAGTCGCTTCTGTGTGACGCCGACCACCGGTAACGTTCGTCGGAGATCCACGCACCGACGAGGAGGACGGTTGGCCCACACCGTCGACCCGCCCGCCGACCGCGCCGCGCTCCTGACCGACGTGGTGGGCGCCCACGACGAGGAACGCCCGTCGCGGCGGCTCACCGGCCGCTGGGAGACCCTCGTCTGGGCCGCCGCCGTCGCCATCGCGCTGCTGGTGCTCAAACAGGTCTTCTGGCCCTTCGCCAAGGGCAACCAGTACTACCTGGTGATCTTCCTCGGGCTTACCTTGCCGCTGGTCTTCCTCTGCTACCGGCCCACGGCTAAACGGCCCGACGACGACAACCCGCGCCTTATCGACTGGCTCTTATCCGTAACCGCCTTGCTCGTTGGGCTCTATCCGGTCCTGCCCTTCGGCGGCGGCGGGTTCGCGGGCGGCTACGACGCCTTCCTCGACCGGCCGGTGCTGTCCACCGCCGACGTCGTCGCGGGCGCGCTGCTGCTGGTCCTCGTGCTGGAGGCCACCCGCAGGACCACCGGCCCCGTCCTGCCGATCGTCTGCCTCGTCTTCCTCGCGTTCGCCTACTACGGCGGCTACCTCCCGCAGGACTGGGGCTTCGCGCACGCGGGCATCGACTTCCCGCAGATCGTCAACGCGCTGTTCAACGAGCAGAGCGGCTTCTACGGCGTCCCGCTCGACGTCGCCGCGACCTACATCGTGCTGTTCACCATCTACGGCGCGGTCCTCACCGCGGCGGGCGCGGGCCCGTTCTTCGTGGACTTCAGCTTCGCCCTGTTCCGCCGCTCCCGGACCGCCGCGGGCCGCACGGCCGCGCTTTCCGGGTTCCTCTTGGGCACTGTCTCGGGCTCGGGAACCGCGACCACGGTAAGCCTGGGAGCCATCACCTGGCCCGTCTTACGCAAGGCGGGCTATCCGCGCGAGAACGCGGGCGGACTGCTCGCCGCTTCCGGCATCGGCGCGATCCTGTCGCCGCCCACCCTGGGCGCCGCGGCGTTCATCATCGCCGAGTACCTGCAAACCTCTTATCTCACCGTGCTCGTCTGGGCGATCGTCCCGACGCTGCTCTACTACCTGGGGATCGTCTTCGCCGTCGAGGCCGACGCCCGCCGGTTCGGCGCGAAACCGGTCCACGTGGAGTCCCCCGGCGTGTGGCCGCTGCTCAAGCGCGGCGGATACCACTTCGCGTCGCTGGCGATCATCGTCGTGTTCCTCGCGCTGGACATCCCGCCGTTCACCGCCGTCGTCTACGCGACCGGCGTCGCAGCCCTGTTCGCCATCGTGGCCCGGTCTCTGCAAACGGGCTTCTCTTGGCCACTCGTGCGGGACTGGGTTCGCGACCTGGCGAACGCGCTGGCCGAGGGCGTGCGCGGCGCGCTGCCGGTGATCGCGGTCTGCGCGGCGGCGGGCGTGATCACCTCCACGATCACCAAGACCGGCCTCGGCCTCGAACTCGCCGCCGCCCTGGTGGACGCCGCCAACGCGCTGGCGACCAACCCGACCGTCGTCCTCGCGCTGACCGTGGTGTTTTCCGCCGTCGCGGTAAGCGTCCTAGGGCTCGCCGTGCCGGTGACCGCGTCGTTCATCATCTCGTGGGTCGTGCTGGGCCCAGCCCTGGTCGACCTGGGCGTCGCGCCCGCCGAGACGGCGATGTTCATCTTCTACTACGCGGTCCTGTCCGAGGTCACGCCGCCGACAGCGCTCGCCGCGGTGGCCGCCGCCGCGATTACCGGCGGCTCGGTAATCCGGACTATGTGGCAGACCTGGAAATACACGCTGCCCGCGTTCCTCGTGCCGATCGCGTTCGTGCTCACCGACAACGGCTCGGCCCTGCTGCTCCAGCGCCCGGTCGGCGACGTGCTGTGGGTGACGGCCGCGTCCGCGGCGGGCGTGGCCGCGCTGGCCGTGGTGACCGGCGGCTGGCTGTTCGGCCCGGCGCGGTGGCCCGAACGCGCCCTGTGCGTGCCCGCCGCGCTGCTGTTGCTCTACCTCCAGCCGTTGTCGGTCGGCCTCGGCCTCGGACTGCTCGCGCTGGCGGTCGCCGTGAACCTCATTACCCGCCCCAAGACAGCCCAAGAGGAGAACGCCCATGCGTAACCGAGTCGTGCTTACCGCCGTCGCGGTAGCCCTGGTCGCGGCAGGCTGCGGCGGCAAACGCGCCGACACCGGCGCGACCGCCGCGAACGGCGCCTGCGAGACCTCCGACGGCCGCGTCACCATCGCCACCGGCAACACCGGCGGCGTCTACTACACCCTCGGCGGCGGCCTCGCCCAGCTCATCAGCGACAACACCAAACTCAAGGCCACCGCCGCCGAGACCGGCGCGTCCGTGCAGAACATCCAGCAACTCGTCGCGGGCGACTACGACGTGGCTTTCTCCCTCGCCGACACCGCCGCCGACGCGGTCAACGGCA
The DNA here is from genome assembly GCF_055586285.1 of Actinokineospora sp. NPDC051303. Lineage (NCBI taxonomy): Bacteria > Bacillati > Actinomycetota > Actinomycetes > Pseudonocardiales > Pseudonocardiaceae > Actinokineospora > Actinokineospora sp. NPDC051303. The sequence continues at coordinate 53,801 of NZ_JBVJIN010000027.1, forward strand.
CCGGCGCGTTCGAGGGCAAGAAGGCGAACATCCGCGCCCTCGCCCGGATCTACCCCAACTCCACCCAGGTCGCCGTGCGCACCGGCAGCGGCATCGCCTCGATCGCCGACATGCGCGGCAAGAAGATCTCCACCGGCTCGCCGAAATCGGGCACCGAGGTCATCGCGAACCGGCTTCTGGAGGCCGCGGGCCTGAACCCGGCCACCGACGTGGCCGCCCAGCGGCTCGCGCTGCGCCCCACCGTCGACGGCATGAAGTCCGGCCAGATCGACGGGCTGTTCTTCTCCGGCGGCCTGCCCGCGCCCGAGCTGACCGACCTGTTCACCTCGATGAAGGGACAGGTCGAGCTGATCGACGTCACCCCGCAGCTCGCCGCCGTGCAAAAGATCAGCCCGGTCTACACCGAAGGCGTCATCCCCAGCGCCACCTACGGCCTGTCCGCCGACGTCAAGACCATCGAAGTGCCCAACCTGCTACTGGTTCGCGACGACTTCGCCGCGGGCAACGCGTGCGCGGTCACCAAGCTCATCGTGGACCGGAAAGCCGACCTCGCGAAGATCCACCCCGCCGCGAACGGCATCGACAAAGCGACCGCGGGCAAGACCGACCCGGTGCCGCTGCACCCCGGCTCCCAGCAGGCCCTCACGGGCTGATTACCGCGCTCCGCCCCGGTGCATCTAGGCTCACCCACCGTGCGTGTCCTCGTCATCGGGTCTGGTGCCCGCGAACATGCCCTGGTCCTCGCGCTGTCGAAGGACCCCGAGGTGGTCGCGCTGGCGTGCGCCCCCGGCAACGCGGGCACCGCCTCCCTGTCGGAGACCTACGGCGTCGACGCGACAGACGCGGCCGCGGTAGTCGAGCTGTCGAAGCTGTGGAAAGCGGACCTCGTCGTCGTCGGACCCGAGGGTCCGCTGGTCGCGGGCGTCGCCGACGCCGTGCGCGCCGCGGGCATCGCCTGCTTCGGCCCCAGCGCCGCGGCCGCCCGCATCGAGGGCTCCAAGGCGTTCGCCAAGGACGTCATGACCACCGCCGGTGTGCCCACCGCGCACAGCGAGGTCGTGGACAACCCCGCCCGCCTCGACGCCGCCCTCGCCCGCTTCGGCCCCACCTGGGTCGTCAAGGACGACGGCCTCGCCGCGGGCAAGGGCGTCGTGGTCACCCGCGACCTCATCAACGCCCGCGCGCACGCCATGACCCTGCTCGACGGCGGCCACCCGGTGCTGCTGGAGTCGTTCCTCGACGGCCCCGAGGTGTCCCTGTTCTGCGTCGTGGACGCCGAGGGCGCGGTCGTCCCGCTGCTGCCCGCCCAGGACTTCAAACGCGTCGGCGACAACGACGCGGGCCCCAACACCGGCGGCATGGGCGCCTACGCACCCCTCCCGTGGACCCCGCCCGGCCTCGTCGACGACGTCGTCGCCCGCATCATCCAGCCGGTCGTCAACGAGATGGCCCGCCGCGGCACCCCGTTCTCCGGCCTCCTCTACGCGGGCCTGGCGCTCACCGAGAACGGCCCGGAGGTCATCGAGTTCAACTGCCGCTTCGGCGACCCGGAAACCCAGTCTGTCCTCGCCCTGCTGCGCAGCCCTCTGTCCGGCCTGCTGCACGCCGCCGCCACCGGCGCCCTCGCCGCCCACCCGCCGCTGGAATGGGCGGACGGCGCCGCGGTCACCGTCGTCATCGCCGCCGACGGCTACCCCGGCCGCCCCCGCACCGGCGACGTCATCACCGGAGCAGAAGCCGAAGGCGTCCTGCACGCGGGCACCCGCCGCCGCGACGACGGCGCCCTGGTCTCCGCGGGCGGCCGCGTCCTCGCCGTCGTCGGCACCGGCGACGACCTCGCCGCCGCCCGCGCCGAGGCCTACCGCAAGGTCGACGCCATCCACCTCCCCGGCTCCCACCACCGCACCGACATCGCCAAACGAGCCCTCGACGGCGAGATCGGCGTCCCTGTCGCCCGATAAGCGGAACCGAACCCCTGGTTTCTCCGTCAAAGTTCAGGTAGGCCACACGACCACGTTGGTAGCCTGCGAACCGAGACGACAACATCACGACGCGTACCGGGGGTGCGTTAGATGAACATCGGCGCCGCAGTCGGCGGCGCGGTAGGCGCGGTCGCGGGAGCGGCCATGCACGCCGCGGACCAACTCCTCAGCAACCTCCCCGGCTCCACCTCCGGCGGCCAGTTCGTCGTCAACCACGAGAACGTCCTCGCCGCGGCCAAGATCATCCAAGACCAGGCCGACGCCCTTGACGACCGGGTAGCCGTCTCAATGGCGTTCTTGAACGTGGTTCCGCCGGGTGAAGACATTGTGAGCGACAAGGTCGCGAAGGAGTGGAACGACCGGCTCGTCTACAACGCGGATTCGTATCGGGCCCGGGTCTTGGAGTACATCCAGAGCCTGTACAACCTGGTCGACCAGTTGGTCGAGAGCGCCAAGAACTACGGCTACAACGAGGACGAGATTGTCGCCACTCTCGGAGGAAGCCGGCGTGCGTAGCCAGGTTCTGTTGTCCGCCGCCGCGCTCCTACTCGTAGGCGCGACCGCGTGCACGAGCACCGACCCCGGGCAGGCGGTCGCTTCGACCGGGGAAACCAGCGCGACCCAGGTCGAGTCCCCAGCACCGAGTTCGTCCGCCCCCGCCAAGCCGACGCCTACTGTGGCGATCCCGCCACGGCCAGCCGAGTTGAAGCTCGATGGCGTTGATCCGTGCGCCTTGATCACTGAACCGCAGTTGACCGAGTTGCACATCACGCGGACGCGGGCCTTGACCGGGACCGCCGAGATCGACCGGGGCCTCAAGCAGTGCGTGCTTTACGCGAGGCCGGATGCTGGCTCCTTGGAGACCGCCTACAACTTTCGGGTCACCGCGGTGACGAACGAGGGAATCGAGGCCTGGCTCACCGGCAAGCGCAACGTGGACGCGCAGTTGACCTCCGTGGCCGGGTACGCCGCCGCCCGCTTCTACCTTCGGGGTGCCACGCAGACGAACAACGCGGACTGCACGTCGTTTGTCGACGTCGCGCAGGGCCAAGGCCTAGAAGTCACCATGACCCCGAACGTGCGGGGCACTTACACGCTGGATCAGATGTGCCAGTTGAGCGAGCAGGCCGCGGGACTGGCCGTGGCGACGTTGCGGGCGTCGAGGTGAGGGGCTGACATGGCAGGGGACAGCGGGCTGGCCGACCTCCGGTTCGAGGGCTACAGCTTGGGCGCTCTCGCCGACCAGTTGGACAAGCTGCGGCAGGGGCCGGGCTCGGAGAGCCTTTTCCAGGCGGTGCAGGCGCTCACGCAGATCGCCGACGGGTTGGCCGAGACGGACAAGGTGTTGCGGGAGCAGTTGGCCGCGATCGGGGTCGCCTGGGAGGGGGCCGCCGCCGAGGGCGGGCATGAGGCCACCCAGAACTCCAGCATCTACGCCGCCGACGCTGTGCCCACCGTGGAGCAGTCGGCGGACGGGGTGAACGAGCAGGGGGACACGTTCTCCAGCACCCGCAACGGCGCCCCGGACGGCAAGCAGCTGCGGGGGCCGACCGAGCTCAACGGGTTCGACCGGTTCGCCGGGGCGCTGGGGCACACGACGGACAACGCGCAGCAGGTGCAGCAGACGCAAGCGGCGCACCAGCAGGCGGTGGCCGCGATGAACGGGTACAGCCAGGGCAGCCAGGCCGCGCTGGGCAGCTACCAGTCGCTGCCGGTGCCGCCGGGGCTGAACCTGGTGGCGAAGCCGAAGCCGACGACCGGGGCGACCTCGGTTCAGGGCTTCTCCTCCGGGAGCGGGTCGTTCACGCCCAGTGGGGCGACCGGGCCGGGGGGTGGCGGGGGCTACCAGGTCCCGCCCGGTGGCGGCGGACCCGGCGGCGGCTTCGCTGGGATCGACCCGGGCAACCCGGGTGGGTCCGGCGGCAATGCCGGTGGCCCTGGCGGTCCCGGCAATCCCAGCAATCCCGGTGGCAACCCGACGCCAAACCTGCCGGGGCGGTCCTCCGGGGTCGGGCCGATCACGCCGGGGCTGCCCGGGATGCCCGGTGGCGGCAACAACTTCGCGGGTCTGCGGCCGGGGTTCTCCGGCGCGCTCATGGGTGACATCGCCGCGGCGGCCGGTATCGCCGGGGCCGGTGGCGCCGGTGCCGCGGCGGGCGCGTCCGCGGAGAAGGACCGGCTGGTCAGGGGTGGCAAGAGCGCCGAGGGCGCGGAGGGTCGCGCGGCGCGCGGGCTGAACGCGGCCGCGGACGTGCCGGAGGAGCAGGCGCGGGCGGCGCGCAACGCGGAGCGGCTCGCCGGTGGCAAGGCGGGGCGGCCCGCGGCGTCGCTGATGCAGCCCGCCGCCGCGGCGGGGGCCGGGGCGCCCGGTGAGGACGACGAGGAGCACGTGCGCAAGTACGGCATCGACTCCGACGACGTCTTCGGCGACGACCGGCTCGTGGTTTCCCCGGTGCTCGGGGAAGACGACTGAGCGTGTCCTTGTCCACCAGCGTCGTCCTCTCCACCCTTGAGTTCGACGTGCTCTGGGAGTCCGAGCGGCTGCCCGCCAAGCACGTCGCGCTCGCCGTCCCCAGTCCCGGCATGACGCACACCGAACGGGCAGAGCTGGTCGCGGGCGCGTTCGACAGCCTGGCGCGGCGCGGGCTGGTCGAGGGCCGCCGGGCGGTGCCCGAGTTGGCCGACTGGCTCAGCCTGCTCGCCCACCCGCAGGTGTGCGTCGACAGCTGGGTGTGGACCGACCACGAGATCAAGGCCCTGGCTGTCGCCTCCGGCGAGCAGGGGATGCTCGCGGTGGTCGACGGGCCGGAGGTCTGGCTGATCCCGGCCAGGGCGACGGCGCTGGCCGAGGCGGCGGTGTCGGTGGCGGGCGAGGCGCCCGCTGGCCCCGGCCGGTCGGTCAGCCTGCCGACGGAGGTGCTGGCCGCGGCCGACGCGCGGTCCGGCGGCAGGCCGCAGAACATGATCACTGAGCTCAGCCAGAACGGCGTGCCGCTCTACGACGCGCAGACCCTCGCCTCGATGTTCACCGGCATGGGCGCGCGCGGCCAGCTCGGCGTCGAGCGCGTCGGCCGGGACCAGCGCAGGCAGCGGGCGGGCCGGGTCGTCGCGTTCCACGACACCGACGCGGGCCGCTACCTGTACCTGGCCAGGCCGAGCAACGACGGTCGCCTGTGGAGCACGGTCACCCCGGCCGACAACGCCCGCTTGGCCGCGTGCGTGTGGGAACTGCTCGACGAGGTCTGAGGAACCAGTCGGCGCCGAGGCCCGTCGAACCGAGCGCACCTGACTGCCGAAGGGGGCGGACATGACTGGCGCGAACTACAACCTCCAGGCCATCGAGCAGTGCAGAGCGGCCGTCGCGGGCCAGGCGGGCCCGATGGCCGCCGCGGGCGACGATCTCCCGCGCGACGCCGACGCGGGCGTGTTCGGCGAGCTGCCCAGTTCGGCGGCGCTGGCCGAGGCCGTCCGGTCGCTGGCGCGGTCCGCGAGCGACGAGCTGGACCGCGCGGGCACGCTCCTGGGCTCGGTGGACCGGGCGCTCGACGCGATCGGGCAGTCGGTGGCGAACACCGAACAGACCGCGGCGACGTCGCTGACGTCGGTGTGAGGGGGAACGCGTGACCGCGAGGGACGCCGTGGCCGGGCTCGGGGGCGCCGCCGCCGAGCTGGCCGAGACCGCGAACAAGGTCTACCGGGCGCAGCCGGGCGCGATGAACGACCTGGGCGCCAAGTTCACCGCCGCCGCGACGGCCACCGCCGATTCGGCGGGCAAGGTCGACGGTTCGGTCAAGCAGCTCGACGTCGCCTGGCAGGGTTCCTCCGCTGACGCGTTCGTCGGCTACATGGGCTCCTTCGCCAAGGCGGGCGCCTCGATCACCGACGCCCTGACTGCCGCCGCGGGCGACTTGAGCGCGGCGGCCACCGGCGTCCAAGGCGCCCGCGACGCCCTGGAAGGCATGTTCGGCGAGCTATATGACAGCGCGACAGCCTGGCTCAACGCCCACCCGGACGCCACGGACGACGAGAAACGCCAGCACGTCGACAGCCTCGTCGGAAGCTACCGGGGCCGCGTCGCCGAGCAGGTCGACAGCGCGGAGCAGGCCGTGTCCGCCGCGGCCTCGGCGCTGAGCGGCCGGGCAGGCGCGATCAACCCCAAGTTCTCCGCCATCCCCGACCCGGGCACGCAGTCCTTCTCCCCGGCCCCCGGCAAGCCGATCGAGTGGACGCCCACCCCGCCGGGCGCCACCTCCCCGGCGAACGCCGACACCTCGCCCCCCGCGCAGGGCTCCCCAAGCGGCAACGGCAACGGCTCGGGGTCGGGCTCCGGAACAGGAACTGGGGCCGGTGGTGGCGGAGGCGGTGGTGGCGGCCTCGGCCCGAGCGGCGGCCCGCCCGCCGGACCCCCGCCCGGCAACGTGCAGGAATGGATCAAACAGGCCATCGCGGAACTGCGCGCCCGCGGCATCAACGTCACCGAAGCCGACGCCCAGCTCATCTGGGAAATCATCCAGCACGAATCCGGCGGAAACCCCAACGCCATCAACAACTGGGACTCGAACGCCGCCAAGGGAACCCCGTCCAAAGGGCTCATGCAATGCATTGATCCGACCTTTGAGGCGTATAAGCTGCCCGGCCACGACAATATCTGGAACCCGGTCGACAATATCTGCGCGGGCGTGAACTACGCGATTTCCCGCTACGGCTCCCTGTCGAATGTCCCCGGTATCAAGGCCACTCACGGTGGCGGCGGATACGTGGGCTACTGAGTGTTCCGGGGCGGGCGGCCCGGGGCGTCACTAGGCTGAGGTCATGCACGCTCACCTGCTCAAAGTCGCCAAGCGCGCGGCTGTGCCGCCGTTTCATGTGATGGATGTGCTCTCGGCGGCCAACGCGCGGCAGCGGGCGCACGGGGACGTGGTGTCGCTGGCGGCGGGGCAGCCATCGACCGGGGCGCCGGAGGGGGTGCGGTTCGCGGCGGCGGCTGCGTTGGGGTCGCTTGAGTTGGGGTACACCGAGCAGTTGGGGGTGCCGGAGTTGCGGGCGGCGATCGCGGGGCATTACGCGAGCCGGTACTCGTTGGATGTCTCGGCGCAGGACGTGGTGGTCACCGCCGGGTCGTCGGGTGGGTTCCTGTTGGCTTTCCTGTCCGCGTTCGACGTGGGTGACCGGGTGGCTCTCGCGCGGCCGGGGTATCCGGCTTACCGGAACATTCTTAGCGCTCTCGGGTGTGAGGTTGTCGAGTTGCCGTGTGACGAGAGCACGCGGTTTCAGCCGACGGTGGCCATGTTGGAGGCGGCCGGGCCGCTCGACGGGCTGATCGTGGCGAGTCCGGCCAATCCGACCGGCACGGTGTTGGCGGTCGCGGAACTCGCGGCGATCGCGGGGTGGTGCGCCGAGCGGGGCGTGCAGCTGGTCAGCGACGAGATTTACCACGGCATCTCTTATGGCGCCGAGACCGCGTCCGCGTGGCAGTTCTCGCGGGAAGCGGTGGTGGTGAACTCGTTTTCCAAGTACTTCGGCATGACCGGGTGGCGGCTGGGGTGGCTGCTGGTCCCGCAGCGCCTGCTCCGCGCGGTGGACTGCCTTACCGGCAACTTCACCATCTGCGCATCCGCGATCGCCCAGCACGCCGCGGTGGCCGCGTTCGACGCGGAGACCTACGCCGAGCAGGACAACCACGTGGCCCGCTACGCCACGAACCGCGGGCTGCTGCTCGACGGCCTCGCCGCGCTGGGCATCGACCGGATAGCCCCCGCTGACGGCGCGTTCTACGCGTACGCCGACGTGTCGCACCTGACGCACGACTCGATGAGCTTCTGTCAGCGGCTGTTGGCCGAGACCGGGCTCGCGATAGTGCCGGGCATCGACTTCGACCCGGAAGACGGCGGCCGGTTCGTCCGGTTCTCCTTCGCTGGGTCCACAGAGGACGTCCAAGAGGCGCTTCGACGGCTCGGCGACTGGCTGCCAGGGCGCTGACCCCAGCGTTGACCCCAGGGGCGTCTCAGGGACAAACCAGGGTGAAACCCGAGGTGGGAACGATCAGGCCGGTGCGATCGTTGTGGCAGGGAACGCAATCGGCGGGGAGGCGGCGGTCATGGTTTTGAAGATCATCGGCGCGGTGATCGTGATCTGGCTGGCGTTCAGCCTGATCGGCTTCATCTTCAAGGCGGTGGGCACGCTGCTGGTCGTCGCCGCGGTGGCGACGCTGGGCGTGGTGGCCTACGGCGCCATCAAGGGCAAGTCCGGCAATCGGCAGATCCGGGGCTGACATCGCTGGTCAGACCGGGTGCCGCCGGGTGAAGATGGCGGCGTGTCGGACGAACCAGCCCCCGGAGAACGTCGGGTCGACCCGCTTGAGCCCCGGCTCTCGGCGTGGGAGGCCCGCACCGACCTGCCGCTGACCGGGCTCGCGGTGGCGTTCCTGGTGGCCTACGCCTGGCAGGTGCTCGACGCGGGCGCGTCGCCGGGGCTGGGGTTCTGGCTGGAAATCTGGCTGTGGGTGGTCTGGGGCGTGTTCGCCGTGGACTATGTGATCCGGCTGGCGCTCGCCCGGCACAAGTGGCGGTTCATCGGGCGGCACCTGTTCGACCTGGTCGTGGTGGCCTTGCCGATGGTGCGGCAGCTGCGGGCGCTGCGGCTCATCACGGTGTTCCGGGTGCTCAACCGGCGGATGGGGACCAGCTTCCGCGGGAAGACGGGCGTCTATGTCGGCGGCACGACGCTGCTGGTGGCGCTGTGCGCGTCGCTGGCCGTGCTCGACGCCGAGCGGCACGCGCCGGAGGCGAGTATCACCACCTTCGGCGACGCCCTGTGGTGGACGCTCACCACGATCTCCACCGTCGGCTACGGCGACCACTACCCGGTCACGGTCGAGGGCAGGCTGGTGGCGGGGGCGCTGATGGTCGGCGGGATCGCCCTGCTCGGTGTGGTGACCGGTGTCATCGCGTCCTGGTTCGTGGAGAAGATCGCGGGCGCCGAGCAGTCCATCGAGGACACCACCCGCGCCGAGGTGCGGCTGCTGCGCGACGAGCTGGCCCAGCTGCGGGCCGAGCTGCTGCTCACCCGCGAGCGGGCTGGGCTGGACTCGCCGACGCCGGACTCCCCGACGCGCTGATCCGGCGCAGCGCCTCGGCGATGTCGAGCGCGGGCACGTCCCGGTGGGTGACGAACCGGATCGCGCCCGCCGCCTCGACCGCGAGCACCCCCACCCGGTCCAGCGCGGCCAGGGTGACCGCGGTGTCCGGCACCGTGGCGATGACGATGTTGGTCTCCGGCCGCCGCACCGCCCAGCCCAACTCGGCGAGCCCGTCGGCCAGCAGCAGGGCGTTGGCGTGGTCGGTGACCAGGTCCTCGACCCGCTCCAGCGCCAGCAGCCCCGCCGCGGCCAGCACACCGCCCTGCCGCACACCCCCGCCGAGCATCTTGCGCACCCGCCGCGCCTCGGCCACGAACGCGGTCGGCCCGGCCAGCACCGATCCCACGGGCGCGCCCAGCCCCTTGCTCAGGCAGGTCTGCACGGTGTCCACGCCCACGGTCAGCGCCGCGGGCGGCACCCCGAGCGCGACGGCGGCGTTCCACAGCCGCGCCCCGTCGAGGTGCACCCGCATCCCGACGTCGCGGGCGGCGGCCACCAGCTTGGCGTGCTCGTCGGGCGGGGTCACCGTGCCGCCCGCGAAGTTGTGCGTGTTCTCCAGGCACAGCAGCCGGGTGCGCAGCGCGTAGTAGGGCGTCGCGCCCGCGGTCGCGAACGCGCGCACATCGTCGGCGCTGATCCGGCCCGGGCCCAGGGCCCACTCCAGGGGCTGCGGCATCCCGCCCGCGAGCCACGCCGCCGTGCCCAGCTCGGCTTCCAGCACGTGCGCGCCGCGCGGCGCGAGGAACCGGTCGCCGCGGCGCAGGTGGATCATCAGGGCGATCAGGTTGCCCATGGTCCCGCTCGGCACCCACAGCGCTGCGGCCATGCCGAGCTTGACCGCGATCTCCTCTTCGAGCCTGCGCATCGTGGGGTCGTGGTCGAGCACGTCGTCGCCGACCTCGGCGGCCGACATCGCCACCCGCATGGTCTCGTCCGGTCGGGTGACGGTGTCCGAGCGGAGGTCGATCAGCCGTGGGGAAGTCACGATCCGATCACACCACAGTCGGCAATACCGCTACGGACGAGGTCGGCCGGGCGGGGCGGCGTAGGACGGCGGGACGGCGCGTGCAACCGTTTGGCGGGGCACGTCCGTCCCCTGTCCGTAGACGAGACGAGCGGAGAGAGTCCGCGTGGACCAACGCGAGGAGCAAGAGTTCGCGGAGTACTTCGCAGCGCGGCGCGACGCCGTGCGCAGAACCGCGTACCTGCTCTGCGGCGACTGGCACCGGGCGGACGACCTCGCGCAGACCGCGTTCGTCGCGCTGCACCGCCGGTGGCGCAAGATCCGCGACCGCGGGGCCCTGGACGCCTACGTCCGCCGGTCGGTGGTGCGCGCGATGATCGACGAGACGCGCAGGCCGTGGCGGCGGGAGCGGCACGTGGAGGTGCTGCCCGAGGTGGCCTCGTCCGACGCCGAGGTGGGCGACTCGGTGGCGACGCGGTCGGCGCTGCTCGACGGTCTGGCGCGGGTGCCGCCGAGGCAGCGGGCGGTGCTCGTGCTGCGGTTCCTCGACGGGCTCGACGTCGCCGGGACGGCGGCGGCGATGAAGTGCTCGGAGGGGACCGTGAAGAGTCAGACGGCGCGCGGGCTGGCCGCGTTGCGCGACGTGCTGGGCGACGCGCTGGACGACCTGCGGTCGACATCGTGACGGGTGAGACGGGTATGACGGGCGAGACGGGGAGGTGGCGGTAGATGGACGAGCGAAGGCTCGCCGAGCTGTTCGACGACGTGGTCCGCGACGTGCCGCCCGCCTCGTTCGACGCGGGCGACGTCGCCGCGGCCTCGGCGAGGTTGACTCGAAAGAGGAACGGTGTCCTCGCCGGATCGGCGCTAGGATTCGCGCTGTTGGCCGGTGCTGTCGCCGCCGGTATCGCGCTGAGCGGTTCGGACGGCGGCCCGGAGAGCGGCACGGCGGCGCAGGCCCCCGTCACCGCCGCGCCGGAGCGTAACGAAGACGTGGCGCCGAACGAGGTACCGACTGACGGTCCGGGAGTCCTCTCGGGCCGGTCGGGCACAGACTCTCCCATGGTGACGCCCAAGCAGGGGGGCTCATCGGACGGAGATGCCGGCCCTGGAGCCGGCGGCACCCCAGGTGGGTGCGGAACGGCGGACCGGGAGCTCGCTGCTGCCCTCGCGGGCGAGCTCCCGGCCGCCACTTCCGAAAGCGATGCCCAGACCTCGCCGCTGAGCTGCCCCACGGGCTCGGTGTCGGCCGCGCTGCCGGTGGCGGACGGGCCGCGGCGCGGGCTGCTCTCGATCATGCTGACCCCCGGTGGCGTCCCGCAGATGCTGCAACCGCCGTGGGCGGACCGGGCGGGCGCGCAGGGTGTGGTGACGGTGTCGGCGTCCGGGCGCACGATCGTGCTGTCGATCGAGTCCGTGCCGGGTTCGGCCGCGCCGCCGCTGGACGGCGCCGCACTGCGGGCGGTGGCCGACAAGCTGGTGCCGCGCTTCTGAGCCCTGCCTGGCACTATTGCGCCACCATGGTTTCTCCCGCGACCCGTTCGGCCAGATGACCGCCGCCAGCACCCCCAAGGGCGAGCGGCGCAGGCAGGCCCTGCTGGAGGCGGCGGCCGAGCTGCTGGTCGAGGGCGGGTTCGACGCGATCCGGCACCGTGCGGTCGCCGAGCGGGCCGGGCTGCCGCTGGCGTCGACCACGTACTACTTCCACTCGCTGGACGAGCTGATCACCGCGGCGGTCGACCTGCACGGCCGCTCCGAGCTGGCCAGGGGCCGGGCGATGCTGGACGAGATGGTCGAGTGCCCTCGGGGCGCGGACCTGCTGGTCGAGCTGGTGTTGGACCAGTTGCTCGGCCCGGCGCGCGAAAACGACGCGGAAGCCGTCCTGCTGCGCTACGAGCGCCTGGTCGCCACCGGCCGCAGGCCCTATCTGCGGCCGCTGATGCTGGAACTCGGCGCGCAGCTGCGCACGCTGCTGCGGGAGACGCTGGCCCGCGCGGGCGCCCCGCTGGACGACGCGCGGCTGGAGCAGGTGATCGCGCTGGTCGACGGGGCGGTGGTCAACGCGCTCATCGAGGTCAACCCCGATCCCCGCGCCTCAGCCAGGCGGATGCTGCGCGAGGCGCTCGAACAGCCCCGGTAAGCTGGCCAAACGTGACCGCAGCGCAGAAGCCCCGCATTCCGAATGTCCTCGCCGGACGGTACGCCTCGGTGGAACTGGCCGCGTTGTGGTCGCCCGAGGAGAAGGTGCGGCTGGAGCGTGAGCTGTGGCTGGCCGTGCTCACCGCGCAGGCGAACCTCGGGGTCGAGGTTCCCGCGCAGGCCGTCGAGGACTACCGGCGGGTGCTGCCGGTGGTCGACCTGGCGAGCATCGCCGAGCGGGAGCGGGTCACCCGGCACGACGTGAAGGCCCGCATCGAGGAGTTCAACGCCCTCGCTGGCCACGAGCACGTGCACAAGGGCATGACCTCGCGCGACCTCACCGAGAACGTCGAGCAGCTGCAGATCCGCCGCTCGCTGGAGCTGGTCCGCACCCGGGTCGCCGCGGTCCTCGCCCGGCTCGCCCGGCTGGCCGCTGAGCACGCCGACCTGGTGCTGACCGGCCGCTCGCACAACGTCGCCGCGCAGGCCACGACCCTGGGCAAGCGCTTCGCGACCGCCGCCGACGAGCTGCTGGTCGCCTTCACCCGGCTCGATGAGCTGATCGCCCGCTACCCGCTGCGCGGCGTGAAGGGCCCGGTCGGCACCGCACAGGACATGCTGGACCTGCTCGGCGGCGACCAGGACAAGCTGGCCAAGCTGGAGCGGATCGTCGCCGACCACCTCGGCTTCGCGAACCGGTTCGACAGCGTCGGGCAGGTCTACCCCCGGTCGTTGGACTTCGACGTGGTGTCCGCGCTGGTGCAGGTGGCGGCGGCGCCGTCGAGCCTGGCGAAGACGATCCGGCTGATGGCGGGCCACGAGCTGGTCACCGAGGGCTTCAAGCCGGGCCAGGTCGGCTCGTCGGCGATGCCGCACAAGATGAACACCCGCTCGTGCGAGCGCGTCAACGGGCTCGCGGTGATCTTGCGCGGCTACTCGTCCATGGTCGGCGAGCTGGCGGGCGACCAGTGGAACGAGGGCGACGTGTCCTGCTCGGTGGTCCGCCGAGTGGCCCTGCCGGACGCGTTCTTCGCCATCGACGGCCTGCTGGAGACCTTCCTGACCGTGCTGGACGAGTTCGGCGCGTACCCGGCCGTGATCGCCCGCGAGCTGGACCGCTACCTGCCGTTCCTGGCCACCACCAAGGTGCTGATGGCCGCCGTGCAGGCGGGTGTCGGCCGGGAGACCGCGCACGAGGCGATCAAGGAGAACGCGGTCGCGGTCGCCCTCGCCATGCGCGAAGAGGGCGCGGCGGACAACGACCTGCTCGACCGCCTGGCCGCCGACTCGCGCATCCCGCTGGACCGCGCCGCGCTGGACGCGCTGCTGGCCGACCGGCTGCCGTTCACCGGTGTCGCGGGAGCGCAGGTGGCCGAGGTGGTCAAGAGGGTGGAGACAGTGCTGTCGCGTTTCCCGGAGGCCACGCGGTACGCGCCTGCCGCGATCCTCTAAGCGGCCGGGGAGACGGTAGCTTGAACCGCGTGCCGACTGTCTCCGCGCTCACCTATTACCCGGTCAAGGGTTTCGCAGGCGTCTCGGTGGACCGGGCCGAGGTGATCGACACCGGCCTGGCCGACGACCGCCTGCTCATGGTCGTGGACGCGGCAGACGGCCGGTTCGTCAGCCAGCGCACGCTGCCCGCCATGGCCGCGGTCCGGCCCGCCCTCATCGGGGGCGGCCTGCGACTGTCCGCGCCCGGCACGCAGGACGCCGAGGTGGAAATCGTGCGCGACGGCCAGCGGCGGCCGGTGAGCCTGTTCGACCGGTGGTTCGGCGAGGCCGTCGACCAGGGCGACGCGGCGGCCAAGTGGTGCTCCGCCGCCCTCGACCGCGACGTCCGCCTGGTCCGGGTCACCCCGGAGCACGACCGCGACGGCTGGGGCCAGCACCCCGGCAAGGTCGGCTTCGGCGACGCGCACGCCATCCTGCTGACCTCGTCGGCGTCGCTGGACGGCCTCAACGAGCGCATCCGCGCCCGCGGCGGCGAGCCGGTCCCGATGAACCGCTTCCGCCCCAACATCGTGGTCGAGGGTTGGCCAGAGCCGCACACCGAGGACCGGGTGCTGCGGCTGTCCGTGGGCACGGCCGTGCTGGGCCACTCGACCCGCGCGATCCGCTGCGCGGTCCCCACCGTCGACCAGGAAACCGGGGCCAAGCGCGGCCCGGAGCCCACCCGCACCCTCGCCGACTACCGGCGCGAGCCTGACTTCGGCGGCGGCGTCAGCTTCGGGGCCAAACTCGCCGTCCTCACCCCCGGCGCGCTGTCGGTTGGCGACGAGATCACCGTCGCGGAGTGGCTCTAGCCACCAGCAGAACGGCTCGCTCGCCGGAGCGGGCGTCCAGCTCGCGGGCCGCCGAGCCGCCGTTGATCGCGACGGCGACGTGACCGGCGGAGTCCACCAGCACCACGGCCTGCCCGCGTGGCGCGTCGGCGAAGGTGCGGCCCACCACCGCCTCCAGCGACCGGCCGCCGACCTGGGCGTGCACCCGGGAACCGGGCTCGGCGTCCAGGCCGGTCGCGGCCAGCTGCACGTTGCCGAACCCGTCGACGCCGAGGACCTCGGTGATCAGGCTGCCCGGCTCGGCGCGGGTGACCGGCCGGGGCAGGCGGACCAGGTCGGCGGGGTCGACCGGCGGGCCGAGCCGGTCGGCCGGTGTGCCAGCGGCGAGGTGCGCGGCGGCGGGGGCGAACACGTCGCGGCCGTGAAAGGTGGCCGACACCGGTTCGAGGTGGAACTCGGTCAGCTCGTAGGCGGCGGTGGCTCCGCCGAGGACGTCGGCTGCGGGGATGAGCAGGCCGTTGTCCGGACCGACCAGGACCCCGTCGCCGGTGACCACCGCGACCGGTCTGCGGGCGGTCCCCACCCCGGGGTCGACCACGGCCAGGTGCACCGCGGTCGGCAGGTACGGCACGGCTTGGGCGAGGACGGCCGCGCCACGCCGGATGTCCTGCGCGGGCACGGCGTGCGTGACGTGCAGGACCCGGGCGTGCGGCGCGATCCGGGCGATGACGCCCTCGCAGACGGCGGGGAAGCCGTCGGCCAGGCCGTAGTCGGTGGTGAACGAGATCCAGTCGTACCCCATGGCGGCAGTGTCGCGGACCGGAGCCCCGACCGCCTGTCCAGGGACCGACCTGCTCTTCCCACCGTGCCATCCGTAAGGTGCGTATACGTGCCCACGCTCGCTGATTACCCCAAGATCGCCGCAGGCAAGGTCCGCGAACTCCACGCCATCGACGACGACCACCTGCTGCTGGTCGCCTCCGATCGCATCTCGGCCTACGACTTCGTGCTGGACACGCCGATCCCGGACAAGGGCCGGGTCCTGACCGCGATGAGCGTGTTCTGGTTCGACCTGCTCGGCGACGTCTACCCGCACCACCTGGTCGCCTGGGACGACGAGCGCATCCCCGCCGAGGTCCGCGGCCGCGCGCTGGTCGTGCGCCGGTTGTCGATGCTGGCGGTGGAGGCGGTCGCGCGCGGCTACCTCGCGGGCTCCGGCACCGCCGACTACCGCCGCACCGGCTCGGTCTGCGGCATCGCGCTCCCCGAGGGCCTGGTCGAGGGCTCGCGCCTGCCGGAGCCGATCTTCACCCCGGCCACCAAGGCCGCCATCGGCGAACACGACGAGAACGTCAGCTACGACGCCGTGGTCACCGAGATCGGCCCGGACCTGGCCGCCCGCGTCCGCGATCTCACCCTCGACATCTATCGCCGCGCCGCCGAGCACGTCGAGTCTCGGGGCCTGATCCTGGCCGACACGAAGTTCGAGTTCGGCCTTCTCGACGGCGAGGTCGTTCTCGGCGACGAGGTGCTGACCCCGGACTCGTCGCGGTACTGGCCCGCCGAGACCTACGCCCCCGGGAAAGCGCAGCCCTCGTTCGACAAGCAGTTCGTCCGCGACTGGCTGACCTCGCCCGACTCCGGCTGGGACCGGGCGAGCGACACGCCGCCCCCGCCGCTGCCGGAGGAGATCATCGACGCGACCCGGGCCCGATACGTGCAGGCGTACGAGCAGGTCACCGGCAGGAAGTTCGCCGACTGGATCGGCTGACGCACCGCTTGGGACACCTGGTAGTCACGCGGCTGCGTTGTGCTGACCAGTGTGACCCCACGACTCTTGGTCTCGCTGTCCGGGATCGACACCCGGACCCTGGGCCACTGCGCCGACCTGGCCGAGGAACTGGACAGGCGCGCGGTGCCGCTGTCGCTCCTGGTCGCCCCGCGACTCGCGGGCGCGGCGACCGAATGGGCGCGGACCCGGCTGACCGCCGGTGACGACGTCCTCATGCACGGCTTCGACCACACCCGCGACCCCCGGGTCCGCAGCGTCGCCCTGGTGCGGCGCGCGGAGTTCGCGGCCCTCCCCGCGCACGAGGCGGGTCTGCGGCTCACCGCGGCCATGTCGGCGATGGAGCGCGCCGGTCTGCCGACCGACAGCTTCGCGCCGCCGCGCTGGATGGCTTCCCGCGGCACGGTGACCGCTCTCGAACGCAAGGGCTTCCGGCTCTGCGCGGACCTCTTCGCGATCCGCGATCTGCGTACCGGCAACCAGGTACGCGCGCGCGTGCAGACCCTCAGCAGCCACGAGCGCGCCGAGACCGTGCGCTGTTTTGCCCTGGTCCTCGCCGCCGCCCGCACCGCCCGGCGCGGCGGTCTCCTGCGGCTCGCCATCGACGCCGCCGACCTGACCCGCGCGGGCCACCGCGCCGCTTTCCTGGACGCGGTGGACGCCGCGCAGCAGCACGACGCCATCGCTTTGACTTACCGCATGGCTCTTACCGCGCCGGTTCAGCCGGTCTGACCCTGGACGGCGGCCAAGGCGTCGACCTTGCCGTCGCCGTAGAAGTTGTTCTTCGCCGTGGTGCCCTTGCAGCGGCTGTCGCCACCGCACGGCAGGTCGTCGGCCTGGGCGCCGAGCCGGGCGCGCAGGTCGGCCGGGGTCGCGGCGGGGTCGACGCTCTTGAGCAGCGCCGCGACGCCCGCCACGTGCGGGCTGGCCATCGACGTGCCGGTGTTCTGCGCGTAGCCGCCGCCCGCGACCGTCGAGTAGACGGAGTTGCCCGGTGCGGCCACGACGATCCGCGCCGAGATGTTCGAGTAGGACGCCCGGGTGTCGCCCGAGGTGATCGAGCCGACCGCGACCGACGAGTCGAGTTCGCCGGGCACGACCCGGCAGTCCGGGGTGACCGGTCGCTGGACCGGCGTCGAGTCGTCCGGGCTCAGGGTGTCGGTGCGCTTGGCGTCGAGGTCGGTGTTCTCGTTGCCCACCGCGACGACGTTGAGCACGCCCTTGCCCGTCGCGTAGTCGGCCGCGCGGGTCACCGCCGCCAGGATCGCCGCCTGGTCGGGGTCGTTCGGGCAGTTCGCCCACCACGGGTCGGTCCAGTAGCTGTTGTTGGTGATGTCGAAGCCGCTTTCCGCGGCGTGCATAAACGCGCAAACCGTGTTCTCGGGAAACAGCAACTGCGTGCGCGGCTCCGCGACCCGAACCGAGGCGATCCTGACCCCGGGCGCGACGCCGATCATGCCCGTGCCGTTCTTCGCCGCGGCGATGGTGCCCGCCACGTGCGTGCCGTGGTCACCGATCGGCCGCCACGCCCCCGGCCGGGCGTCCACCCGGCCGTACGCGCAGGACACCGACTTGTCGGCGACGAAGTTGGCCTTGAGTTCGTGGTGCTGGTCGTCCACGCCGTTGTCGAGCACGCCGACGAGCACGTCGGCGGAGCCGGTGGTGATCGCCCACGCCTTGTCCGCGCCGATCTGGACCATGTCCTGGCCCGGGGCCTCCGCCTCGGTTGACGCGCTCTGCTGCGGGGCGGGCGGGATGGCCGGGTTGGCCGCCTCCGCGGGCACGTCGGAGGTCCGCGACGCGCCGACCTGCTGCACCCCAGGCGTCGGCCGCATCTTCGCCGCGAAATCAGGCGCGGCCGAGTGCGCGACGATCACGCCGATCGCGTCGTAAGAGGCGAAGACAGAGCCGCCGTTAGCCGACACCGCGGATTGCGCGCCGCTCGTGTCGTTGGGCGCGGTGAGCACAAGGTAAGCGCGCAAGCCTGCCGAGGGCCGGGCGGGAGCCGCGGCGCTCGGACCTGCCAGCGACGCGACCAGCCCGAGAGCCAGGGCGACCGCGATGGTTTGGGAACGGTAGGGCAAGAGGGCCTCCGGTGCTCAGGGCAGGCTGCTCGCTTACCCTGAGCACCGGCCGCGACGCGTAGAGTTATATCGCGGTTGCCGGGCGGCTGCCACGGGACCAACACCCCGC
Organism: Actinokineospora sp. NPDC051303; assembly: GCF_055586285.1. NCBI lineage: Bacteria > Bacillati > Actinomycetota > Actinomycetes > Pseudonocardiales > Pseudonocardiaceae > Actinokineospora > Actinokineospora sp. NPDC051303. The sequence continues at coordinate 72,288 of NZ_JBVJIN010000027.1, forward strand.
CCGCGACGGCGGGTTAACCGAGATCCACTGTCTCGCCCTTGGTGAGCACGTTTACCGTGGCGCCCTGAGGCGCGAGGTCGTGGAAGCGTTGGTGGGTGATGCCGATGCCCGCCGCGCTGAGGGTGAGCTCGTGGATCGGCACGGCCACCCGCGGTGCCACCGCCCGGAAGAACTCGACCGCCTCGGACAGCTTGAGCCACGGCGCGCCAGTGGGCAGGGCCAGCACGTCGATCGCCTGCTCGGGCACGACCAGTGAGTCGCCCGGGTGGTAGAAGGCGCCGTGGCCGACGACGAAGCCGACATTCGGCGGGACCTCGATCTCCGGGTGGATGCTCGCGTGCTCCCCGCCCACCACGGTCACCGCGACCCCGGCGAGGTCCAGCGCGTCGCCCGGCGCGACCGGCCTGGCCCGCAGCCCGGCCCTGGCCACCTCGGCGCCGGTCCCCGGGCCGACCACGAGTTCGGCGTGCTGGTTCGCGGCCAGCAGCGCGGCGAGCCGGTCGAGGTCGAGGTGGTCGGGGTGCGCGTGGGTGATCAGCACGGCGTCGAGGTCGCGCAGGTCCTCGAATCCGGTCGACCAGACGCCCGGGTCGAGCAGCAGGCGGGCGCCGTCGGTCTCCAGCAGGACGCACGAGTGCGCGAAGTGGGTCGCCTTCACGGCGGCCAGGGTATCGCCAGGAGGGTGTACCGCTGGGTAGCTTGGCGTCATGACCACCGTGCAGGCGAGGACGACGACGTTCGATTCGCTCAACCCGGCGACCGACGAGGTGGTCGGGACCTTCCCGGTCCACACGGCCGAGGATGTCGACGCCGCGGTGGCGCGCGCCCGGGACGCCGCCCAGTGGTGGGCCGACCTGGGCTTCGCTGGCCGCGCCGAGCGTCTCCAGCGCTGGAAGGGCGTGGTCACTCGCCGCGCGAACCAGCTTGCCGAGGTCGTGCACGCCGAGACCGGCAAGCCGCACGCCGACGCCATGCTGGAGATCATCCTGGCGATCGACCACACCGCGTGGGCGGCGAAGAACGCGCGCAAGGTGCTCGGCTCCCACCGCCGCTCCGCGGGCCTGCTGATGTCCAACCAGGCCGCGACGGTGGAGTACCAGCCGCTGGGCGTCATCGGGATCATTGGCCCGTGGAACTACCCGGTCTTCACCCCGATGGGCTCGATCGCGTACGCGCTCGCGGCGGGCAACGCGGTGGTCTTCAAACCCAGCGAGTACACCCCCGCGGTCGGCCAGTGGCTGATGAACGCCTTCGCCGAGGTCGTCCCCGAGCAGCCGGTCTTCCAGCAGGTCACCGGCTTCGGCGAGACCGGGGCCGCGCTGTGCCGCGCGGGCGTCGACAAGATCGCCTTCACCGGCTCCCCGGCGACCGGTAAGAAGATCATGGCCGCCTGCGCGGAAACCCTGACCCCGGTCCTCATCGAGGCGGGCGGCAAAGACGCGCTCATCGTCGACGCGGACGCCGATGTGGACGCGGCGGCCGACGCCGCGGTCTGGGGCGCGATGTCCAACGCGGGCCAGACCTGCGCGGGCATCGAACGCGCCTACGTCCACGAGCGCGTCTACGACGATTTCGTCGCCAAGGTCGTGGCGAAGTCCGCCACCGTCCGCCCCGGCTTCGACGCCGACGCGTCCATCGGCCCGATCACCATGCCCGCCCAGCTCGACATCATCCGCAGGCACATCGCCGACGCCCTCGCCCGAGGCGCCCGCGCGGTGGTCGGCGGCGCGGACTCCGTCGGCGACCGCTACGTCCAGCCGACGGTCCTGGTCGATGTCCCAGAGGACGCCGAGGCCGTGCGCGAGGAAACCTTCGGCCCCACCCTCACCATCGCCAAGGTCCACGACATGGACGAGGCCATCGCCAAGGCCAACGACTCCAAATACGGCCTCGGCGGCTCGGTCTTCTCCCGCGCCAACGGCATGTCCCTCGCCCGCCGCCTGCGCTCGGGCATGACCTCGGTCAACTCGGTCATCAGCTTCGCGGGCGTCCCCGCCCTCCCCTTCGGCGGCGTCGGCGACTCCGGCTTCGGCCGCATCCACGGCCCTGAGGGCCTGCGCGAGTTCGGCCGCCCCAAGGCCATCACCCGCCAGCGCTTCCGCGCCCCCCTGACCCTGACCACCTTCGCCCGCTCCAAAAAGGTCGACGCCCAAGTCGCGAAACTGATCACCCTCCTACACGGAAAGCGCCGCTGACCGAGTGATGTGAACGCCACTGAGTGAGCCTCGGTCTCGATAGGCGTAACACCTGACTGCGCACCGCGATTTCTCTCTTTAGACGCTCCTCGTGATTACCAGGACGCGAGGGACAATGTGATCTCCGCGGTGAGGTGACAGATGACGTCGAAAACAGCGAGCCTCAGATGGCACGGTTCTGACGAGGGCGCGCGATCGCTCGCCAAGTGGCTGCGTGAAGAGGACGAACTCCGTGGCCGCGTCAGACTCGCCGACGCCTCCGTGGCACCCGGTCAGATGGGCGGGATCGTGGACGGGGTTGTCGTCATCCTGACCAGTGGGACGGCGACGGTCATGGTCAACTCGATGTTCGAGTGGCTCAAGCACCGCCGGGAGTCCGGGAAGGTCTCACTGGCCCTCCGCGACGAGAACGGCACGGAAGTCGAACTCTCGTGCGGTTCAGGAGACGACACCCAGGCGGTGCTGACCGCGGTTCGGAGATTTCTTGACGGAGGTTCCTAGGTGACCTCTATTCCGGACGCGCGGCACTCGCGGGCCGTGCTCATCGGCACCAGCGATTTCCAGTACGGAGACCGTCTCCACCCTCTGCCCGCGGTCCGGAACAACCTGACCGACCTCGGGCGGGCACTGACCAATCCGGTCACCGGGGTTCTGGACTGGGAGCAGTGCACCGTGGTCGACACGCCGGACTCGGTGTCCAGCTTCATGGAGCGGCTGCGCAAGGCGGTGAACCAGGCGGAAGACCTGCTCATCGTCTACTACGCGGGCCACGGCATCCGGCACCAGACGAAAGACGAGCTTTATCTCACGGTCAGGCAGACCGATCCCGAACTCTTGGCGGGCACGGCGGTGCCGTTCGAGTGGGTTCGTGAGGCGATCGAGGACAGTCCGGCCAGGACGAAACTGCTCATCTTAGATTGCTGTTTCTCGGGTATGGCCCTGGGCGCGATGTCGAGCGCCGCCGTCGACACCCGCGATATCGGTATCGTCGGCACGTCTGTCATCGCCTCGTCGCCGAAGAATCAGATCTCGCATTCTCCGCCGGGGGCGATGCACACCGCGTTCAGCGGTGAGCTGATCACACTGCTGACCGAAGGTCCCAGGACGGACACCCCGCTGACAGTTCAGGCGCTCTACAGGTCGCTGGTGGCCGCCATGGCCAACCGAGGGCTGCCGCAACCGAAGATCAAAAGCACGGACACCAGCAGTGACCTGGTCCTTCGGAAGGCGCCCGAGCCGCATCGAACTCAGGCGCGGCCCGTCGTGGCTCCCCTACCGCGAGTAGAGCAGACGCTCTCGCCGCGCCGGAGCGAACCCGAACCGGCTCCGGCCCCACCGCGGCCAGAGCCGGTTCCGCCTCCCGCGCCTGGGCGCGGTGTCACCAGGGGCACGCGCATACTTGCCAGCGCGGCGGCATTGCCTATCGCGTGGTTCGGTGTCTTCTCCGGCGTGGGCGTGCCTGTCGGCGGTGTGGTCGGGTTTTTCTTCAGCGATCCCCCCGAAGGCGCGTCGCCGATGGCGGATCTGGAAACCGGGGTGGCTCTCTTCGTGTTCGGGGGTGTCTGCGCGGTGCTGATTCGTTGGCCGCTGGCGCGACTTCGTGCGGGACGAAGCTGCGCTTCGATCCGTGAAGCGCTGGTGGTCACCCTGCTCGACCCGATGCGGCGAGTCCCCCAACCTGTCATGGTGGTTGTGGTGATCTTGAGCAGCGCGTTCGCCGTGATGGGTGTGTTCTCCCGATCCAGTTCTCCGACTGCTTCGACCTCCATGAGCCCACTGGCCTTCGATGTGTCGATGGTTCTGTTTTTCCTGCAGGTAGCCGGAGTGTCCGCCTACGGGCTATATCGTCGCCGGAAGTGACTCAGCCCTGTTTGATCAGGTCCGCCGCCTTCTCGGCGACCATGATCGTGGGGGCGTTGGTGTTGCCGCGCGGGATCATCGGCATCACCGAGGCGTCGACCACGCGGAGGTTGGCGACGCCGTGGACGCGCAGGGTGGGGTCGACCACGGCGTTGTCGTCGGCGCCCATCGCGCAGGTGCCGACTGGGTGGTAGAGGGTCTGGCTGGACTTGCGGACGTGGTCGGCGAGGTCGGTGTCGGACGTGGCGGGCAGGAACGGCTGGGCGAGGAATCGGCGCAGCGGCGAGTTCTCCGCGATCTCCTGGAGGGTTCGGCAGCCCGCGACCATCGTGTCCAGGTCGGCGGGGTCGGCGTAGTAGGCCGGGTCGATCACCGGGCGCCAGCGGGGGTCGGTGGAGGCCAGGCGGAGGGTGCCGCGGCTGCGGGGGGCGACGTGGATCGCCGCCGAGGTGAAGCCGCGGCCGATGGGCTCGTGGATGCCGTTGTCGTAGAACATGGTCGGGGCCACGATGAACTGGATGTCGGGGGCGTCGAGGGCGGCGTCGGTGCGCAGGAAGCCGCCCGCCTCGCCGATGTTGGACGCCAGCGGGCCGCGGCCGGTGGCCTGCCACTGGAGCAGCCTGCCGGGGGTGGTGAAGTCGACCAGGTCGCTGGTGTCCCGGGTGGTCCACACGACCGGGGCGGCGGGGTGGTCGTGCAGGTTGGCGCCCACGCCGGGCAGGGCGACGGCGACCTCGACGCCGACCTCGCGCAGATGCTCGGCCGGGCCGATGCCGGACAGCATGAGCAGCTGCGGCGAGTTGATCGCGCCGCCGGAGAGGAGGACTTCCCGTTCGGCGTGGGCGGTGCGGGTTTCGCCGTGCCGCAGGTATTCGACGCCGATGGCGCGGGGGCCGTCGAGCAGGACGCGGGTGGTGTGGGCGCCGGTGCGCACCACCAGGTTCGGCCGGGCCAGGGCGGGCCGCAGGTAGGCGTCGGCGGTCGACCAGCGGCGGCCCCGGCGGCAGGTCACCTGGTAGACGCCGACGCCGTCCTGGTCGGCTCCGTTGAAGTCGTCGGTCGGTTTGAAGCCCGCGGCGACGGCGGCGTCGACCCACGCCCGGCTCAGCTCGTGGGTGTAGCGGCAGTCCTCGACGCGCAGCGGGCCGTTGGTGCCGTGCAGGGGGCCGTCGGCGCGGGTGTTGCCCTCGGCTTTGACGAAGTAGGGCAGCACGTCGTCGTAGCCCCAGCCGGTGGCGCCGTGGGCGTCGCGCCAGGTGTCGTAGTCGGCGCGGTTGCCGCGGATGTAGATCATGGCGTTCATCGATGAGCAGCCGCCGAGGGCGCGCATCCTCGGCCAGTAGGACTTCCGGCCGTCCAGGTGCTTCTGCTCGACGGTCTCGTAGTTCCAGTCCCACTTCGTCTTGAACAGCGTCGAGAACGCCGCCGGGATGCGGATCTCGTCGGCGTCGTCCTCGCCGCCCGCCTCCAGCAGCAGGACCGTGACGTCCCGGTCCTCGCTGAGCCGGGCCGCGAGCACACAGCCCGCGCTGCCCGCCCCGACCACGATGTAGTCGAACGACTCGGTCATGGGGCCTCCTCGGACCAGTGCCGGACCCCTCGATCTTGCCCGTTCGACGGCTACAGCGCATCGAGCACTTGGGTTTCTTCTTCCGGCGTCAGCCCCGCTGCCCGTTTCCGGTCCAGGCCGAGTGTCCGCTCGTGTTCCAGCGCCCCGGCGACCACGTCGACCAGCGCCCGCGGCGTCAACCCGGTCGCCAGCGCGGGCGCGGCGTCGCGCGCTGTCATGTATTTGTGCGACGCGGGCAGCCACAGCGGCAGCGACCGCGGCCCGGACCACGGCTGGATGCCGAGTTCGGTCAGCTTGTCCTCGCGCACCCGCACCAGGTCGACGTCCGCGCCGACCGCGTCGGCGATCCCGCCGAGCAGGTCGAGCAGCGGCTGCGCGGGCCCGATGCCGTCGTAGATCCCCGTGACGCCCTTCTCGGCGGCGTCGATGATCCACGCGGCCAGGTCGCGCACGTCGATGTACTGGGCGGACATAGCGGTGTCCGGCACGACCACCCGCCCGCCCCGCGACATCCGCGCGGGCCAGTACCCGAACCGGTCGAACGGGTCGTCCGGCCCCACGATCAGCCCCGCGCGCACGATGAACGCCCGGTCCCCGACCGCGTCGAGCACCGCGTTCTCACTGGCCACCTTGACCGACCCGTACAGGTCGGGGTCGGCGGCGAGGTCCTCGCGGGCGCCCTGCTCGGTCCTCGGAGGGAGCAGCGGGTCCCCGACCCCGGTGGGCGGGACACCCGGTTCGGCGTAGGCGCTGATCGAGGACACGAACGTCCAGTGCCGCACCCGGTCCCCGAACTCCGCCACCGCCCGCGCCACCCACGGGTACGACAGCGGAGCCACATCCACCACCGCGTCGAACCGCTCCCCCCGCACCGGCGCCAACCCGTCCTCGGCGTCGCGGTCCACCCGAACCAGCCGCGCCCCCTCGGCCACCGCCCCCGCCTTCCCCCGGGCCGCGCACACCACGTCGTGCCCCCGCCGCACGGCTTCCGCCGCCACTGCCCGCCCCACAAACCGCGTCCCGCCCAGCACCAGAAGTCGCATGTCCCCCACCCTGTCCCCGCCCCCACCGAGCCGCCACCCATCTCACCCCCAGCGAACACACACAGCGCCGCGACCGAGCCAGCCCACGCGATCCCCAAATCGGTGACTTCGCCCGCTCCCCAGCCGAACAAGCCCCCCGCCCCACCGAGCAGGCACATCTCCCCACCGAGCAGGCGCCCTGCCCTGCCGAACAAGCCCCCGCCCCATCGAGCAGGCGCCCCGCCCGCGCCAAGCTCCCAACAGCGCCGAAGCCCCCAACAACCCCGCGGCGCCCGAAAATCCGCCCCCACGCCCCCCAAAAAAACAAACCCCACCCGCCCTGGGGGCCGGGCCCTGTTCCATCCTATCGCCGCAGGTCAGGGCGGGGAAGGGGGTGCTCGCGGCCTGTGGATAACTCGCCACCGCCGCCACGTTTGAGGTAGGCAGCCTGTCGGTCGTGGGGGCGCGTGGCCCGGACCTGCGGGGTTGGGCCGGGCGTGGGCCAGGTCACCGGTGTTCCGGGGTGAACTCGCAGGTCAGGTACGCTTCTGCGGTACCGGCCTATCGAACTCAGGAGTTGCCAGCCGTGGCCCGAGTTGTCGTCGACGTCATGCCCAAGCCGGAGATTCTCGACCCGCAGGGTCAAGCTGTCGCGCGTGCCCTGCCGCGGCTGGGATTCGACGGTGTGTCCGATGTGCGTCAGGGGAAGCACTTCGAGTTGGAGGTCGACGACTCGGTCGATGACGAGACGTTGGCGAAGATCGCCGAGGGTTTTCTCGCCAACCCGGTGGTTGAGGACTTCGTGGTGCGGCGGGTGGACTCGTGAGGGTCGGGGCCGTCACCTTTCCGGGGACGCTGGACGACAGCGACACCGTCCGCGCGATCACCGCGGCGGGGGGTGAGGCGGTCGCGCTGTGGCACGGTGACGCCGACCTGCGCGGGGTCGACGCGGTGATCCTGCCCGGCGGGTTCTCCTACGGCGACTACCTGCGCGCGGGGGCGATCGCCCGGTTCGCGCCGGTGATGGGCGAGGTGATCGACGCGGCGCGCAAGGGGATGCCGGTGCTGGGGATCTGCAACGGGTTCCAGGTGCTGTGCGAGGCCGGTCTGCTGCCCGGCGCGCTGCTGCGCAACGCCGAGCTGCACTTCGTGTGCCGCGACCAGTGGCTGAGGGTGGAGAACAGCGCGACCGCGTGGACCACCCGCTACGATGAGGGCGCGGAGATCATCATCCCGATCAAGAACATGGACGGCCGTTTCGCCGCCTCTCAGTCCACTGTGGACGAACTGGAGGGCGAGGGTCGAGTGGTGTTCCGCTATGTCGGCGGCAACCCGAACGGCTCGCTCAACCACATCGCGGGCATCAGCGACCCGACCGGGCGCATCGTCGGCCTGATGCCGCACCCGGAGCACGCGATCGACGCGCTCACCGGGCCGTCCGACGACGGTCTTGGCATTTTCCTGTCCGTTCTCGACTCGGTGGTGACCGCGTGACCGACACAGTCGACATCGCCAAGGCCACGCCCGACCAGGAGCAGCCTTACCGCGAGCTTGGCCTCAAGGACGACGAGTACGCCCGCATCCGCGAGATCCTCGGCCGCCGCCCCACCGACGCCGAGTTGGCGATGTACTCGGTGATGTGGAGCGAGCACTGCTCCTACAAGTCGTCCAAAGTGCACTGGAAGCACTGGTCGGCGAACACGACGCCGGAGATGCAGGCGAAGATGCTCGCGGGCATCGGCGAGAACGCCGGTGTGGTCGACATCGGCGACGGCTGGGCGGTGACGTTCAAGCTGGAGTCGCACAACCATCCGTCCTATGTGGAGCCTTACCAGGGCGCGGCGACCGGTGTCGGCGGCATCGTGCGCGACATCATGGCGATGGGCGCGCGCCCGCTGGCCGTGATGGACCCGCTGCGCTTCGGCGCCCCCGACCACCCCGACACCCGCCGGGTGCTGCCCGGGGTCGTCGCGGGCGTCGGCGGATACGGCAACTGCCTTGGCCTGCCCAACATCGGCGGCGAGGTCGTGTTCGACCCGTCGTACCAGGGGAACCCGTTGGTGAACGCGCTGTGCGTCGGCGCGATGCGGGTCGAGGACCTGCACCTGGCGCACGCGTCCGGCACCGGCAACAAGGTGATCCTGTTCGGCGCCCGCACCGGTCTCGACGGCATCGGCGGCGTGTCCGTGCTGGCCAGCGAGACCTTCTCCGGCGACGAGGGCGGCACCGGGCGTAAAAAGCTTCCCGCGGTTCAGGTCGGCGACCCGTTCACCGAGAAGGTGCTCATCGAGTGCTGCTTGGAGCTGTTCCGCGAGGGCATCGTGGTCGGCATCCAGGACCTCGGCGGCGCGGGCCTGTCGTGCGCGACCAGTGAGCTGGCCAGTGCTGGCGACGGCGGAATGCGCGTCGAACTCGACCGGGTTCCGTTGCGCGCCACCGGAATGACGCCAGCCGAAGTCCTCTCCAGCGAGTCGCAGGAGCGGATGTGCGCGGTCGTGAAACCGTCCGATGTGGACGCTTTTATGCGGGTGTGCGCCAAGTGGGACGTCATCGCCACCGAGATCGGCGAGGTCACCGACGGCGACCGGCTGGTGATCACCTGGCACGGTGAGACCGTGGTCGACGTGCCGCCGCGCACCGTCGCCCACGAGGGCCCGATGTACGAGCGCCCGATCGCCCGCCCGGCCGATCAGGACGCGTTGGTCGCCAACGGCCCGGAAAGCCTGGCTCGACCGTCCACTCCGGACGAGCTGCGGGCGGAGATCCTGCGCATGGCCGCGTCGCCGAACCTGGCGTCCCGCCGCTGGGTCACCGAGCAGTACGACCGGTACGTGCGGGGCGGCACCGTTTTGGCCCAGCCCGCCGACGCGGGCATGATCCGCGTGGACGAGGTGACCGGCCGCGGCGTGGCCCTGGCCACCGACTGCAACGGCCGTTTCGTCAAGCTCGACCCGTACACCGGCACGCAGCTCGCGCTGGCCGAGGCGTACCGCAACGTGGCCGTGTCCGGCGCGACGCCGCTCGCGGTCACCAACTGCCTCAACTTCGGCTCGCCCGAGGACCCGGCGGTGATGTGGCAGTTCGAGCAGGCCGTGCGCGGCCTCGCCGAGGGCTGCAAGGAGCTGGGCATCCCGGTCACCGGCGGCAACGTGAGCTTCTACAACCAGACCGGCAGCACGGCGATCCTGCCGACCCCGGTCGTCGGCGTGCTCGGCGTCATCGATGACGTCCGCCGCCGCATCCCCACCGGGATCGGCGCTGAGGCAGGGGAAAGTCTGCTGCTGCTCGGCGAGACCCGCGACGAGTTCGGCGGTTCCGAGTGGGCGCACGTCGTGCACGGCCACCTCGGCGGCACCCCGCCGAAGGTGGACTTGGCCCGCGAGAAGCTGTTGGCGGACATCCTGCTCGCCGGTTCCCGCGACGGCATGGTGTCCGCGGCGCACGACCTGTCCGACGGCGGTCTCGCGCAGACCCTGGTGGAGACCTGTCTCATCGGCGAGGTCGGCGCCCGCGTCTTCCTAGACCCCGATCAGGACCCGTTCGTGCAGCTGTTCAGCGAGTCCGCTGGCCGGGTCCTGGTGGCGGTTCCGCGCTCGGAGGAACTGCGCTTCACCGAGATGTGTACCGCCCGCGGCCTCCCCTGGCGGCGCACCGGCGTGGTGGACCCGGAGTCGAAGTCGTTGGAAATCCAGGACATCGGCGACCTGCCCCTCGCGGAACTGCGCGAGGCGTGGGAAGGCACCCTGCCCGCCCTGTTCGGCTGATCTTGTCAGTCGCGGGGCCGTGCGTCACGGCCCCGCGACCGGCACGCACTTCCCCTCGGCGACCAACTCCATTTCCGCGCCCGCGTTCTTGGGTGTGCGCAGGGAGACAGTGAGTTCGACCTGGTCCGCTGGCCTGCTCGCGGCCAGATAGTCCGGCTGCCCCTCCCGTGGGTCCACTGTCCACTCCGGACCGAGGTAGTCGAGGGCGCGCTGCTTGAGATCGGGCGCGGCGGTGATGGCTTGCCGCGTTGAGGCATACCAGCTCGCCCCCCGGGCGCCCGCGCCGTCACCGCAGGTCGTCAGCGACACCTCGGGCGCGTCCGCGAGCTTGCCGGAGGCGGGAAACTTCTTGGGGTCAACGGGTTCGCCCGCGATCTCCGCGATCCCCTTGGCCGCGCGGGCCGCGGCGGCGAACCCCGGCGACATCGCCTGCGCCTGCTCGGTGGTGAGATCGGGACGCAGGTCGATCGCCAGTTCCTGGTGTCGCCCGGAGATCGAGCACTTCGCCAGTTCCGCGCGCACCTTGTCGCCCTTGAGGGCGAACCGCACGTCGTGCGGCCCGATCAGCACCAGGTCGAAACCCTCGGCGACCTGCGGCTGCCACCCGGCTTTGACGCCCGCCGCCCGCAGTTCCGCCGAGGACACGTCGCGCACCGTGGCGTCGGCCCACATCGCGACCAGATTGTTTCCCTGAGCGTCGAACACGCTTCCGCAGGTCAACGCGTCGAACGTGGGTCGCGCTGACCCGTCGACCGCGCCGAGCAGGCTGGTCACCGTGGTGGTGAAGTCCGCGGAAACGGGAACCTGCTTGGATTCCGCGCAGCCCGCCGCGAGCATGCCCACGGCGACCAGCGCCACGACCGTCCTCACGGCTGTCGCTCCACTTTGTACTGATGCGTGTCGACTTCCTTGCCGCCGAAGAACACTCCCGCGCTTTCCCGGAACCGCTGGACGGACGGGTCGGTGCTGGAGTCGAGCGCGGTCGCCGCGTCGGTGTAGTTGCCGTTGATCTGGTGGTTCCCGCCGATCGTCCCGGTCTGATTGTCGAAGGTGACCGTGGTGCGGTTGTCGCTCGGCGGGTTATCCGCCGCGTCGAGGTGCGGCACGATGTCGCCGCTGTTCTCCAGCGACAGCATCTGCACGCTGTCGGGGATGTCGACCCCGCCCACCGGCGAACCCGCCGTCACCACATGGGTCACGTTGTAGCCGTCGTCCACCAGCGGTCCAGCCGTGCGCGCCGCGACGATGCCGCCCTGGCTGTGCCCGACGAGCATGATCGGCGCGTCCTTGGGCACGCCCGCGTCGGCGAGCGCCTGCTGGATGCCTTCCTGCAGGACGGTGGGATTGCCCGCGATGCCGTCGATGTTGGTGCCGAAGTCGTTGGCGCTGCCCTGGTCGTCGCCGGGCAGGTTCCACACCTTGGTGCCGGGGATGTCCACGATGTAGGCGACGGTGCCGTCGGGCTGGGTGACCTTGCGAATGTCGAGGTTGGCGTCGGTGCCGTTGCGGTGGTCCAAACCGTTCAGCAGCTCGCCGAGACCGTCCGGCGGATCGTTGGCGATGGCGCTGTCGTCCCGCCCGAGATCGGTGAGCTTCGGGTCGCCGTCGGGGTAGGCGGCGGCGATGAGTTCGGTGAGGGTGGCGAGGTCGGTGGGCAGGCCGAGGGCGCTGAGGGCGCCGGGGGACATGCCGAGGATGGTGTCGATCATGCCGGGGTGGTCGACCAGCCACTTCTGCCAGTCGCCGTCGTAGTTGAGGTAGACGTCGGTGGCGATGGCGCCCGCGCCTGCCACGGCGAGGCCGGGCATGCCGACGACGCCCGCGCCCGCGAGCCAGCGGGACGCCTCCAGGGCCTTGGCGTTGAGGTCGTCGACCAGTTGGTACGCCTGGTTGGTCGCCTGCAGGGTCAGGCCGCGCACGCCGATCGCGGCCGAGGTCGCGGTGAGGCCGCTGGGGCCGTCGAGGGCGCCGAGCATCGCGCCCTCGAACTGGGCGACGCCGCCGGGGTTGAGCAGCGCGGAGGCCAGCACGTCCGGGTCGGCCAGGTACTTGTGGCTGGTCACGGCGATGGTGAGGGTGGAGCCCGCCACGTCGTCGGTGAGGTCGCCGAGGGCGGCGAGGTCCTCGTAGTACGCCTCGCTGCCGCCCGCGCCGCCGGTGACGCTGATGTTGGACACTCCTGGGCCGGTCACGTCAGCGCCTCCGCCACGAAGGGGGCCAGCCAGACCCCGAGATCGGATCGGTCGACGGGTTCGAGGTCGACCAGCTCGCGGTCCGCGCCGGTCGGGGCGGGCGCGACGCCGACCCAGCCGGTGTCGCTGTGCAGCCAGGTGAGCTGGGCGGTGCGGACCCCGCCGCCCGCCAGGGCGGTGACCAGGGCGCGGAGCACGCCGTCGGTGCGGCGCACGACCGCGACGGCGAACTCGGCCTCCGCCGGGGGCAGCTTCAACTCGGCCAGCACGTGCGCGGGGGCCCCGGGGTCGGCGGGGCGCAGCAGGTCGGCGACGCCCAGTTCGTGCAGGGCGGCCAGCGGGATGCGCCCGCGCAGCGGCTCGGCCTCGTCGGCGGCGTCCAGCGCGGAGCCGATGCCGGTCTCCTCGGCGGGCACGGCCCGCACCAGTTCGCGGCCGAGGTCGACCGCGGCGAACATGGACAGCTCGACGGCCGCGTCCGGCAGCGCGAACAGCGACGCGCCGACCCGGCCCGCGACGGCGTGCACGCTGCGGGAGCCGCGCGCGCCGATGGTCGCGGTGGTGTCGATCATGATCTGCGGTCCGGCGAGGACCCGGAGATTCGCCTCGATTGACGGGTGGACGGTGAGCAGGTCGCCGGAGCCGCGCAGGACTCCCTTGTCGACTAGGCCGCTCTCATCCGCGATGTCCGGGGCGGGCTGCCAGTCCGGCGGCATGGTCACGCCGGTCTTGTCCAAGAGAAAAGCGTATTCCGGGGCGGTCAAAGTCAGCCGGTGCGCCGCGGGCGCCGGGGTCGGCGGCGCCATCACGCGACCCCCTGCGCCCGCATGAACTCGCCGACTTCCAGCCACTGCTTGTCGCCGGGCGGGGGCAGGTTGTCCGGCTGGTACTTCCAGCCCTCCCACGGCGGCCGGGGCGGCTGGGGCTCGTCGCCGCCGAAGCCGAGGGCGTCGCCGACCGCGTCGGCCATGTCGGCCACGGCGTTCTTGAAGCTCTCCACCGCCTTGTTGAACCGGTCGATGGCGCCGTTGAACCAGTTCACGACCGTCTCGGCGATGCGCTTGATCGCCGCGATCAGCTCCCGCACCTGCTGGGCGTGCCGACGCAGGATCGCGGCGGCCGCGTCGAGCTTGTCCGCCGTGCCGTCGAGGGACTTGCGGTCACCGGCGACGGACTCGCGGCAGCGGTCGGCGGCGATGGACTTCCAGCGCATCGCGCCCGCCTGCGTGTCCATGTCCGCGCCGTGCTTGCGCACCTCGTCGGCGCGCTGCTCGATCTGACCGGCGAGTCGGTCCAGCTCGTCCGGATCACCGTAGAACGCCATGTCCACCCCCAGAGGCCGTCACGGAACCTTACGGCAGCTATGGACGGACGCGCGTGGCGTTCGGTTCCCCGGAGAGGTCGAGCCGGTCCAGGAATCGGGCGCCCGCGAACTTCGTCGGGCCGTGGAACCGGGTTCCGGAGAACAGCGCGGGGCCGCGGGAGATGAAGCCGCTAAACCACGCCTTGCGGTGAAATGTCGAGTCGTGGAGATAGAGGTTGCCGTGGTTGACCGAGCCGGTGAACCAGGCGTCTCCCCACACCTGCATGCGCGACAGCGCGTTCGAGCTGTGCAGCATGGTGTGCCGCATGACCAGCGTGCCGACAGCGCGTCGGCCGAGGTCGAAGTACTCCAGATCGGCGCCGGTCAGGTCGAGGTCGTAGCGCAGGTCGGAGTCCGGCGGCGGCAGCAGGTCGGCGATGAGCCGTTGCGCGGTCCTGCGCACCTGGAGTTCGTGCTCGTCCAACGCGGACCGGTCAAACGGCCTACGCAGATAAGAGCAGAACACGTCCAGGACTGTCTGCGTGTAGTAAGGCCGGTTGCGTGCGAGACCGGCAAGCGCGTGCAGCGCGCCTACCCGAACTTGGTCAGCGTCGCTGCCCAGCAGCTCGACGGCACGGGCGAACCGCTCGTCGGCGACGCGTTCGCGGTCGTGTTCGGCGCGCGCCGACTCCAAGTCCTGCCTGCGCCGCTCGACGTCCTGGCGCTCCTCGTCCACGCGCCGTCTGCGGTCGTTGAGCCACAGCGCGTAGAGCGCGACGACCGAGCCAGCGGCGAGGCCGCCGGTCTTGAGGGCTTCGCCGCGGTTCGGGTTGGGCTCGGTGAGCAGCCAGCCGCTGACCAACGCCAGTAGCCCGGCCGCGACGAGCACCGTGCCGAGCAGCCACCACCCGTCCACGCCGCGCTTGGCCCGTCGGGCCGAGACGGAGAAGACGGCCAGGCTCGCGGTCAGGGCGACCATACCCACGATCAGGAAAGCGGTGCTCACGGGCGGAAACTACTGCACCGGGAACCCCTGGATCCCCGGTGCGGTAGGAGTCACCCGTTGGCCAGCACTTGCAGCCGATCGTAGGCGCCGTTGAAGTAGTTCTGGTCGATCGGGGACGAGGTGTACTGCCAGAACGTCCAATATGACCAGTTGTAGGGCAGGGTGCCCACACTGGAGCTGTAGCGGGCGATCCACAGTGGGTTGGTGCTCGCGAACGCCTGCGCCGTGCCCACGCACTGCGACCACCAGCTCGTGCTGGTGTAGAACACCGCGTCGCGGCTCGTGCGCGCTTTGTAAGTGTTGGCGAAGTCCCGAATCCACGCCGCCATCGACGCCTGCGACTTTCCGTAACAGGTCGAGCCGTACGGGTTGTACTCTAAGTCGGCCACGCCGGGCAGCGTCTTGCCGTCCCGCGACCAGCCGCCGCCGTTGTCGACGAAGTAATTCGCCTGCGCCGCGCCACTGGATCGATCGGGCAACGCGAAGTGGTACGCGCCGCGGATCATGCCCACGTTGTAAGAGCCGTTGTACTGCTGCGTGAAATAGGGGTTCTTGAAACCGGTGCCTTCGGTGGCCTTGACGTACGCGAACCGCTTACCCTGGCCCCAGTAGTAAGCCCAGTTGACGTTGCCCTGGTGGCCGGACACATCGATGCCCGACACGGTGGCCAGCACGCCGACGTCGGATCCGGCGGACGCGGCCTGGTCGCCCGCGGTGGGATCGCCTTCGTGCTTGCGGATCTGCGATCCCATCGCGTGGTCGGTCTGGGTCGCGCGGTCGGCCGCGTGGCCCGGCGCGGCGGTCGCCGGGGCGGTGAGGCCGATGAGCAAGGCGGAGGCGGTCATCGTCGTGGTCAGAAGCCGTCTCACGCCGTGGATAGAGGACTTCATTGGTCGCCCTTTCCCGAGTGCCCTCACGTCGACCCGCCGAACAGGGGGAGCAGGCCGCCCATCAAGTGTGATGGGATAACTATCCATTTGTCACGTCTTTGCGTGAATTTATCACTATAACTGGGGTGAGCAGGGGGGATGAGCTTCCCCGGCCTGGAAAATTTTCCCCAAAAGATCATTTAGCCCGTGCACCTGGGATGCCAGGCCCGCTCCGCCCTGTCAACAGAGGCCGCACCGGGCCACAAACTCGACTCCGGGGTGGCTACCTGGCCGTGAACAGGCGAAACTTTGCTTGAACCCCTCGGGAAGGAGACTGGTGGGCGGACCCGACGCGTTCGCGCGGATGTGGGCGACCGCGCTCGCCGAGACCGGCTACGTGGCGATGGACCACCGCGGCCTGGTCGACCGAGTGCGCGGATACACCGGTGTCCTGCTGGCCGCGCTGCGCGCGGAGCGCTTCGACCCGGAGCCCGTCGAGGGGGTCGGCTCGGCCATCGTCGGGCTGCGCCTGACCGGAGCCCGCACCCTCGCCTCCTCCCTGCGGGTGATTGGCGAGGATCTGCTCCGCGAAGTCGGCGTCGAGGACGCCGAGACCGCCCGCCGCAGGCTGCCCGCGGTCCAGGCCGCGTTCGCCAACGGCTTCGCTTCCGCCATGCGCGACACGATCTTCCGCGACCAGGAGTCCATTCGTCGCGCCGCCCTGGAGGCCCGCCGAGGCGCCGAGGCCGCCCTGATGGCGAGCGAGGCCCGGTTCCGCGCCATGTTCAGCCAGGCCGCGGTCGGAATCGGCATCTCCGACGCGCAGGGCAAACTGCTGGAAGTCAACGCGGCCATGGCGGCCATGCTCGGCTACTCGGTCGAGGGGATGCGCGGCATGCACGTCTCCGAGCTGCGTTTCCCGGACGAGCCCGCGGTGATGCAGCGGCCCCTCGCCGAGATGAGCGCGGGCCAACGCGACCACTACCGAATGGAACGGATGCTGCGCCGCGCGGACGGCACGCCGCTGTGGACGAACCTGTCGGTGTCCCTCGTGCGCGACGAGACCGGCACGCCGCAGTTTCTGGTGGGGATGCTGGAGGACATCACCGAGCGGCACCTGCTGGAGGAGCGGCTGCGGCACCAGGCCAACCATGATCCGCTCACCGGGCTGGGCAACCGGGCGCTGTTCACCGAGCGGCTCAACGCCGCCTTCGCCCGCGGCGGCGACAACCGGGTCGGCGTCTGCTATCTCGACCTCGACGGCTTCAAGGTCATCAACGACAGCCTTGGACACGACATCGGGGACGATCTCCTGGTCGCCGTCGCCGCTCGGCTCGACGCTCTGGTCACCGCGCCGGACCGGATGGTGGCGCGGTTGGGCGGCGACGAGTTCGTGGTCCTGGTCGAGAACAGCACCGGCCGGGCCGACCTCGTGGCGTTGGCCGAGCGGATACTCGCGGCGCTGGCCGAACCGGTTCCCATCGGCGGGCACCGGCTCGCGGTGTCGGCGAGCATCGGCCTGGTCGAGCGCGCGGTCGTGACCGCGACCCCGGCCGAGACCATGCGGGACGCCGACGTCACGCTGTACTGGGCCAAGGCCGACGGCAAGAACCGGTGGGCGGGCTACGACCCCGAGCGCAACGCGCGCGAAGTCGCCCGGTTCACCCTGTCCGCTCGAATGCCCGCGGCGGTGGAGAGCGAAGAGTTCTATGTGGACTATCAGCCGATCGTCCGGCTCGGCGACGGAAAGCTGGTCGGCGTCGAGGCCTTGGTGCGGTGGGCGCATCCGGAGTTCGGCAGGCTCGGGCCGGACCAGTTCATCGGGCTGGCCGAGGAAACCGGGCTGATCGTGCCGTTGGGATTGTGGGTGCTTCGGGAGGCCGCCCGGCAGGCCCGCCGGTGGCACGATATTTATGGCGCCCACGCGCCGATGGTGAGTGTGAATCTCGCAGCTCGGCAGACCGAGGAGCCGACACTGGTCGCGGATGTCACGACTATCTTGCGGGCGGCCAATCTGCCTTCGTCGGCCATCCAGTTGGAACTGACCGAGAGCGCGATCATGGGGACTACCGGGGGGCCGCTGCGCACATTGCGCGAGTTGTCGGATCTGGGGGTGCGGATCGCCATCGACGACTTCGGGACCGGGTACTCCAATCTGGCCTATCTGCGGCATTTGCCGGTCCACGCGATCAAGCTCGCCGGATCGTTCATGGAGGGATTGCGGAACTCGCCCGCCGCCGACCCGGCTGACGCGCAGATCGTCACCACCTTGATCGCGCTCTCGCACGCGCTGGGGCACGAGGTCATCGCAGAAGGGGTGGAGGACCCGGAGCAGGCGGAGCGGTTGCGGGAGTTCGGGTGTGACAGCGCCCAGGGGTGGCTGTTCGCCAAGCCCGGTCCGCCGGAGGAGATCGAGCGCTGGCTGGAGCGGTGAGGGCTGGATTGTCGACCGCGCTTTGATCGACACGCGCGGGCGGGCTTTGTGGACGGCGCCGTGGATATCCCCCTGCCGGGTCACCTGGCGAAGGATCTCGACCCGAGGCGCGCCGCGGGGATCAGGGCGGTGATCGGGCCGTCCGGGTTGAGGACCAGGGGGTGGCCGTCGAGTCGGGCGGCCAGGTCACGGCCGTGGATCTCGCGCCAAGCGGGCCAGGACCGCGGGATGTGGGTGGTGGAGGTGCAGGCCGGAATGAGGATCTTGCCTTCGCTGTTCGGGAATCCGGTGATGGTCTCGTCAACGGGGGTCGCGGCGTAGACGAGCAGGGGTGAGTCCAGCAAAACCGGGAGCAGAGCCGCTTGCGGGCGGTGTCGGGTGTGGATCAATTGGATGATCTTTTCCAGGCGGTTCGCGGGCGGTGGCATCCGCAGGGCCGTCGGGGAAGGGCGGTAGTCGAGGTTGGGGCGGAAGCGGTCGCCGATCTGTCCCTGGGCGTCCACCGGGTAAGCGCCGACCAGGCCCCACGGGGGCACGTCCTCGTCCGGGGCGAAGGCGGGGTCGATGACATAAAGCCAGCTGTTGGGGTTCGACAGCGCGCTCGCCCGCATGTCGAGGGTGATCTCCGGCTGCTCCATGAATACGGCTCCCTGACCGAGGTTGGGTTCCCGTTATCGTAGGTTCCCGCTACGGTAGGTCACCACACGGTTCCCGGGCGTGCGCGTTGTGATCATGTTCGGGAATCGGGTGGAGTTGATGGTCATGACGTGGCGGGAACCATTCCGCCGCGCCGGACATCAGAGCTACAGTCGTCGCAAACGCACAGGACCAGGGGAGAGCTACGGTGTTTCTAGCCGATGGCGGCGGGGGTTCGGTCCCACCTGTGGAACCAGCCTTCGCCGGGACGCAGACGCTGCGGATCGAGCCGTCCGCGATTCCGGGGGCGCTTGCCGCTTTCCGTGAGGCGTATGACCGCGTGTCGGAGAAGGTCCGGGCGCTCGACGGGCTGGAAGTGCCCCGATGGGCCGACGACCCGGTGAGCGGCGAGACCGCGACCGAGTTCGTGCAGCGCACCAACAGCGGCGCCGAGGACTCGGCCATCGCCTGCCTGCGCGGCTACCAGGAGCAGTTGGGCAAGGCCATCGAGGCGCTGGAGACCGCCCAGGAGGGCTACCTGCGCACCGAGGGCACCAACCACCTCATGTGGGGCAAGATCCACCCGGCCTAGGCCGACCAGCGACAACCGAGGGTGATCCGAATGGCAATGCACCGGTGGCGCGGGTATGACCACCCGACACTGCACGCGATGATCAACGGTGGTCCCGGCCCGGCCGCGTCGACCCCGCAGACCGCGTACTGGGAGGCGCTCGCCGCCGAACTGGCCGAGATCGACGCCGACCTCAACACCAAGCTCAGCACCATGCAGGCCACCTGGGAAGGCGGCGCGGCCGACCAGGCCCACGCCGGTCTCACCCCGTTGCAGGCGTGGGCCAGCGACGCGCAGTCCGGAGCCACCGGCATGCGCGCCTCCACCGAATACCAGGCGGACATGATCGCCCGGGCGCGCGCCGAGATGCCCGAGCCGGTCGAGGTGACCACGCCCAAGCCGTCCGGCTGGCAGATGATCACCGCGGGCGCCGCGCTGCTCACCGGGGACGCGGGCCCGGCCGCCGCGGTCGCCGGGCAGGCCCAGGACCACGAGGCGCAGGAGGCCCAGCAGGACGCGGCCTCTCAGAAGGCCGTGGACACCATGGAGTCCTACCAGTCGAGCAGCCAGTTCAACACCAACACGCTCGGCACCTTCGTCCCGCCGCCGGACGTCGTGATCGCCACCCCGGCCCCCTCCGGCGGCACCGGCTACGCCGTCGGCACGTTCGGCGCCGACTTCACGAACCCGAGCACCGGGTCCGGCACGTCCGCCGCGGCGTTCGCGCCCGCCCAGGCCGCGCCGCCCTCGGGTGGCGCGCAGTTCACCCCGCTGGTCGCGAACGGACAGCACGGCTCGTTCACGCCGCCGTCGATCTCGGGCTCGACCACGACCCCGTCCGGGTACGTGCCGCCGTCGTCGGCGACCATGCCCGCCGGGTTCACCCAGCCGAGCGGCGGCGCGCAACCGTCGCGGCCGACGGTCGCGATGTTCAACACATCGTTTAACCCGGCGCTGCCGACGGGGTCCGGCGGCCAGTTCACCCCGGGCGGCGTGCCGGTCGGCGGTGTCAACAGCGCGCAAGGTCTCAGCGGCGGCGCAGGCAGCGGCGCCAAGGGCGGCGTCGGGTCCGGCGCGGGCGCCGCGGGCGGGCTGGGCGCGGACAGCACCCGGCAGGGCTCGCAGATCGGCCGCGGCGGCATGGCGGGCGCTGGCGCGTTCGGCGGCGCTGGCGGCGAAACCACCCTCGGCGGCCGCAACGCCGCTGGCGCGCAACCGGGCCGAGGCGGGATCGGCGGCCCCTTGGGCGCTGGCGGGCGCGGCGCGGCCGACGAGGACGACGACAACTACGAGTCCGCCACCTACCTGGTCGAAACCGAGGACCTCTACGGCGACGACCGCACTGTCTCGCAGGCCGTCCTCGGCGGTAGCGACACGTGATGCCGTTCGGAGCGGTCGAGGTGGAGAGCGAGCCGATCTCGCTCTCCGCCCTCGAATTCGACGTGCTGTGGGAGCACCTGGGGCCGGGGACGATGCCGCTGGTGGTCAAGGTGCCCTCGCCCGGAAAGACCTACGAGGAACGGGCCGCGCTGGAAGAACGCGTCTGGGCGGGCCTGGACGCGCGCGGCCTCGGCCGCAAGGTCGACATCCACCCCGAGATCGAGCACCTGTTCACCCTGCTCGCCCGCCCCGACCGCGAGGTCGACGGCAGGCTGTGGACCGGCCACGCGGTGCGGCTGCTCGCCTGCTCCCTGGGCGACAATGACGGTGCCTTGACCGTCCTGACCGGCGACACGATCACCCTGCGGCGCACGTCCCCTTCCAGCCTGGCCTCGGCCGCGGTCGGCGAACTGCCCGCGCTGCAAGCCGGACCCGGCCAGTCGGTGACCCTGCGCACCGAGGATTTCGAGGCCGCCGCCAACGCCGCCCAAGGCACCCAAAAAGCCTTCGAAGCCGCCCTACTGTCCCGCGGCGTCCGTCCGGACGACGCCACCGCCCTCACCGAGATGATCACCGACGTGCACGGCACCGGCAACTTCGGCGCCGCCGCCCGCGACCGCCTCGGCCGCAGACAACGCGCCGACCGGGTGGTCTCCTACTTCGACACCGACCAGGGCCGCTACCTCCAAATCCGCAGAGCAGCCCCCGACGGCACCCTGTGGACCACCATCTCCCCCGCGGACCACCGCCGCCTCACCCACCACGTGGACGAGGTCCTGACCGACGTCACCCCGTGAGCCGCAAACCCATAGACCCCACCGCCCTGCGCGCCTCGGTCACCGCAGTCCTCCCCTGGCTCAACGGCGGCGACCAACCACCCCGCACCGACCTGGCGGCAGCTGTCCGCCTCACCCTGCGCACCCTGGAACAAGACGCCCCCGGCCACACGGTCGAGGTACGCGTGCCCCCCTTCGCGGCCGTGCAGTGCGTGGCAGGCCCTCGCCACACCCGAGGCACCCCACCCAACGTCGTGGAAACCGACCCACGAACCTGGCTGGAACTGGCAACAGGCAGACTCACCTGGACCGACGCGGTGGAAAACGGCCAGGTCAACGCTTCAGGAGCCCGGGCGGACCTGTCCCCCCTCCTCCCACTGCTGCGGCTTCCCTGATCCACCCCTCGAAGCCACTTTTCGTCCGCCGACCTGCGCAAATTGGCAGCAGGCACCCCGTGGCCAAGTTATCCACAGGCAAGATCGTTCTCGCCTGTTTTGTCGGCCTGGTCCGATAGACTGGAGCGGGGTCAGCCCCCAGGGTGGGTGGGGCTTTGTTGTGGGGCTGTGGGGCGGCAAAACAAGAGGCAAAACAAGAGCTGTCGCGGATGTGGTTGGGGCGGTGGTTGAGTGGCCTTTGTGGGGGCCAGCCTGCCAGCCCGACCTTCCTGTCAGTCGCCCTGTTGCTGCCAGGCCGCCCTTCTGTTGGACCGGCCCTCTGCTGGCCCCGCGTTCCTGCCACCCGCGTTTCTGCCAGGTTGAACCTACGCTCGCCAGGTGCTCGATGAGTGGAGCAGCGAACCCACCCCCGCCAGGCTGAACCCGGACTCGCCAGGGGCTCAATGGTGCGGAACGAGCAGCGAACCCACCCTCAACGAAGCCGCCCCCGGACCTAACCACCTCCCTGCCAGGCCGCACGAACCCTGCCAGGTGCTCGATGGGGTGGAGTGGTTTCTTTGGGGGAGAAGGAAGATCCCTAAACTTGCCGTGGTCGTGGGGCCGAAGG
>NZ_JBVJIN010000028.1:0-67611 GCF_055586285.1 Actinokineospora sp. NPDC051303
GTGGGATGCCTTCGGCCTCACACGTGCGGAGCCAGCTTAGCGATCTTCCTTCTCCCCCGAAGAAACCACTCCACCCCATCGAGCACCTGGCAGCGTTGGGTGCTGTCTGGCGAGTGGGCGGGTGCGCTGTCCCAACCCGTCGAGTTGATGGCGGGTGGCGGGTGTGGGTCGGATCTCTAGGGCGTTTTCGTGCAGGCTGTAGTGAAGTCCTGGATGGCCGTGGGGTTTCCGGCGGGGTGGGTGTGTAGATAGGACGCGTGCAGGTTGCCTTGGATGAAGCCCTCGCGGCGGGTGGTGCCATCGTGGTCGCGCCAGAGCCAGGCTGGGGGGGTTCCGTGGGTGGGGAGGGTGTGGGTGCGGTGGAACTCGTGGCCGGAGACTCGGGTTCCCTCTGGGTGCAACGGGGAGGTGGTGGCTGCTACCGCGTCTCGGTAGCCGAGTAGGAGGCGTGGAGTCATTGCTGCTTCGGCGTCTAGTACGCCGCACATGGGGTGGCCGTCCAGTTTGGTCACCAGGTAGAGCAGTCCGCCGCATTCGGCGTGCACGGGAGCGCCGGAGCGGGCTAGTGCGGCCACCTCGTTCCGCAGGGGTTCGTTGGTGGACAGGGCTTCCGCGTGGGCCTCGGGGAAACCTCCTGGCAGCACTAAGCCTGCTGTGCCTTCGGGGAGGTGGTTGTCGCGGATTGGGTCGACGATGGCGACTTCCGCGCCTGCCGCGCGGAGTAGTTCGGTGTGTTCGGCGTAGCCGAAGGTGAATGCGGGGCCGCCTGCTACCGCGATCACGGGTCGTCCCGCTGTGGGGGCTACCTCGCCTTCGGGGTTCCATTGTGGACCGTTGAAGGCGGGGGCTGACCGGGCGATTCGGATCACAGCCGCCAAGTCGACTGAGGTGGACATCAGGTCCGCCATTGCTTCCACGGCGCGTATTGCCGGGGTGCCGTGTTCGGCTGCGGGGATCAGGCCCAGGTGGCGGGAGGGGACGTCCACCTCGGCCGCGCGTCGGACCGAGCCCAGGACCGGGAGGCCGACGTCGGCGCAGGCCTCCCGGAGGACCTGCTCGTGGCGGTCCGAGCCGACCTGGTTGAGGACCACGCCAGCCAGGCGCACGCCTGGGCGGTAGGAGCGGAAACCGTGCAGCAGGGCCGCCAGGCTGGTGCTTTGGCCTCGGGTGTCGACCACCAGCAGGACCGGGGCATCGATCAGTTCGGCCACGTGCGCGGTTGAGCCGAAGCCGCCCGTGTTCACCTGGTGGCCGATTCTGCCGTCGAACAGGCCCATGACACCTTCGATGATGGCGGTGTCCGCGCCGCGTGCGCCGTGGCGGAACAGCGGGGCTATTCGGTGTTCTCCGACCAGGACCGGGTCCAGGTTTCGGCCGGGGCGTCCGGCGGCGAGGGTGTGGTAGCCGGGGTCGATGTAGTCCGGGCCGACCTTGAAGGGGGCCACTTGGTGGCCCTGGCGGCGCAGGGCCGCCATGAGGCCGGTGGCCACCGTCGTCTTTCCGCTGCCTGAACCTGGTGCGGCGACGACTAATCTGGCTACCACTCGATGCCCTTTTGGCCCTTGTGGCCCGCGTCCATCGGGTGCTTCACCTTGGTCATGTGGGTCACCAGGTCCGCCGCGTCCACAAGGGACTGTGGGGCGTCCCGGCCGGTGATGACGACGTGCTGGTGGCCCGGACGGTTGGCGAGAGTGGTGATCACGTCTTCGGTGTCGATCCAACCCCACTTGAGGGGATAGGTGAACTCGTCCAGGACATAGAGGTCGTGGCGCTCGTCGGCTATTCGGCGGGAGATTTCCGCCCAGCCCTCGCGGGCGGCTTCGGCGTGGTCGTCCTCGGTGCCCGACTTGCGGGACCAGGACCAGCCCGCGCCCATTTTGTGCCACTCGACCGGGCCGCCTTCGCCGGTTTGGTCGTGCAGCCGCCCCAAGGCCAGGAAGGCGGATTCTTCACCGACGCGCCACTTCGCGGACTTCACGAACTGGAACACGCCAATCGACCAGCCCTGGTTCCAGCCGCGCAGCGCCAAGCCGAACGCGGCGGTCGACTTGCCCTTCATCTCGCCAGTGTGGACCACGACCAAGGGGCGATTGCGCCGCTGGCGGGTAGTGAGGCCGTCCTGTGGGACGACGGCCGGTTTTCCTTGAGGCATGGCGAATCCTTATGCGGCGCGGGCGGCGCGGACGACACCCGCGACCGAGTCGGCGGACAGTTCTTCCAGGCGCAGACCGGTTCCGCGCAGCGCGACGGCGAGCGTGTTCGCCAAGCCGAGGCGGACGGGACCGCTCTCGCAGTCGACCACCACACTGGCGATGCCGTCGCCCGCGAGCAGCGCCGCCGCGCGGAGGGAATCGTGGACAGGGTTGCTTCCGTTGCGGGACAACGGAACCGTGGCGCGGCCATCGGTGACGACAACCAGTAGCGCGCGCCTGCGTGGGTCGCGCAGGCGTTCGGTGGCCAGGGTTTTGCGGGCGCGCATGAGCCCGTCGGCCAGTGGCGTGCGGCCGCCGGTCCGCAGGTTCCGCAACCGGGCCACGGCCGCCTCGACCGAGGACGTCGGCGGCAGCGCCAGCTCCGATTCCGCGCCGCGGAACGTCACCAGGCCCACCTTGTCCCGCCGCTGGTAGGCGTCGCGCAGCAGGGAGATCACCGCGCCGGTCACCGCCGACATCCGCTTGCGCGCGGCCATGGACCCGGACGCGTCGACCACGAACAGCACCAGGTTCGACTCCCGGCCCTCCCGCACCGCGTGCCGCACGTCGCCGGCCCGCACCAGCAGCCCCGGCCCGCTGCGGCCCCGGTCGCGCTGGAACGGCGCCGCCGCGATCAGCGTGCCGACCAGATGCACCCCGGACCCCTGCGTCGCCGACGAGCGCAACGCCCGCCCCGCCCCACCGCGCGACCGCGACCGCCTGCCCGGAGCCCCTTCGCCCACCCCGTCGATCTCCAACACCCGCGCCCGAAACGCCTCATCCGGCGCGACGGACCTGCCTTCGGCCGGATTCCCGGAGCCCAGGCCGCTAGGTCCTCGGCCATCGCCGCCCGCGCCATTTTCGCCCGCGCCGCCCGGACCCTCGCCATCGGCGCCCGCGCCTCCGGTGCCGTCGCCCCGGCCGCGGTTGCCCCAGCCGCTGGTGCTCTGGCCGTTCTTGCCCCAGCCGCCGGGGCCTTGGCCGTCGTCGCCTGAGCCGTCTTGGTCCCAGGGCCGGTTATCCCAGCCGCTGTCACCCGAGCCGCCGTCCCAGCGGTTCGCGCCCCAGTTGTCCGGCCCGCTGTTCGCCCCTAGCGAACCGTTCACTCCGTCCGGTGAATCTCCCCGGTTATCCACAGCCGAGTTATCCACAGGCCCATCCGACGCCCCGTTTTCGTCGGTGCCCCCCGGTAGACTGGATCGGGGATGGCCCCCAGGGAGGGTGGGCTCTGTGTGGGGGGCGTTGGGGGAGTTGGGCTGAGAGTTGTGGGCCTGGTCGGTGGGGGTTTGGGGGCTGGGGGAGCCGCCGCCGTTGGGGTCGTCGGGGTCTGGGGGTTGGTTGGCTTCTTGGGCGGCGTGGCGTAGGGCTTGTTCTAGGTGGGCCTGTTCTATGCCGGGCTGGTCGAAGGGGTCGCGGCGTCTGCGGTGGGGGAGGGCTAGGCGGGCGGAGACGGCTACGTCGATTTCCTCGACGGTGGTGGCGCCTCGCCAGGCGGCGTGGGCCATTGCGGTGCGGGCTAGGACTAGGTCGGCGCGCATGCCGTCTACGTCGAAGGCGGCGCAGACGGCGGCGATGCGGCGTAGTTCGGAGTGGGGGAGGGCGACCTCGGGGAGGGCCTTACGGGCGGCGACGATCTTGGCCGCCAGCTCCGCGTCGGCGCTGGACCAGTGGGTGGCGAAGCCCGCCGGGTCGGCCTCGAAGGCGAGCCTGCGGCGGATGACCTCGGTGCGGGTGGTGACGTCGCGGGCGGCCCGCACCTCGACGGTGAGGCCGAACCGGTCGAGCAGCTGCGGGCGTAGCTCGCCTTCCTCCGGGTTCATTGTGCCCACCAGCAGGAACGCCGCCGCGTGGGTCACCGACACGCCCTCCCGCTCGACGTGCGCGCGGCCCATCGCGGCGGCGTCGAGCAGCAGGTCGACCAAGTGGTCGTGCAGCAGGTTCACCTCGTCCACGTACAGCACGCCCCGGTGCGCTGCCGCCAGCAGACCGGGTTGATACGCGCGGACGCCCTCGGTCAGCGCCCGTTCCAGGTCCAGCGAGCCGATCAGCCGGTCCTCGGTTGCCCCCACCGGCAGCTCCACGAGCCGCGCCGCGCGGGTGTCGGACTCGGCCCCGGTGTGCGGGCCGTCCGGGCAGCGCGGGTCGGGCCTGGCCGGGTCGCAGGAGAACCGGCACCCGGCCACCACGTCGGCCTCAGGCAGCAGCGCCGCGAGAGCACGCACGACCGTCGACTTCGCGGTCCCCTTCTCACCGCGCACCAGCACACCGCCGATCCCGGGATGCACGGCGTTGAGCAGCAGGGAAAGCCGCAGGTCGTCATGCCCGACGACGGCGGAGAACGGGTAGTTCATCGGCGGTCACCGGTTTCCGACGTCGGGGCAATCGGTGCCAGGGCAGCCGGTGCCGGGACGGTCGGTGCCAGGACGCTCGGCGGCGGGGCAGCCGGTGCCGGGGCGGCCGGTGCCGGGGCAGCCGGTGCCGGGACGGTCGGCGCCAGGACGTTCGACGTCGGGGCAGCCGGTGCCAGGACGTTCGGTGCCGGGACAGTCGGTGCCGGGGCGGCCGGTGCCGGGGCAGTCGGTGCCAAGGTAAGCGAAGGCAGCACGCCGCGATCCTCACTCCGGGTCCGCGCCCGGGTCGGTCTCCGGCAGGGCCGAGTGTCCTGGCTCCCGGATCACCGCGCCGCTCCGGCCTTCCCAGGGCGACGCCCCGGTGGCACGCGGGGGAGTGGCGCTCCCCGGTCACAGTGGCGGGACCGCACCGGACTCGCACCGGTTTCCTCGCACACCCTGCTTGGTCGTCTGGCATCGTCGCAGACGGCGGCCCCCGCACCAACCACTGGTCAGGTGTTTACCGGCACATGTTCGCGGTCGTAGAACCAAAGGATCTCCTCGACGTGCGCCGCCTCGTCCCGGTCGTAGTCACCCTCCGCGTCGACCGGCATGAGGTACGCCGTATACTCGCCGTTGGCCGCCCCCGCCTCGTGGAGCTGTTCTACTGCCCATTTGCGCAGGCCTTGGGCAAGTGCCGTCGGTGTCGAGTCGGTGAAGCGAGTGATTCGCAGTGTGGTCACCCGGCTTCCCACGCCCTCACCGTCCCACCTGACTAGCTCGTAAGCATTGCTGGACATGCAACCTGACCCTTCTCTGTGTACCTTCGGTGCAACTATCAGCCACAAGTAGGCTAGCAAGCCTTCGTCAGGCTTCAGTTTGAAACTGCAACATTCACCCGAAAAGAGGACTCACACCCCGATGGCGACCAAACGAACGGTCAGCGGCAACCGCCGCGAACTGGGCGCTGCCCTGCGGAGTTTCCGCATGAGAGCGGGCTTCAAGCGGATCGAAGACGTCAACGACCTGATCGACGTGAGCACGGTGACCATGGGGCGGATCGAGAAGGGCGAAGCCCCAGTCGACCGCGCCAAACTGAAGGTGCTCGCCAGTGCCTACAAACTGACAACCAGCGAGCTTGACGGCCTGCTGGAGCTGGCCAAGCGCAGCCGGGGCAACAAGGGCACCTTCCCGGCCTTCGTGTCAGTGAAGACGCGGGCGTGGCTGGAGTTGGAGACCGAGGCGACCGAGATCCTGATGGTGCACATCGACCTCATCCCGGCGCACTTTCAGACCGAGACCTACATCCGCGCCTTGTTCGAGACGAACGGCGACATCATGCCAGCCGAGAGGGTAGGCGAACTGTTGAGCGTGCGTAAGAGGCGGCAGGACACGCTGACACAGCCCAACCCGCCCATGTTGCGCGCGGTGATCCACGAGTGCGCGCTGCGGCTGCCTGTGGGTGGCCCGGCGGTCATGCATGAGCAGTTGACCTACTTGGCGGCGATGTGCGACCTGCCGAACGTGGAAATCCAGATCCAGCCGACCAGCGCGGGTGGCTACCCGGGCATGGGCAGTTCGTTCCTGCTCATCCGGCTCGACAACGACCCTGCGACCGACCGGGTGCGCGTCGACACCCACGGCGAGGCGTTCTTTCGGGACCGCCAGTCCGCCACTGAACCGTATCGGGTCGCTTGGGAGCGCAAACGGGTTGCAGCGTTGAGCTTGCCAGCCTCCAAGGCCCTTATCCTGAAGGCTGCACGCTCGTACGCCTCAGCAGATGAGTCATAACTGTGGAACGGAGTGGTGAAGTCATGAGTGGGAGTCACGCGGGTCTGGTTTGGCGCAAGTCGAGCCGCAGCAGTGGCGCTGGTGGCAGCGGAAACACGAATGACTGTGTTGAGGTGGCCTTCGCGAACTCGGTGCCGTTGGTGCGTGACAGCAAGGGTGGTTCCGAAGGCGGTGTGCTGCGGTTGAGCGCCTCTGGCTTCGCGGCGCTGGTCGCCAGTGTGCGGGAGGCGTGATGGAGCTGGTGTGGCGCAAGTCGAGCCGCAGTAGTGGCGCTGGCGGTGACGGGAACACGAATGACTGTGTTGAGGTGGCGTTCGCGGGCTTGGTGCCGTTGGTGCGTGACAGCAAGGGCGGTTCCGAAGGCGCTGTGCTGCGGCTGAGCCCGTCCGGCTTCACCTCGCTCGTCACCGCCGTCAAGGACGGCGACCTGGCCTGAGCCACCCGGCGTCTAGTGTGTCCGTCCGTGGTGACTGTGGTGGGTATCGGAGCGGACGGCTGGGCGGGACTCGCGCCCGCCGCCCAAGCGGCGCTGGCCGCGGCTGAGGTCGTGGTCGGCGGCGCCCGCCAACTCGCTCTGCTTCCGCCGTCCTTGACAGCCAAGCGGGTCGAGTGGCCGTCGCCGCTGGTGCCCGCCATCCCCGAGATCCTGGCCGAGCACGCCCACCAGTCGGTGTGCGTGCTCGCCAGCGGGGACCCCATGTTCCACGGCATCGGCACGACCCTGCGCCGGTTCACCGACGTCCGGGTGCTGCCGCAGCCGTCGTCGGTGTCGCTGGCCTGCGCCCGGCTCGGCTGGGCGGTCGACTCCGTCGATGTCGTGAGCGCGGTCGCGCGTCCCGTCGAACGGCTCAATGCCTTCCTGCACAACGGCAGGCGCGTGCTGGTGCTGAGCGAGAACGCCCACACCCCGGCCGCCGTCGCCGCTCTGCTGCGCGAACGCGGCTTCGGCAAGAGCACGGTCACCGTGTTGACCGAGCTGGGCGGGCCGGGGGAGCGGGTCGACACCGGGACCGCAGCCGACTTCGCGGCCGATGCTGGCGATCTGAACATCGTCGCCGTCGAGTGCGTCGGCGCGCGGCACCTGCCCCGCACCCCCGGCCTGCCCGACGACGCCTACGAGCACGACGGGCAGATCACCAAACGCGAGATCCGCGCGGTCACCCTCGCCGCGCTCGCCCCGGAACCCGGCCTGCTCCTGTGGGACGTGGGCGCGGGGTCGGGCAGCGTGGGCATCGAGTGGTCGCGGACTCACCCGGCCTGCCGGGCCGTCGCCGTCGAGCCGCACCCTGAGCGCGCCGATCGCGTCGAGCGCAACGCGTCGGCCCTGGGTGTGCCGGAGTTGCGCGTGGTTCGCGGCGCGGCGCCGGACGCGCTTTCCGGTCTGCCCGCCCCGGACGCGGTGTTCGTGGGCGGCGGCGTGACCGCGGACGGCGTGCTTCCCGCGTGCTGGGCGGCGCTGCGGCCCGGTGGCCGGATCGTGGTGAACGCGGTGACGGTCGAGTCCGAGCAGTTGGTCACCCGGTGGCACGCCGAGGTCGGCGGTGAGTTGACCCGGCTGTCGGTCAGCCGCGCCGCGCCGCTCGGCGGCTTCACCGGGTGGCGGCCGATGATGCCGGTCACCCAGTGGGCGGCCACCAAGGAGGAGGACACATGACGGTGCATTTCATCGGCGCGGGACCCGGCGCGGCCGACCTGATCACCCTGCGCGGCCAGCGCATCATCGCCGCGTCGCCGGTCTGCCTCTACGCGGGCGCGTTGGTGCCGGACGAGGTGTTGGAAGCGTGTCCGCCGGGGGCGCGGAAGGTCGACACGGCGAATCTGACTCTGGACGAGATCATGGCCGAACTGCTTGCCGCGCACGCGGAAGGCCACGATGTGGCGCGGCTGCACTCCGGGGACCCGTCGGTGTTCAGCGCCATGGCCGAGCAGATGCGCCGCCTCGACGCGGCGGGCGTGCCCTACGACGTGACGCCCGGTGTGCCCGCCTTCGCCGCCGCCGCCGCGTCGCTGCGGTGTGAGTTGACCGTGCCCGCTGTCGGTCAGACCGTCGTGCTGACTCGCACCTCCGCCCGCGCGACGCCGATGCCGCCCGGGGAGGATCTGGCCATACTGGGCCAAAGTCGGGCCACCGTCGTGCTGCACCTTGCCGTGCAACGGATTGACGAGGTGGTCGCGGAACTCGTGCCGAACTACGGCTCGCATTGCCCGGTCGCCGTCGTCGCCTACGCCTCGCGGCCAGACGAAGTGATTTTGCGCGGCACGCTGGCCGATATCGGCGACCAGGTTCGCGCGGCCGGGATCAAGCGCACGGCGGTGATCATCGTGGGCCGGGTGCTCGACCCGGACGGCTTCTGCGAGAGCCACCTGTACTCGGCCGCGCGCGAGCGTCAGTGAGCGCGGCCCACGATCGTCCCGGCGCGGTCGATCACCACCACGTCGACGGCGATTTCCGCGCCCCGCAACACTTCCACCGCCGTTCGCCGGGCGCGCTCGGCCACCGCGTCGCCGAGCGGCACGCCTGCGGCCTCGGCCAGCCGCAGCGCCTCCAGGGCGGTGTTGCCCTGGGCGATCCGCTCGGCGAGGTCCGCGTCACCGCCTGCGGCGATCGCGGTCTCGGCCAGGTTGCGCAAGTCCACTTGCGACCGTCCAGAGTGGAGGTCGAGATGGCCGTCGGCGAGCTTGGACAGCTTCCCGAAGCCGCCCGCGATCGTCAGGCGCGGCACGGGATGGCGGCGCAGGTACTTGAGCACCGCGCCCGCGAAGTCGCCCATGTCGAGCAGGGCGTCTTCGGGCAGCCCGTAGAGGGCCATCACGGTCTTCTCGGACGTGGAACCGGTGCACCCGGCCACATGGGTGTAGCCAGCGGCGCGGGCGACGTCGATGCCGCGCCGGATGCTGTCGATCCACGCCGAGCACGAGTACGGCACGACGACACCGGTCGTGCCCAAAATGGACAGTCCGCCGAGGATGCCGAGTCGGGGATTCCAGGTCTTGCGGGCCAGTTCTTCGCCGTGGTCGACCGAGATTTCCACGATCACATCGCCGGTCCCGTTGTGCGCCGCGGCCACGGCGGCCACGTGCTCGCGGATCAGCTGGCGGGGAACGGGATTGATCGCGGGCTCGCCGACCGCCAGCGGCAGCCCCGCCTTAGTGACCGTGCCCACCCCGGGGCCTGCCCGGAAAGTCACGCCCGTTCCCGGTTCGCCGTGCCGGACCGTGGCGCGGATGAGTGCGCCGTGGGTGACGTCCGGGTCGTCGCCCGCGTCCTTGACCACTCCGGCCATGGCGGACTCGGCGGCCAACGACTCGACCGCCAGGGCGAATGCGGGCGTCTGTCCTTTGGGGAGGGTTATGCCGACCGGATCGGGGAACTCGCCGGTGAGCAGCGCGGTGTAGGCGGCCGTGGTCGCCGCGGTCGCGCACGCCCCGGTCGTCCAGCCATAGCGCAGCCCTTCCGGCGTGCGTCGTGCTCCGGTCATGGCACCAGCGTGAACGATGGCCGAGACCACAGGGCAGCGGGGGTGCGGTCGTGAAGGTGCTGGTGCTCGGCGGGACCGGTGAAGCGCGGGCGCTGGCCGCCGCTCTGCACGAGCGGGACGTCCACGTGGTCTCGTCGCTGGCGGGCCGGGTGCGGAATCCGAAGCTGCCGGTCGGCGAGGTGCGGATCGGAGGGTTCGGCGGGCCCGCGCGGCTCGCCGAATGGCTGGCGCACGAGGGAATCGACGCGGTGGTGGACGCCACGCACCCGTTCGCCGAGCGGATCAGCGCCTCGGCGGCGTCGGCGGCCCATGCCGCGGGCGTTCCGTTGATCATGCTGCGCAGGCCGGGGTGGGCGTCCCGGCCGGGGTGGCACTGGGTGGCGGATCTGGCTGAAGCCGCCGTTCGGATCGAGTCGCTGGGGGAGCGGGTCTTCCTGACCACCGGGCGGCAGGGGCTGGCCGCGTTCGCCGAGTCGCCGCTGTGGTTCCTGGTGCGGTGCGTCGACCCGCCGGACCCGCCGATGCCCGCGCGGACCCATCTTGTGCTGGACCGGGGGCCGTATTCGGTGGAGGGCGAGCTTGCTCTGATGCGTGAGCACCGGGTGGACGTGCTGGTCACCAAGGACAGCGGCGGTCCGCTGACGGTCGCCAAGCTCGACGCGGCCGAGCGATTGGGGCTGCCGGTGGTGGTCGTCCGCCGACCGGACATACCGGACATTCCGATCGTCGAGACAGTAGGTCATATCCTCGGTTGGCTGACGCAAGCCGTACCCCCTTCGACACCGAAGCCCGGCGGTTAGCCTGGCCCGACAAGACCGGCTGGAAGGGGGAACGTCATGCTCGCGGCCGAGACCGCCGCCCGACTGGCGCGCTGCGCGGCAGTCATGGAAGTCGCCGATCCGCCGCGCGCGGGCGTCATCGCGTTCCATGGGGAGGTGCCGGACGGCGACCTGGGCGACCTCGTCGTCGCGGCTCCGCGCGGCGACACCGTCGAGGCTGTGACCGTCGCGGCGATGCGGTTGTCGGTCGCCGACGCGATCCCGGTCCTGACCCGGGCCCGTCGTGACCCGGCCGCCCACCCTGCCGCCGCGTTCTGGGGCGCGGTCGTGCTCGTCGCCCTGCAACTGGTGGCACGCGGCCGGATCGTGCCCGGAGTGTCGCCGGGCGGGTTCGACGCCTGGCGCGCCGGGCCGCTCGACGCGGCCGACGCCGAACGGCTGCGCGAACTCGCCGCCGCGATGCCCGCCGAGGCCCGCGCGACCCCGTTGCCCGACCGCGACCCGCTCGAACTGCCCGACGCGCACACCCTCGTCCGGGCCTTCGTGGACGCCGTGGCCGACGGGATGCCGCGCACCGCCGCCGCGCCGCTGGCCACCGGAAGCCCGCTGTTCGCCTCCCGCGCGCCGAACCGGGTGCCGCATCTGCGGTCCTGGTCCGACGAGCTGTCGGCGGGCATCGACGCGGGCGTGCGGGTCTCGCTGCGGCTGGAAGTCGCGGGCGGCTACGCCGAGGGCGCCTTCCACGCCGTCGTCCAGGCGCACTCGCTCGCCGACCCGGCCGTGATGGTCGACGCGGGAGAGCTGTGGGAGCGCACCGACCACGGCCTGGGCGCGAGCGCCCGTGTCGAGCTGACCCGCGCCCTGCGCCGCGCCGCCCGCACCTGGCCGGTGCTCGACCGGCTGCTGTTCCAAGGCGTCCCCGACCGGCTGGTGCTCGACGACGCCGAGGTCAACGACCTGTTCACCCAGTCGCCCCGGCTCGCCGCCGCCGGGATCGACGTGCACTGGCCGCGCGACCTGGTCGGCACCCTCACCGCGCGGGCCATGGTCGGCCGGTCCGACTCGCCGCCGTCCGACCTGCGCTCGGTGCTCGGCGGCGACGGCCTGCTGTCGTTCGACTGGCAGCTCGCGCTCGGCGACCAGCCGCTGACCCGCGCCGAACTCGACCGGCTCGCCGAGGCGCACCGGCCGGTGGTGCGGCTGCGCGACCAGTGGGTGCTGGTCGACCCGGACCTGGCCCGCAAGGCGCGCGACCGCGAACTCAAGCCAATCACGCCGCTGGAAGCGCTGGGGGTGGCGCTTGCCGGGTCGACCGAGGTCGACGGGCGCACGGTCGAGGTCGTCGCCGACGACTGGTTGGAGGCGCTGCGGGCCCGCATCGCCGATCCTGACGGCGGCGCTGAGCCGGTCGAGCAGCCCGCCGCGCTCGACGCGACCCTGCGCGACTACCAGCTTCGGGGCCTGCGGTGGCTGGCCAGGATGACATCGCTGGGGCTTGGCGGATGTCTCGCCGACGACATGGGTTTGGGCAAGACGGTCACGTTGATCGCCCTGCACTTGCACCGTCAGTCCGATGTGGACACCGCTGGCCCGACGCTGGTCGTGTGTCCTGCTTCGCTTTTGGGGAACTGGGAACGGGAGGTCCAGCGGTTCGCGCCCGGCACCGCCGTGCGGCGGTTCCATGGCGCCGGCCGTTCGCTCGACGGCGCTACGGACGGCTTTGTGCTCACCACCTACGGCACGATGCGGCTTGACGCGGAACGGCTCGGCGGGCACCGCTGGGGTCTGCTCGTGGCCGATGAGGCGCAGCACGTGAAGAACCCGGCTTCGGGCACCGCCAAGGCATTGCGAGCCATTCCGGCGGGCGCCCGCGTCGCCCTCACCGGCACTCCCGTCGAGAACAATCTGTCCGAGCTGTGGGCGGTGCTCGACTGGACCACCCCCGGCCTGCTTGGCACCCTGGGGCATTTCCGTTCCCGCTGGGCGAAGCCGATCGAAGCCGACCACGACGACGCCACCGCCGACCGCCTGGCGCGGCTCGTGCGGCCGTTCCTGTTGCGGCGGCGCAAATCCGACCCCGGCATCGCCCCCGAACTGCCGCCCAAGACCGAAACCGACCAGCCCGTGTCTCTTACTCACGAGCAGGCCGCGCTGTACACGGCTGTCGTGCGCGAGACCATGACCGCGATCCGCGAGGCCGACGGGATGGCCCGCCGCGGCCTGATCATGAAGCTGCTGACGGCGCTCAAGCAGATTTGCAACCATCCCGCGCAGTATCTGAAGGAATCCAAGGCCCGGCTCACTGGCCGCTCCGGAAAGCTGGAACTGCTGGACGAGTTGCTGGACACGATTCTGGCCGAAGACGGCGCCGTCCTGGTCTTCACCCAGTACGTCACGATGGCGCGGCTTTTGGAGCGGCACCTGCGCGATCGCGGCGTCCCGACCGGGTTCCTGCACGGCGCGACTCCCGTGCCGCGCCGCGAGAGCTTGGTGAAAGAGTTCGGAGAAGGCGCTTTCCCCGTCTTCCTCCTGTCGGTGAAAGCGGCGGGAACCGGTCTGAACCTCACCCGCGCCGACCACGTGGTCCACTACGACCGCTGGTGGAACCCGGCCGTCGAAGACCAAGCCACCGACCGCGCCTACCGGATCGGCCAAACCCGGCCGGTCCAGGTGCACCGCCTCATCGCGGAAGGCACCGTGGAGGACCGCATCGCCGAAATGCTGCGGTCCAAACGGGACTTGGCGGACGCCATCCTCACCGCAGGCGAAGCCGCGCTGACCGAGCTGACCGACGCCGAACTGGCGGACCTGGTGGAACTGCGGGGAATCCGATGACCGCGCGCGGCTTCCCCGCTTTCCCTCCGTCTCGCGGCCCGGGGTCGTTCGCGCGGTCCTGGTGGGGCCGAGCCTGGGTGAAGGCGGTCGAGGACACCGCACTGGACCAGGCTCAACTGCGCCAAGGCCGCAAGTACGCCCGCACCGGTTACGTGGGCGCGATCACCGTCAGCCCCGGCCTGTTGTCCGCCACGGTCCGCGACTACGAAGACGACACCAGCTACCAGACGATGGTGCGGCTGGAACCGTTGTCCGACACCGAATGGAGCCGGTTCCTGGGTCAGGTGGCCGCCCAGGCGGGCCACATCGCCGCCCTCCTGGACGGCGACATGCCCGCCGACCTGGTGGACGCCGCCGCCGACGCCGGTGTTCGCCTGCTGCCCGAAATCGGCGACCTGGACCCGGAATGTCCTTGCCCCGGTTGGGAACTGCCGTGCAGGCACGCCGCCGCCCTGTCCTACCAGGCGGCCTGGCTGCTCGACGCCGACCCGTTCATCCTCCTGCTGCTGCGCGGCAAAGGCCAACAAGAACTCCTGGCCGCCCTCCACGGCCTGGAGACCGCCGCCCCCGACACCCCCGGCACCCCGGCCGCGGCCGTTTTCGCCCAGCCCCCACACCCCCTCCCCGCCCCACCCCCAATCCCCGACGCGCCCGCCCCGCCCCTGTCGTTCCCCGCCGCGGAGGGCATCGACCCGGCCGCCCTGGAACTCCTCGCCACCGACGCCGCCACCCGCGCCCGCCAGTGGTTGACCGGCGACATCACCGACCTTCCACGCTGGCCAGACACTGTCCGCTACGCCGCCACCTACCCCGCGACAACCGACCGCCTCCGCCAACGCCACCCCACCCTCGACCGCGCCATCGCCGCCTGGCACACCGGCGGCCAGCCCGCCCTCGAAGTCCTCGAAACCCCCTGGGCCCCACCCCGAACCGACCTTGCCCGCGCCCACGACGCCCTGGCCAACTCCTGGGAGGACACCCCACCAGAGGTCACCATCTGGCGAAACCACTGGACAATCGGCGAAGTCCAACTCCGCTACGGCAAAGACGGCCGCTGGTACCCCTACCGCCCCTCCGCTGGCGATTGGTGGCCCGCGGGCCCGCCGCAGCGCGACATCGCCTCGGCCTTGTTGTCGGTGCTGAGCTAACCTGGCCTTCCCCGCTCGTCCGTCGCGCCGGGGAACTTGTTAGCTGCTCCTGACGGGGCGTCGTGAGTACATGCTTCCGGTTTGGCGCGAGGTGGAATGTGGATAGTGCTGAGTGGGACGGAGCAACACTTCGCACCACCTACGGGGATGACTACCTGGCGCGGCGAGACAGATTCGCGTCGGCGGCGCATGACGGCGACTGGAAGAGTGTGCTGGAGGAACTCGCCAAGTCTCCAGAGCTGGTCAACGCCTGGCGTCCGGGCGGCGCCAGTTGGTATACGCCGGTGCATCAGGCGGCTTGGCACGGTGCGAATCCCGAGGTCGTCCGGGCCCTGGTCAGCCATGGCCCGTGGCTGACTCTGCGCACAGCGGCGGGTGACCGGCCACTCGATATCGCACTGCGCGGAGGGCACGCGCACCTCGGTGGCCTGCTCACGCCAGTGATCCGCAATCCCGTGCCCACCGACGTGCTTGCCGCCCTCCAGAAGCACTTTCACGACCTTGTCCGCGAGCGCGCGGCCGACTTGGTCGACAAGCATCAGCTGCGGTTGCCCGAACTTGACCTGCTGACCGAACTCTCCGACGGCCGGATGTCGTTTCCGGTGCCTGGGATGTATGGGGGTTTCTACTACGTCCTGCAGGGACAGGAACTTGAGGTCAAGAGCTGGTCGCGGGTGGTGGGCGGTTCAGGGCAGACGCACCGGATCACTGTTGACGGGTGTCGGATGACCGAGTCCGGCTATGTTTGATCGGCGCACCGATCTGGCTGGAGCGCGGTGTCGAGGCCGCGCTCCAGCCACCCGAAGAACGCCGGGTAGTCGGCCCGCACGCTGAGCCGCACCAGGTGGCCCTCCGGGGCTGTGGTCATCCGGCCGATCTCGTCCAACACCACCCGTTCACGCGCCAACTCCACATACGGCAACTGAAGCGCGGCGGACAAGGCGAGCGCGTCGTGTTGGAGCGTGGCTGGGTGGAAACGCTCGAACCACTGGGCCATGTGCGCCGCCAGCAGCCCCGCCCACGGCGGCGCCCCAGGGTGGGCGAGCCTGCGATGCAGGGCGTCGTCGCGGCGGATTTCGATTTGCGGAGTGAACGTCGTGTCCGACAGGACCAGGCTCGGCACGTGGGCCGAACGCACCAGGGTCGCCGCCGCGGCGGGGTCGACCCGGAAGTTGTGCTCCGCGCGCGTCGGATCGCGGTATCGCAGCGCCCCACCCATCTGAGTCACGGCCAACCGGTCAGCCAGATCCGGTCGCGCCGCAAGCACCTCCGCCAGGTTCGACGCAGGCCCGAGCCCGGCCCACCGCACCGGCCCCTCGACCCCCGCGCACACCTTGGCGACGGCGTCCACGACCCCGCCCGGCTGGTCAGGCACCGCGTCGGGAACCAGTCCGTCCACACAGTCCAGCCGGGTATTGCCCAGAGCCGCCCCCGCCACCACCGGCACGTCCGCGCGCCCCACCAGGTCCAACAACAACCGCGCGAACCGCGCCCGCCGCCCACCCAGCTCGTCCACCGTGGTCACCAGCGCCAGCGACGGCTCGGCAGCGGCCAACACCAACGCGACCGCGTCATCCGGATCACCTCCGACGTCGGTGTCCACGATGAGCGGCTCATCCGGGGCCATCGGGCGCTCACGCTCACAGTTCAGCTCGTCACCGCTCATACCGTCCGCTGTCCTTCTCCGCCGATCACCCAGAGCGTCCCACCACCGCCCGCGCTCGACGGGGGCGGTGAGCCCGAGATCACCAGCGGGATGTGGCGGGGGCGGCCACCCGGCTCGCGGCGAGGACTCCGAGGAGCCGGGCGCAGGTCGCCTCGCCCTTGCCGTTTCCGACCTGGACGAACTGGACGGACGCGTTGATCAGGGCGTTGCGGGCGGCTTCGTGATCGCCCAGGGCGGCGTAGGCCTGGCCGAGCATCAGGCGGACGTTCGCGGTGCAGCGTTCGTCGCCCAGGGAATCGAAGGTCTCCAGGGCGCGGGCCAGGCAGCGGATCGCGGCGGGCCAGTCGTTCTCGCTCATGTGGAGTTGCGAATACACCTGCAGGACATTGGCCGTGCGGTGGTCGTCGCCGAGTTCGGCGCAGGCGCGCATCGCCGTGTCCAGGAACGCCTTGGCCTCCTTCGGTCGCCCTTGGGCGATGCGGACGGCGGCCAGTCCGTTGCGGACC
This sequence comes from Actinokineospora sp. NPDC051303, assembly GCF_055586285.1. Lineage (NCBI taxonomy): Bacteria > Bacillati > Actinomycetota > Actinomycetes > Pseudonocardiales > Pseudonocardiaceae > Actinokineospora > Actinokineospora sp. NPDC051303. Next base: position 16,727 of record NZ_JBVJIN010000028.1, read on the forward strand.
TGGACGGCGCCGTTCACGTCGCCGACCTCGACCAGCAGGTCCAGCGCGCACAGGGCGGCCGCCGCCGCCTCATCGTGGCGTTCGGTCTCGCGCAGGATCGAAGCCGTGCCCGCGAGCGCTCGGGCGACGCCGTGCCGGTCGCCGATCCGCTCGCTGATCCGACCCGACTCGGCCAAGGCGGCCATCGCCTCGGGAAAGTTGTCCCAGTAGATGTGCAGCTGGCCGATCCCGCGCAGCAACGCCGCCACCCCGCGATCGCACCGCGCCCGCCTCGCCGCGGGCAGGGCACGGCGGTGGCACCGGAACCACTCTCCCCGAAGCCCCATGTGGTCGAAGTAGACGGCGGCGACCACGGCGATCTCCCACGCCAGGTCGCCCATCCCGAGGTCCGCGGCGAGCCCGACGGCGAATACCAGTGCCTGGTGCTCAAGGTTGAACCAGGCATAGGGAGCGGTGCGGACGTCGAAGTCGACGGGGTAGCGGAACGCGTCGCCCGGCAGCGGGCGCAGCACGCTCCTGGGGAGACCCTCAGCGGCGCGTTCGGCCAGCCACAGCCATCCGCCGAGAACGCGGGTGACGGCTTGCCGCCGGTCCGGTTCAGGATCTTTCCCGGCCTGTTCTCGGGCGAACGACAGCAGCAGGTCGTGCAGCCGGTACCGGCCAGGTCCAACCGACTGCACGATGTGGCAGCGCACGAGGTCGTCCACCAACGAGTCGGCCTCAGCCCCGGCGTCCAGCAACGCGCGGGCCACCCACCCGGAGAAGGTCACCCCGGGCAGCAGGCCGAGCCTACGGAACAACAGGAGGTGCTCCGGTCGCAGGTAGCGCTGACTGAAAGCGAAGGCGGACTGCGCCGCCACGTCGCCCGTCCGCGCGACCGCCTCGTCGGCCACCGCGCCCGCGGCCTCCGCCAGGGAAAGGCCGGGCTGGTCGGCGAGCCTGCGGCCGACGATCGCCAGCGCGAGCGGCACCCCGCGGCACAGTTCCAGTACCTTGGCCGTTGCCGCCCGCTCGTTGTCGAGCCGGTCCTGTCCGACGATGCGCGCCAGCAGCGCGGCGGCGTGCGCCGCGGGCATCCCCGACAGCGGGACGTGCTGGACGCCCGTGAGTCCGGCGATCGGCAGGCGGCTGGTGACGATCAGCCCGCAGCCTGGCTCACCCGGCGTGAGCGCCCGGACTTGGTGTTCGTCCAGCGCGTCGTCGAGCACCACCAACACCCGGCGGCCGGAAAGCATGTCCTGGAACAGTTCAGCGCAGCCAGGCTGGTCCGCGGGCAGCATGTCGGCGGGCACACCGAGCGCTTGAAGGCACCGTGACAACGCCGCCATCGGAGTCAGCGGCTCGGTGCTGGTTCCACACAATGGGACCAGCAGAACTCCGTCCGGGTAGCTCGCTTTGACCTCGTGGGCGAGTTTGACCGCCAGTGCGGTCTTGCCCATGCCGCCCGCGGCCGTGAGCATCAGCATCGGCGGCGCGTCCCGGCCGGGCGCGGGAGTCAGCAGCCGGGTGAGCTCCGCCAATTCGCTGTGCCTGCCGGTGAAATCGGCCTCCGGGAGGGGAAGCCTGCACGGCCCGCCCCGCCGTCGCAGGACCGAGTAGCTGTGCGGCCGCAGACCGGGCTCGGCGCGCAGAATCGCCGCGTGCAGGGCCTGCATCGCGGGCGAAGGGGGAACGCCCAGCTCATCGGCGAGGACTCGGTGCCAGTCGCGGTACGCCCGCAGGGCCTCGGCGATCCTTCCGGACCGGGCCATCGCGGTCATCAGGAAACCGCGCAGCCGTTCCCGGAACGGGTGCGCGGCGATCAGATTCGGCAGTTCGGCCGCGACCCGCGCACACCGGTCAAGCTCCAGGTCCACCTCGATGCGTTCCTCGGTCGCCGCCAGGAACAACTCTTGCCACTGCGCGGCCGCCACCCGCGCGGCGGGGACGGTGACATCGGCCAGCGCCGGGCCCTGCCAGCGCCGCAGCGCTTCGGCCAACCGGCGCGACCCGGATTCGAGTTCGCCGTCGGCGACCAACGCGCGCCCGGCTTCGACATCGCCGCGGAATCGGTCCACATCCAACTCTCCCGCGGAAACGCGCAACAGATAACCGGTGCCCCTGGTGACGATGTTCAACCCGGGCAGCGCGTGGCGCAATTGCGAGATCAATCCCTGGATCTTCACTTTGGCGGACGCGGGTGGTTCCGCACCCCATAGTTCGTCGACGAGCCGATAACGCGGCACAATCTCGCCCGCCGACAGCAGCAAGATTGTCAGCACGGCCTTCGCCTGCGGTGTGCCGATTGGTAACTCGGCGCCGCCCCGAAACACGCGCACCGGCCCCAGCACGCGAAAATCCCAGTCTGCCGCCTCTGTTCCCATCGCGCCGTCCCCCGTCCCCCACGACTTCGGCACGACCAGCCTCGCACATCGGTGTTCACCTCGGGGTAGCCTGTTCGGGGGAAATTCCGGCGTGGGTGGTGTACGCACAGGATTTCCGTTCCAGATCTCGTGCCGAAGCCTTGTCGGCTCCGGCACGAGATGTTCCGTGAAACTGGACGGCTATGTCGGGTTCGGGCCCGGTGATCTATTCGGCGGCGGTCACTTCCGCCGCACCTCTCAACAGTCGTACCAGCGTCCCGACCACCCGGAACCGGGGGCGTAGCTCTGGCACCAGTTGCCGGTGCCGTTGTTCACCCACACCGTGACCACCCGGCTGCCGGTGCTGGTGTTCTCCAGGTAGATCGTTCCCGTGTGGTCAGCGCGGCCATTGCCCGGCATCGGTTTCCAACCCCCCGAGTTCGGCCACGCGTGCCAGATCGTGCGGTCGGGGGCGATGCCGAAGCATTCGTCCGAAACGGTGGCCCAGTCCACAAGCCTGACGACAGTCCCATCCCGGAAGGTCCCGGTGTAGCCGAAACACGACTGCTGGAAGGACTCCTGGCCCGCCGTGCCCGTCGGCGTCAGGGATTGCCTGCTCACCGTCGTGTGCGACACAGGCTCGGAGACCGGCGCCGCCGTGGCCACGCCGCTCCCGCCGAACAGGACGCCGACCGCGAACAACGCCGCGGTCACCAGTCGGATTCTTTGTCTGATCATGGTTGTCTCACCCCTGGTTGCTGCTGGCTGGTGGAACAGGTCGAACACTGACCTCGTCCGCTAACCGATCGCTAACAGGGGGAGCCGCGGCCCAGGTCTCCCGACGCGGTGCTACGCGGACTCGGGTCCCGGTTCCGCGGCGGGGTTCTCGCGCAAGGGCCCGACGACCGCGACCGGGCAGGGCGAGCGGTGCACTACCGCGTGGCTCACCGAACCCGTCACCAGCCTGCTGAGCATGCCTCGTCCGTGGCTGCCGACGACCAGGAGCCGGGCGCCCTGGGCTTCTTCGAGGAGGGCGTGCGCGGGGCGGTCAGTTTTGTGCAGGGCGCGTACCGGCACGGTCGGGTAGTCGCCGCTCCAGCGGTGGAGTTGGTCGTTGACCAGGAGTTCCGCCGCGTCGATCGGTCGGTTGTCGCCCTCGGCGCGGAACAGGGCCGAGATGACCGCGTCGATCGGGCGGTCGGACCAGGCGTGCACCGCCACCAACGCGGCGCCGTGGCGGGCGGCGTGGTCGAAGGCGAAGCCCAGCGCGCGCTCACTGGTGGGTGACCCGTCGACACCGACGACTACCGGTCCTGTGGCATAAGACGCGCCGCGGACCACCACCGTCGGGGTGGTGGGTGAGCGGACCAGGGTGGTGGCGGTGGACCCCAGCAGGGCGTCCACGGCTCCGCTGGCGCCTGAGGAGCCCAGCACGAGCAGCGTGGCCTCGGTGTCGTGGACGAGCGCGGCCAGCAGCCGCACCGGGGGGCCGTCCAGCAGCACTGGGGTGACCTCAAGCTCGGGATGCGCGGCGCGGGTCTCGTCGGCGGCCTCGGTCAGTTCGGTGTTCGCGGCGTTGCGAATCAGGTCCTGGTCGAACGCGAAATCGTGGGTGACGGTCATCGGGAACCCGGTGACCGGCCACTGCGGCTCCACGACCCGCGCGACCACCAGCGGGCGCCCGCGGTTCCCGGCCTCATCGGCGGCCCAGGCTAGGGCGTCCTGCGATCCCGTCGAGCCGTCGTAGCCGACGACGACGGCTCCGGTGGTCAGGGCGGTCATCACGGTCCTCTCGGGGGCGAATCGGAACTGGGCGGGGCCTCGTCCGCGTCGAGCACGTCCAGGACCAGCAGCGGGACGCCCTGTTGGCAGGTGGTCGCCATCTCCGGCCGGGGTCGGCCGCGGACGGTGATCTCGCCCGACTCCGGCAGCCGCTCCCGCGCGCCCAACAGCAGATATGTCTGGTCGCCATCGGTCAGGAGCAGGCAGCCGGGCTCGATCCCGTGGCTCACCCGTCCGCGCAGGGTGAGCACCCCGGCCCCGGTGTCCGAGGTCGCCGGGACCGTGCTGGTGGGGCTTGGGGGAGTGCTCGGGGGATCGTCGGACACCCCGCACGCGGACAGCGCGAACACGCAGAGCACGACCCCGGGCAGCGGTCCACCGCCCGGACGCCGAAGGCCGTCGCGCTCTATCACTAGGAAGGGGTACCCCGCCGCGCGCGGGCGACTCCGGCGGAGCTCGTCCGACTATCGCCAGATGGCAAGCTCAGGGCGTGACGTCGTTCGCTCGCCCACTGGATGTCCCGGCGGTGCGCGGGTTGCTTGCCGCGCGGTTTCCGGCGTGGGCCGATTTGCCGATTTCGCCCGCGCCTTTCGGCGGGACGGACAACCTGATGTTCCGGCTCGGCGCGGACATGGTGGTGCGGCTGCCGCGGTCACGGGCGGCGGCCGGGCAGGTCGGCAAGGAGCAGCGGTGGTTGCCGAGGCTGGGCCCGTTTCTCTCGTTGGCGGTGCCCGTCCCACTCGGGATGGGCGAGTCGACCGGCGACTACCCGTGGCCGTGGTCGGTCTACCGGTGGTTGCCCGGGGTGAGCCTGGTCGACGGCGACGTGCGCGATCCGCGGGACACAGCGCGGCGGCTCGGCCGGTTCCTGGTGGACCTGTGGTCGGTCGACCCGGCGGATGGGCCTGCGAGCGGGCCCGGCAACGGCGACCGGGGCGTGCCGCTGGCCGTGCGCGACCGGGCCACCCGGACGGCGATCGCCGACTTGGCCGATGTCCTCGACGTGGCCGAGGCGACCCGGGAGTGGGAGGCCGCCCTGGCCGCGGACGCTTTTGCCGGATCGCCCCGCTGGCTGCACGGCGACCTGCACGCGGGCAACCTGCTGGCCGACCAGGGCAGGCTGAGCGCCGTGGTCGACTTCGGCCTGCTCGCCGTGGGCGACCCGGCCTGCGACCTGATGGCCGCTTGGACGCTGCTGACCGAGGACAGCCGGGCGGTGTTCCGCGCGGCCGTCGCGGTCGACGACGCCACCTGGGCCCGCGGCCGAGGCTGGGCGCTGTCCTTCGCGGCGATCGCCCTGGCGGTCTATCGCGGCACCGAGTCACCCCTGGTCGGCATCTCCGAACATGCCCTCCGCCAACTGCTGACCACTCCGGTCGCGTGAATACCGGCGGAAACCAGGGGTAGCGCGCGGACCCGCAGGGTAGCCCGGGTTTGTCCGCTTGGTCTGCCCGAGGAGTCCCAGTGGCGCTCACCCAGTCAGCGACGCCGGTCCCGACTCGCCCGTACCCAGTACGGCACGCGCCGCGCGGGTCGGCGCTGCTGGCGCTGATCCGCACGACCGACCACAAGCAAATCGGAATCCTCTACCTCACCACGTCGTTCGCGTTCTTCCTCGCGGGCGGCCTGATGGCGGTGCTGATGCGCGCCGAACTGGGCGTGCCCGGACTCCAGTTCCTCTCGCTGGAGCAGTACAACCAGCTGTTCACCATGCACGGCACGGTGATGATGCTGCTCTACGCCACCCCGAACGTGTTCGGGTTCGCCAACTTCGTGCTGCCCCTGCAGATCGGGTCGCCGGACGTCGCGTTCCCCCGACTCAACGCGCTGTCCTACTGGCTGTACCTGTTCGGCGGGCTCATCACCATGGCGGGGTTCATCACCCCCGGTGGCGCCGCCGATTTCGGCTGGTTCGCCTACACACCGCTGTCCACCAGCGTCCACTCGCCCGGACCGGGCGGAAACCTGTGGGCGGTGGGGCTCATCATCGGCGGCCTGGCGACCATCCTCGGCGCGGTCAACATGCTCACCACGATCGTGTGCCTGCGCGCCCCCGGGATGACGATGTGGCGGATGCCGATCTTCACCTGGAACATCCTGTTCACCAGCGTCCTGGTGCTGCTGGCCTTCCCGATCCTGACCGCGGCCCTGTTCGGCCTGCTCGCCGACCGGCTGATCGGCGCGCACGTGTTCGACGCGTCCGGCGCCGGGGCGATCATGTGGCAGCACATGTTCTGGTTCTTCGGCCACCCCGAGGTCTACATCGTGGCGCTGCCGTACTTCGGGATCGTCAGCGAGATCATCCCGGTGTTCAGCCGCAAACCGCTGTTCGGCTACAAGGCGCTGGTCTTCGCCACGATCGGAATCATGGCGCTGTCGATGACGGTGTGGGCGCACCACATGTTCGCCACCGGGGCGGTCCTGCTGCCGTTCTTCGCCTTCCTGTCCTTCATGATCGCCGTGCCGACTGGCATCAAGTTCTTCAACTGGATCGGCACGATGTGGCGCGGGCAGCTCACCTTCGAGACCCCCATGCTGTTCACCGTCGGGTTCCTCGTCACCTTCCTGCTCGGCGGGCTCACCGGAGTGCTGCTGGCCGCGCCCGCGATCGACTTCCACGTGCACGACACCTACTTCATCGTCGCGCACTTCCACTACGTCCTGTTCGGCACGATCGTGTTCGCCACCTTCGCCGGAATCTATTTCTGGTTCCCCAAGATGACCGGCCGCTTCCTCGATGAGGGATGGGGCAAAGTCCATTTCTGGACCACCTTCATCGGATTCCACCTCACCTTCCTCGTGCAGCACTGGCTCGGCAGCGCGGGCATGCCCCGCCGTTACGCCGACTACCTCCCCGGCGACCAGTTCGCCCTGATGCACGCCGTCTCCACCATCGGCGCGTTCGTCCTCGGCGCGTCGGTGCTGCCGTTCATCTGGAACGTCCTGCACAGCTACCGCTTCGGCGAGCCGGTCGACGCCGACGACCCGTGGGGCTACGGCAACTCCCTCGAATGGGCGACCAGCAGCCCGCCGCCGCGGCACAACTTCACCGAACTGCCCAAGATCCGCTCCGAACGCCCCGCCTTCGAACTCCACTACCCGCACATGGTCGACCGGTTCCGCGAGGAAGCGGTCGTCGGCGGCCGTCGCGCCGCCGCCCCCTCGGAAGTCCTCGCCGCCCAGACCCAGCCCGACGACCAGGACGGCCAGGGCGACCCGCGGGCCAAGTGACCATTCAGGGCGCGGGTGTGGTTCCCGAGGTGACGCGGTAGAAGGTGTCGCCGTGGCGGAGCAGGACCGTGCCGTCGCGGGTGCCGGGTTTGGCCACGGCCTGCCAGCCCGCGCGGCCGGTGCCCCAGGTGGTGCCGGTGATGATGATGTCCCGCCTGGGCAGGCCGGTGGTGCCGCCGCCGACGACAGCGCCGGTGGCGTCGATGACGAGGACGCATTCCGCCTGTTCACCGTTGATCATGGCCCAGCCGCCGATCTCGGTGTCGCCGGTGACGCCGTTGGGGGTTTCCATGTGGCCCACGGTGTTGGTTCCCGCCGAGGGAGGGGGGAGATCGCGGACGGCGGCCAGGTCGACGCGGTCGCCGAGTTCGGGACCGCCGCAGCCGAGGGTGAAGTCGTCGGTGAAGGGGTAGACGCGCAGGGCGCGCAGGACGTCGAGGCGGTCGGGGTAGCCGTAGTTCCTGCTGATCATGTAGGGGGCGTTCAGGCGCATGGCGACGGCGAGGATGGGGGTGTGGGGGTACTGGCGCCGGGTTTCGGCGGCGTTGCCGGTGCCGATGCCGTAGCTGGCCAGGGCGACGGCCAGGGTGATGGGGATGGCGTGGGCGCGGGCGAGCCGGGGGCCGCGGCTGAGGGCGAGGACGACGACGGCGGCGGTGAACAGCAGGGACAGGGCGGCGTAGCGGTGGGCGAGCCCTTCGGCAGCGCCGTAGCCGCCGCGGCTGACGCCGATCATGGTCGCGGCGAGGGCGGTGTGGGCGGCGAGACCCGCCCATCCGGCGTCGTGGGCGCGGGTGGGCTCGGCGGGGCGGAGCCGCTCGCCGATTAGGGTGGCGGCGAGGGCGGCCAGGACGGCGGTGGTGAGGGCGCCGGTGAGGACGGCGAGGTCGAGGGAGTCGCTGGACCAGGTCTTGCCGAGGGTGGCCAGGGTGGTGGCGAGCAGGGTGTCGGCGCCGATGATGTCGGGTTTCTGGGGACCCGCGCCGCCGGGGGCGAGCAGCCAGAGCGTGACGGTGACCGCGCCCGCGACCGTGGGGACGAGCAGACGCCATCGGGGGTCGCGGCGGAGCCAGGCGACGAGGACGAGGGCGGCCCAGACGGGCAGCCCGGTTCCGTGGCCTAGGCAGGCCAGCGCCCCGAAGGCCAGGGCGGGGAGGGTTCTGCCGTGATGGGCGAAGGCGATGGCGACGACCGCGGGGGTGAGGCCGAGCAGCCACCAGGCGCCCATCATGCCGATGCCGAAGTAGGTGATCGCGGCGGAGGAGAACACCAGAGCGGACAGACAGGCGAGGATCGCCACCCTGGTGCGGCCGGTGAAGCGGGTGCCGAGCATGGCGGCCATCGCGGCGAGAGTGGCCAGCGACAGCAGCACGGTGAACAGGCCCAGGGCCTGGTTGGAGCCCGCGAAGAGTTTCGCGTCGAGCCAGTAGACGACGCTGACCAACTCCATGGGCTGGCCCTGGACGAGGGTGGTGGTCTTGGCGATGTCGAAGGTCCCGTCCGGGCGGGTGGTCATGCCCAGGACAAGCCAGAAGTCGTTGAAGTTCAACCGCGGCGACCGCAGCACCTCGGCGACGGCCAACAGGACCGGCACGCACCCCACCGCCCACAGCGACCCCAGCACCGCTCGCTCCCGCCACACCGTGCTCCCGGCGGTGCGCTGATCGGTCGTCATAGGGCCTCCGGGTCCGTCCGCGGCGTCTGAGAGCAGGCGGACACGCCTCTCACGGACAGGGAATCGACGCCACCGCCGCGGTTGTGACAAGACTGGGAGGAAGAACATAGCCGGCGGACCGCGCGGTCGCCGGTCGTTCCCCACCGCCCCGGTCGTGCGTCGCGGGTTCGAGGGGTGGCTCTACTCTTCTCCGACATGGCATCCCTCACCACCGAGCAGCCCACAGTGCACGAGGCCCCCGCCAAGGTCTCTCGGTTCGCCGCTCGCCCCGCCCTGTGGGCCGCCGGGATCGGCGGCGCGCTGGGCCTGGCCATGTTCGCCCTCGCCTACCTGGGGATGGCCGACGACGCCTACATCACCCTGTCCTACGCGCGGAACCTCGCCTTCCACGGCGAGTGGGCCATCACGCCAGGTGTGCCGTCGAACACCGCGACCTCGCCGCTGTTCGTGCTGGTCCTCAGCGCGGTGACGGCCATCACGCGCGCGCCGGTGATCGCTCTCGGCCTGGTGACCGCGGGCTGCCTCGCGGCCACCGCCGCGTCGCTGACCGCGACCGCGCGCCGCTGCGGGTGGTCCTGGCTGGCCGGGCCCATCGCCGCGGTGCTGCTGGCCGTGTCCCCGGTCATGGTGTCCACGCTGGGGCTGGAGTCGTTCCTGCTCATCGCCCTGCTCGCCGAGCTGCTGCGCGCGGTGGTGTGCCTGCGGCCGGTGTGGGTGGGCGTGTTCTGCGGGCTGGTGGTCCTGGCCCGACCGGACGCGGCGGTGTTCGCCGTCGCCGCCGCCATCGCCCTGCTGGTGGCCAGCCGGAAGCAGATCCCGCTGGCGCGGGCGCTGCTGGTGCCCCCCGCCGTCGCCGCCGCGGTGGCGGCCCCCTGGGCGATCGCCTCCATCCTGATGTTCGCGACCCCCATTCCGGACACCCTGGTGTGGAAGACCGCGCAGAAGCAGGGCCTGGGCGGCAGCTACTACGGCGACGCGGTGCCGCTGTTCCTCAACCACTGGCCCACCGCGACCGCGCTGTCCGTCGCCCTGGTCGTCCTCGGCGCGACCGCCCTCGTCGGCTGGCTCGTCCGCGCCCCCCGCCACCCGGTGACCATCCTCATCGGCGGCGGCGCCGTGGTCCACATGCTCCTCATGTCGGCGATGGTTGTGCCCCCGTTCGTCTGGTACTACGCCCCCGTGACCGCTGGCGCGGTATTCCTACTGGCGATGGGCGCCGCCGCCATGATCGCCCGGAGCCGAGAAACCGGCTGGCTCGCCGTCGCGCCCCTCGCCGCCCTCACCGTGCTGTGCGTGTCCTACCTCAGCGACCACGACTTCGCCACGGCCGCCAACCCGTTCCACAACAACTACGCGACCCCCGTCCAATACGCCGAACTGGCCGAACGCGTCCCCACTGGCGCGGTATTGCAAACCAGCCACGGCGAAGTCGGCGCCCTCGCCTACTACTGCGACCGCCGCTGCACAGTGGTCGACCCCTTGTCCGACCGCGGCCGAATGACCCCCGTGATCGAGAAAGCCCTGGCCCAGCCCGGCAAGCGCGGCGCGGTGCTGCGACTGCTGTACGCCGGATGGGAACCGGTCGCCCCCGTCCCGGCACAGTGGCAGAGCATCGTCACCCCTGCTGGTGTGCCGGTGTGGTCTGGGTTTGGTGGTCCCGGCTACCTCGACATCGTGCCGCTCCCCTGATTCTGCGAAAGCGAAGGCTCCGGTTTCCCCGCTCTTGGTTCCCAGTGGTGGATTTTACTGGCCATGAGTGTTGATATATTCGGAACGAGAGGTGGCTGTGCCCGTATCCGCTGCCGATAGCGCTTTGGTCGACGTCTTGGATGTTGACTCGCCGACTAGGGCGCACTCTGTTCGATATCTCATCAGTTGTGCTGAACCGGATATTGACTCGAAGTTGATGACGGCTTTCGATCAATATTTCGAGAGGTCCGCGACGGCCTCCTCCGTCTACAGTCGGATACTGGCGGAACGCGATCCGGACCGAAGTCCACGGTATCTGTTCGACAAGTATCGTGTATCCGGGGACTCGCTGATTGCTCGGTGGCGTGAAAAGTTTTTAGTTCGACAATTGTTTCGACTTCCGTTCACCATAATCCATGGTGTCGTGCGCCTTCGTCAGGCCAAGCCTGTGCGGCACTATTCCATCGCTCTGGGAAGTCGACGTGCTGGTTTGCGGTATTCAGGGGTATTCGCATTGGGAGACACTGCGGACCTAGCTGCTCTGCCATGGTTAGTGCGTGCTTTGGATGATCGACACTGGCGGGTTCGCGGTATCGCGGCGGAGTCGGCGCGGCGCTTGGTGCGGGATACCAGGGTGGTTTCGGCGCAGGCTGCAGATTTGCGCGAGGCGCTGGTTCGTTGCCTGAAGGATGCGAAACTGGATGTAGTAAGTCGGGCTGCTTGGGCGCTCGGAAGCATGGGAGATTTCTCGCCTGTAGATGAGGAACTGCGTCGGACGAATCCCAGGTCCGATCGGATCGCAGTTTTTGAATCGGCTCTCCGGGATGAGATCCCGCCGCTTTCGCAAATATGGCCGGGTGACATCGGGGGTTAGAAGTTTCCTGATGTGATTACGATTTGCTTGGCGTAAGTGCGGTTAGGCCCGACTGGTGCCGGTAACAACACCAGTCCCGATGCCGATATGCGGTCGATGGGCGATCTCCGGGTGAAGGTCACGCGGTAGGGACCTTCACCGGCGGACAGATGACGCGGAAGAGGCCAGATCGCGCCGCTGGATGGCGGTTGGCTCCTGTGGAGGAACGCATGGCCAGGTGGCGGAAGCCGAGGACAGTGGACTGGGTTCTTTCCCTGGGCACGCTCGCGCTGGGCTTCGTCCTGAGCGTCACACAACCTCCCAAACCAGTCGGCCTCGCGATCTACGGCGGCTACGCCCTTGCTGGGATAGGGGTGTACTATCTGGTATCGCGGTGGCAACGGGGAAACGCCGCACCTGGCAGGGATGCGGTGACCGTGAATTGGCCGGCCTTGGCTTTCGACTTCGACCTCTTCCCCTACGTTATGCGTGACCAGAAATACCTCGTGGGAATAGCGGAAAGCCCGGAGACAGCGGACGAGCTGGTGGCCGTCTTCGATAGCGCGGGTGCCCGGCTCCGGGTTGAGTTCACCGGCGAGACCCCGAGTCTATTATCCGGTGACGGCGACTCCGAAGAGTTGCGGGAGATGGTGCGTCAAGCGGTCGCAAGGTATCCGAAAGAGTTCACCAAGGTGTTGCGGTGTACGGAGATTGATACACTTCCGCTCGCACACCTAGTTCGTCTCGTATGCGCCAGGATTAAATGGTAACCGAATCGCGTCACATTTGGTGGTGCCAAAGCGGCGAAACACCCTGAGTTCGCTCAAGGGGGTTCCCCCTTCTCTCATGGGCAACTTGTGAAGTTTCATATTTCCCCGAAGGGTTAACGGTCTATGATCAATGATTCGCTGGTCGCAGTGTCTTGATGCGGGGCAATGGAACCGGCGTCGCATTTGTTGTGGCGTCGGTTCCATTGGTCGCTTGACATCACGGGTCGCTGGCAGGGTCTGGGTTGGCTGCGGCGCGGCGAAGAAGGCCGGAAAGGTCGGGCTTCGATGGCTCTCCAAAATAGTTTGCGTCAGTACCGCCCGCCCGTAAGACTGGCAAGCACATCAAGGAGTGCGGTAAGTGGCAGTCGAGCTTCGAGTCTAGTGCGGGGAGCAAGGGCAAGATGACCACGAATTTTCATGTTCGGCATAGACGTTGGTGGTGATGATGAACGAAGGCCCGTTGCCCGCCCTGGCCAGTTTCGACCAGACTGTCGCTGAGGCATTCGACGGTGAACGGTCGGTGGGTTACCTCTGGGTCAAGGTCACCCAGGTGGGATCAGAGCTGGCGGTCACCATGACCCTGTCCCGGCGGACAGGTGACGCGAAGGAGCCCTGGGAAGACCTCGAAATGGACGATCCTGAGGGTAGCGACGCATACCCGGCTCTGCTCGCGGGGGAGGTCGATTGGTTCGGTCCTGTCCTGCGGCTGCGATGGCTGTCGCCTGGCGAAATCACCGAACTGATCGAGGAGCAGGGTTTTAGCGATCCTTGGGGGGCGCCGTCGACCGTCATCTCAGAGTTGCGCGATACATGGCGCCAGCTCAAAAAACGGTTCAATCGCAGCTGATTAGATTACGCGCCCTTGAGTAGCACCGGTGAAGGGCGCGTAATCGACCTATCGAACTGTGGAACAGTCTGGGTTGTCACGACTAGCGAATCTGTCGAGGGGACGTCGGTGTCGTCTGTCCGGTTGAAGTGCGTGCTTGTCTCGCTGAGCGCCCGCTCGCACTCGGTTTGGTGACCGACCATGGCGTGCGTTTCGTAGCGGCCGTGGCGGCTTGGTCGACGGGTCAGGTGAAGTCGACGGGGTGGGCGGCGTTCATCAGGCCGATCATTCCCGAGACCAGGCGCATCTGGTCGACGGTGCGGATGTCGGCTTCGACCAGGCGGGGGGAGCAGACCAGGATGGCGGCGGCCTGGGCGCGGGAGAGGGCTACGTTGAGGCGGTTGCGGGACAGGAGGAAGTCCAAGCCTCGGGGGAGGTCCACCGCTGACGACGATGTCATGGTCGTGATCACCACGGGGGCTTCTTGGCCTTGGAAGCGGTCCACGGTGCCGACTCGGATGCCGGGGTGGCCCGCGCGGTCCAGTTCTCTTGCCACCGTGCGGGTCTGGAGGTTGTACGGGGCCACGACGAGGATGTCTTCGTCGCCTAGGGGGCGGGACGTTCCTTGGTCGGTCCATGTGCGGCCGTGGAGAGCCTTGACGATCTCGGCAACGGCGGCGGCTTCTTCCACCGAGCGGGTGGTGTTGGCGTGGTGGTCTACCTCAGCCAGGTAGAGGCCGGAAGGGATGCCTTCGATGGCGCGATCGGCGGTGCTGGGATGGGCGTGCAGCAGGCCCGCGTAGGACAGTTGGGACACGGGGGCGCAGACGGCCGGGTGCATTCTTCGGGTTTGGTCGAGGAAGTAGCCCAGGTCCGCGGGGATGACGTCGGCGTCGCCGACCAGGTGGCCGAGTGCGGACGAGTCGCTGCCGGGTGGGTGGGTGCCTTGCACGACCTGCGGGAGTTGTTGGGGGTCGCCGAGGAGGACGAGGTTCTTGGCGGCGGTGGACACCGCTAGGGCGTCGGCTAGGGCGAACTGGCCTGCCTCATCGATGACGAGGACGTCGAACGGGTGGGTGCGTACCGACTTGTTGGCGAACGTCCACGCTGTGCCGCCGACTAGGTGGCCGGTGTCGTGTTCGGTCCGCCACTTGGCCAACTGGGGGTAGGACTTGGGCTGGTCCCAGGCGCTGTCGGGGTCGGGGACCTTGGCCTGCTTGGCGCAGGGGAGGTCCGGCGCCGACGACAAGGCGGCGGTCAGGACGTTCTCCACGGCCTTGTGGCTGGTGGAGGTGACGGCGACGGTTTTACCCGCCCGCACCAGGTGGGCGATCAGCTTTCCGGCCAGGTAAGTCTTGCCCGCGCCGGGTGGGCCTTGCACGGCCAACGTCGAGCCGTCGAGCGCGTCGACTGCCTCGATCACGGTGCGCACCAGGTCGTCGGTTGGCGCGGGCAGGGGGCCGCCGCCGCGGAGTCGCGGTGGTGAGCCGCGGAGCAGGTCGATTCCCGGGTGCTCGGGGAGAGCGGGCAGTCCGTCCACAACGGACTGGGCGAGGTCGGCGATGGCCTCGTCCTTGGGGGTCGGCCGCACCGGCTCGCCGGGGAGGACCGCCAGCGGTTGGTCGTCGGCGGTCTCGTCAGGCTTGCGGCTTTCCTCGACGGTGAGGTGGTCGGTCGACGCGGAGGTGACTACGGCGTTGTAATAGGCGTTCGCGTAGCGGAGCCGCACCTGGTCGCGGGGGGAGAACAGATGCGGTTGGTCGGCGGCGCAGGCGATGCGCAGCGTTCGCTTGGCGGTGCGTGCGCGGCCCGTGGGGGCGACCCAAGGTTCGGCGCGCACCGAAATCGGCACCACGCAAGCGGAGTCGGCTTCCAGCTCGGTCAGCGGCGCGGTGAGCTGGCGGAAGAAGTCCCACCACGCGGGGTTTGTCTCCCGCCGGTGATAGCCGACCGCGGCCGCGAGCAGCGCGCGGGCCCGCTCGTCCGGGCCGAAATCGGCCGGGTTGTCGGGAAGCCCGTCCAGCAGCGGGTCGACCAGCGCGGCCATGCGGGCGGCTCGTTCTGCTCTGCGCTCGGCGGCCAGGTCCTCTTCGGTCTGTCTTAACAGGACGTCCACATCGGACTCGGCGGCGGGCTCGGCAGGCTCGATGCCCGCCTCCGCGCGGATCTTGTGCAGGTACTCGAACAGGCGGAGCGTGGAAACGCAGTCGTACTCGTTGTAGTCGGCGACCTCGCGCAGCACGGCCGCGGCCTTCTCGGTGTCGCCGAGTTGGGTCAGGGTCAGGTAATCCTCGTACGCCTCGATGCTGGACACGGCGTTCTTGACCTCGCCCGCGCGGGCCGAGGGCATGTAGAGGGGTTCGAGGTCCTTGATGGAGTACGACCGCTGCGAAACTCGCAATGCTTTGCGCACCACGGCATAGAGGTCGACCAAGGCGCCGTCGCGCAGCAGGCTGTCGACGGCTTCCTCGCGGGTGCCGTGCACGGCGGCCAGCCGCTTGAGCGCGGTCACCTCGTACGGCGCGTAGTGGTAGACGCGCGCGCCGGGGTGTGCGGCGAGCCGGGCGGTCGCGAAGTCGACAAACCGCTCGAACGCGAGTTTCTCCTGGGCCCGCGAATGCGCCCAGAACGGGGTGAACCGCGGCCCGTCGTCAGCGGTGACCGCGCCGAACAGGTACTCGATCCCGGCGCCGTCGAGCGCGTACGGATCGCCTTCCATGTCGAAGAAAACGTCACCCGGGCTCGGCTGCGGCAGTTCCGCCAGCGCGGTCGGATCGATGATCTCGTACGCGACCTCGCCGGTGCGGTCCTGCCGCACCTGGATCGCGGCCTGCGCCCGCAGCGCCGCGAACGACCCCGCGGTCATGTCCCTGGGCCGATCGTCGGGGCCCGCCGCGGCCAGCGCGTCGATGGTCCCCAGCCCCGCATCGACCAGTTTGCGCCGCTGGCTCGCGCGCATACCCGCGACCAGGGACAGGTCCCGGTCGGTTTCCCGCCCGGACGCGCACTGCGCGGCGAACCCGCAACTCGCGCACGCTGGCCGCGGGTCGGCCCACAGCCGGTCGGGAAGCCTCGGTTCCCGTCGCAGGAGTCGCGCGCGCAACCGGTGCAGCAGCGGCAAAAACTCCGCCACCCGCAGCGTCCGGGTGCTGCCGTCGCCGAGCAGCAGGTGCATGTTCGGCCCCGCTGGCCACCCCGCACGCCGCAGCGCGTCGGCGTACGCGGCGACCTGGAGCACCGCGGCCGGGCGGGCGTGCCGGGCGAGTTTGGTGTCGTAGACCTCGTAGCGCCCCTCGGCGTCGCGCAGCAGGAAGTCGGCCCGGCCGCGGAACTCGCCGTCGTCAAAGGCGGCCTGGTAGATCACCGGGGCGCCGGAGCCCAGCGCCTCCTTGGTCGCCGCGACGGCGTCCGCGCCGAGATCGATCTCGATGACCGCGTGCCGCTCCTCGCGCAGCCGGGACAGGGTCGCCCGCTCGTGCGCCTGGCCGTGCTTCACCGCGAGCCGGTCGCCACCCCGCTCCGGCTGAGGCGCCCCGGGCAATCCGGCGGCGAACGCCTGATTCAGGACGCTGCGGTGCTCACATTCCAGCAGATCGGCGAGATCGGTCGGGGTGAACATCGCCCAGCAGTCTGGCAGGGGTGATCGGCGGCCCACGCCCCGACACGCCGAGAACCCCGAGGCCTTTATGCGCCCTCGCGCTGCGCCCTAATCCACAATGGGCAGGGCGCGGGCTTTCGCGCAGGCGTCGCGGCGAAGCTGGGACAGCACGGTGTAGTAGGGGTGATGGCGGTTCTGGTCGAGGTTCAGCGGCAGGTCAGTCGCGGCGATCGCCGCGGCCTCGACCGCGTGCGGGTCGGGGCAGGGCTGCCAGCACACCCGGGCGTGTGCGCCCATCCACTTGGACAGCTCTTCCTCGTCGTCATCGCCGAAAGTCATCCGTCTGCCGTCGCCGACTCGGCGTAGTTCCAAGCCCAGCAGGCAGCCCAAAGTCAGGCGCAGGGTCGAACCCGACGCGTTGCCCCGGAAATGCTGTCTCACCCGGACGCGTATTTGCCGCGGAGCGACGCCCACATACAGCAGGCGCCCCCGTCCAGGGACTCGTGCGGGGCCACGGTGAAATGCCAGCCGTAGACGCCGGGCACGGCGGGCACCGGCGACGGGCGGACATGGACATCGTCGCGCGTCCAGAGGCGCTCGGGTCGCTGTAATCGTGTGATGATGGCGCGCGCGTCGGGAGTGGTGCCGTTCATTGGCACAGTGTGCCCGCTGGGAGTGGCTTGGCCGCAACCTGAAAGTGTCATGGGCGGCGGCGGGTGATCGCCGAACGAGACAGGTGTTTTCCACACTATCGGGCGTGCCAACCTGGGAATTTTGCGCTGTGGCTATCGCTGGAGTCACCATCTAACAGCATGATAGTGACAAACGACAGCGCGCGCTGACTTCGAGAAGCTGCGGAATACCGTGGGGCGGGTCGATCCCCGGGAGGTGGCCGCGCTCTGGCCGCGGCTCCCGGTTGTTCGGGTGGAGGAGAACCTTGGGCTCTGGCGCGGCACGCCGGTGGAGACGGGGCACAAGCGGCTGGAGTATTTGCGGGAGATTTCCTGGTTCGGGAACACTTTGTGTCCGCTGTGGACGCGAAACCGCTGATCTGCCGCGCCGCGGACGGGTCGCTGCGGTCGGAGCCCGCGGACGGTGGGGAGGCCAGTCTGTGGATGGCCGCGTACCGGGGTGAGGTGACCGCGATGGTGTACTACCGGATGCCGCTGCTGGACCATTTCAAAGCCGCGGGACCGGACACAGTGCTCGGTGTCATGAACGGCAAGGACACGGATTTCGTGTTCGACAACGGGCACCACTTGTACTTCATCCTTGACCGGGCCTGAGTCGATCACGTGGCGGTGGACCCCTCGCCGCGGGTGGGGTGGGGGCTCGGGCATCCTGGGGCGCGGTGGAACCGCGGCGGGGCCTCGCACGTCGGAGGGGTGCTGCGGCGGCGGGTCGAGGAGAGGAAGGCGTCCATGGCGGGACGAGGTTCCGAGCCGACCGAGGAAGACGGGCCGCTGTTTCGCGAGGCTTATCGGCAGGCCGACGCGGTGGACCGGGCGGAGACTCCCGGCGACCGTCGCAAGGCGATGGCCGGGTTCGCCCCGCGGGCGCTGGTGGCGCTGGCCGAAGGGTTCCTGCGGGACGCGCTGAAAACCGGCGCCGTGGTGTTCTCGGTGATCGTCGCGGTGATGGCGGCGACGTCCGGTGACGCGGCGTGGGCCGCGGCGGGGATCGTGTCCGGTGTGGTCGGTGTCGGGCTGGTCGCGGTCGCGGTGATCCGGCACTGGTCGTTCGGCAGGCAGTGGGCCGTCATCGCCGTGGTGATCGCCGTTCAGGCGGTGTACATGGTTCTGTTCTGGAAGACGCACTGATTGGCGGCGCGATGACAGATGTGACGGTAGAGCTGAGTGACCTGCGGGGATGGGCCGCGCAAACCGGGCGCGGGTCAGCCGACCTCGGCGCGGCGCACGGGTACGCCAGCTCCAATATCGCCGACGCCGATTTCGGCGCGATCCTGGAGCTGATCACCGGCGACTACGCCGCGCTGCTGCCCAAGATGCACGGCATCCTCGAACGCGACAGCTCCGGCATGGGCCTGGAACAGCGCGCGCTCAGCGCGAGCGCGGACGCCTACCAGGAGGCCGACAAGCAGGGCCGTGACCGGTTCGTCGAGCTCGGCGGCTCCGGCGCGCTGCACGCCTCCGACGACGGCGTGGCCAACGGCTTCGAGGACGGCGTCACCGCGCAGACGAAGCTGACCGCGCCGAGCACGGCCAACATCACGCTGCCCGAGGTGTCGTTCGGGTGGATTCTCGACAAGGTGTGCGAGCTGGTCATCTGGGTCGGCGGCCCGGACCCGCGCGAGTACGTCACCAAGTGGATCGCGGGTGACGTCAACAAGGCCTCCATGCAGGCGATCGCGTGGGAGTGCGTCGCCGCCTGCGTCGAGGCCGTCGAGGCGAACCTCAAAAAGGGCGGCGCGGCGATCGCCGGGACCTGGATGGGCCCGGCGGCCTCGGCGTCCGCGGCGCAGATGGGCAAGTGGAGCACCTGCCTGGTCGATCAGGCCGCCAAGATGCGGCAGATGTCCGCGCACCTGAAATCCATGGTCGACCAGGCCGTCAAGATGGCCCAGGTCGTGGTCGACATCATCAAGACCGTGATCGACGTCGTCTCCGCGGGACTGAGCAACGCGGCGATTCCGTTCTACGGGCAGTGGAAGCTGATCAACTCGGTCAAGCAGGCCATCACGATGATCAATAACGCGCGCAAGGTCATCACGGTGTTCTGGGACGTGCTCAAGCTCGTGGTCGACACAATCAAGATGTGCGCGTCCGCGTTCAGCGCCGAGTCGCTGCCGCCCGCCCCGGCCACCGCGCCCGCGCCGACCCCGGCGGGAGTGGGCGGATGATGCCCGGCGCCGAGGACCGCATCCAGGCGGCCATAGCCGAACTCGACACGGTGATCGGCCGGGCCCAGGAGGACCTCTACCGGTTCCAGCGGGCCAACGAGCCGACCCGAGAGGAACTGCAAGCCCTGCAGGACGCGGCGCGGCGCGGCGAACTCGGCGACGACATGCGCGAACTCGCGCGGCGGGTGGAGACCGGCCAGGACTCCTGGCGGGCGATCTTCTCGGGCGAGTCGCCCAACGCGAACCTGCTGCGCGGCCACCTCGAACGGATGGCGGAGGAGAACCGGGAGGCGATCGCCACCGCCGTCGCCGAGGACGAGTCGTTCGACCCGTTCGCGCCCAGCCCCGACCTCTGACCTGCCGCTACTCGCAGCCGGTGCCGTCCTTGTCGTGGTCGAGGCCGTAGACGTCGCTGCCGATGACACGGACAGGGCCTGCCACGTAGGCCGGGCCGTTGCCGGTGCCGCCCGCGCAGTCGACGTCGCTGGCGACGGGGACGCAGCCGCTGTAGTTGGGGTCGCACTTGGACTGCGGCGCGGGCTCGGCCGCGGGCGGCGGTGGGGCCTGGGTGGCGGGCTTCGTGGTGGTGGCGGGCTTGCGGGTGGTCGTCTTCGGCGCGGTGGTCAGCGGGACCGCGGGCTCGGGGGCCACCGTCTCGGTCGTCGTCGGAGCCGGGGTGGTGGTCGTGGGAGCCTGAGTTGTCGTGGCCTGGGTCGTGGTGGCCCGGGTGGTCGTGGTCGGCTGGGCGGCGGTGGTCGTGGTGGCGCGGATCTCGCCCGCGGTGGGAGCGGGGGAGTCGTCGCCGTTGGCGATGGCGGCGATCAGCGCCACGGCGATCACCGCGGCGGCGATCCAGGCGGGACGCGACGAGCGGCGACGGCGCTGCTCCGGAACGGCGGGCAGGGGCGTCGCGGCATACGGCGGCACGGATGCCCCGGCGGGCTGGGCCTGCGGCGTCGGTGGTGGCGTGGCGATGACGCGGGTGGCGGCGGGCGGCACGGCGGTCCCGGGACTGGCCGGGGGCGGCACGACGATGGTCTGGTCGGCGTCGCGGGGCAGGCGGAGGGTGAGTTCGATGCCCTTGGGCCCGGACTGGATGGTCGCCGCGCAGCCCGGCCTGCCGCCCGCGTCCGTGACCTGGGCGACGAGGGCGCCGTAGCGCTGCGACATCAGGTGGGTCAGCTCGCCGACGCGGTGGCCGTCGAGGCGCACCTCGATGGCGGGCTTGCCGCGGTGCTTGCCCGAGCCCACGGTGCACCAGCCCAGCTCCACGACCACCGGCCGCTGCGCTCCCGGGGCGACGGGGTAGCGGGCCAAGGTGGACTGGTGGTGTTCCTCGCGGGTGACCGCGACGGTCACCTCGGCCTCCAGCATGACCAGATCGGCCGACGGGTTCTCCACCATGTCGCACTCCAGACGCTCGACGGATACCCCAGTGCATCGGCGAATCGGCGGAGGCGTTACCGGCAGGTGAAATCGGACCGTCCCAGGTGGCTGTCCGGTGTGGCTTTACCGGGAGCCGGAGCGTTGATAGCGCAGCAGGACGACTCCGCTGCCAAAGGCTCGCGTCTCAACCAGGTCGAGGTTGGTCATGGCGTCCGTCTCGGTGAAAAGACGGCGGCCGCGGCCAAGGAGGACCGGGTGGACATAAAGCCGGTACTCATCGATCAAATCGAGGTCGCGGAACGTGGCGGCGAGATTGGCGCCGCCCAGCGCGAGGTCGCCGCCCGATTGGGCCCGCAGCGCCCGGATCTCCTCGGCGACCACCTCGTGTTTGACGGTCGTGTTCCACTCCGCTTGCCGAAGGGTCCTAGAGAAGACGATTTTGGGCATTTCCCGCCAGATCTCGGCGAACTCGGCCTCGACCTCGCCGCAGGCGGGGTCGGCGTCGGCCGTGGGCCAGAAATCGGCCATCAGCTCATAGGTGACGCGGCCGTCGAGAAACGCGTTCGCGGTCTTGAGGTAATCGTTGAAATGCCGGTGCAGTTCGTCATCGACCAGGTGCCAGTCGATTTCCCGGTTCGGTCCCTCGAAGAAGCCGTCGGCGGACACCGACATCGCCAGGACGATCTTCCCCATCGCGGTCCTCGTCTCACTCGTCGGAGAAGGCGTGCGTCTCCCGGACGAAGGTGTGCTGGGACAGGCCCACCAGGCGGCGCGCGGGCCAGAGGTCGTCCCGCTCGTTGACGCTGAGCTTGCCGTCGCGGCGCAGCAGCCAGATGACCTCGTTCTGGAAGTGCAGGACCGCGTCGCCGGGCACGCGGGCGAGCAGGCCGGAGACCAAGCGGACCATGTCGTCCTGCTGGTGGTCCATGCCGGTCATCTTGTCCAGCCGGAAACTGGCCCACACCGTGGGGGTGAAGCCCAAGTCGGTGATCACCGGGTCCCACGGGCGGGGGTTGCTCGCCATCACCCGGACCCACAGACCCGAGGCGATCACCGTGCCGTCCAGCAGGGCGTCCTCGGTGCTCGACGCGTCGAGCAGCCCGAGCTCTCGCGCGGCGGAGTACAGCGCCTGGGCGACCTGGTCGGCGGGCGCCGGGGTCGCCATCTCAAGGCTGTAGGCGATGGCCATGGGGTTGTCCTCGTTCGGGGGTTCTACGGGTACAGGTTAACGACGTTTCCGCCGCGGTCGATGACGATGACCTCTTTGAGGCCCTCGATGGGCCAGTCGCGCAGCTGCGCGCGCATGGCGTCGAGGTCGACCGAGCTGTCGGAGAGGTTGAGCACCACCCGGTCGGTTTGCCCCGAGGTGACCTTCTTCTCGATGTTGGTGGCGATGTTGCGCGGGTTCCCGCTGGTCGGGGCATAGTTGTCGAAGACTTGCCCCTCGATGCGGTAGTCCGGGTTCTTGTCGCCGGGGACTGTGGGGTTCTGCTCGACGCGGTAGCCGGCCCGGGACAGCGTCGTGGCGGACTCGTTCTCCCGTTGCAGCGCGAGCTTGTTCTCCGGGCTCTCCCCGTCCGGGATGGGGGTCCGCCTGCCGTCCGGCTCGGCGTTGGGATCGGGATCGCCGGAGGGCTGGGTGTGGTCGCCGTCGCCGGTGGAGCTGGGCGGGTCGTCCGGATCGTCCGGCGGCTCGTCGCCGCCATTATCGTCGGGCTGGTCGTCGGGCTTGCCGTCGCCGTCCTTGTCGCGGCCGCGGAAGTCGTCCAGCTTCTTGCGGATGGTGCGTAACAGGTCGCCGAGCCTGCGCAGCAGCGGCATGAGGTTCTGCATCGTCCGCACAAGCTGCTTGACGACCTGCGCGATCCGCGCCGCCCACTTCGCCGCCGCGGTCGCGGCCTGGGCGGCGGCCGCGGGCGCGCCGACGATCGTCAGCGCCTCGGCCGCCCACACGACCAGACGGCCCACCAGGTCCGCGATCAGGTCGCGCACCGTCTCGCGGACGACGCCGACCACGACGCCCGCCATCTCGATGGCGCTGCCGAGCCCACTGGCGGCCTCGGCGGCTGCGCCCATCAAAGCGGCGGTGTCGGCGGCGCGGGCCCGGTAGGCGTCACCTGCCTTGCCCGTCCAACCCGCGGTGTCGGCGGTGGCCTCGTCGCCGTAGGCGGCTTGCTCCTGTGCGACGGCGCCCGCGATGTTCTTCCACGTCTGGGACTGGGCCGCCACCGCGTCCGCGTCGCCCGCCAACTCGTCCAAAACGTCCTGGAGCGGCCCGACGTGCTCGATGATGAACGACACCAGGTTCGACGCCACCGACCCGATCGGGTCCATTGCGATGCTGAGCGCCTCCAGCCCGGTGGTGAGCGCGCCGAGGCCGATGTCGACCCAGTTTCCGCTTTCGATGCCCTGCACCAGGTCGGCGACCGACTCGGCGATGCCGATGCCGGTGTACCACTCGGTGGAGTCCTCGACCGGCGCGATCAGTGGGTTGTCGGTCATCGCAGACCGTCCTCGATGCCCCGGAACGCCTGCCCGGCCGACTGGTCCTGGTTCTCGTAGCTGTCGGCGGTCGACCGCAGGTTCTCGGCGATCTTCGTCAGGCTGTCCTGGCTCGCGGTCAGCGCGTCCCGGCCCGCCTGCTCGATGTCGTTGAACAGCGGCGGGAGGAACTGGCAGATGAGGCCGTAGGTGTCGTCGGACATCGCGTGGTCCGCGGCCGCGACGGCCTGGCCCACTTTCGACGCGTGCCCGTCGACCTTGCCCGCGTGCGCGCGCAGGTCGCTTCCCGCTACCTCGAACCCGGCCATGCCACCCCCTGACCTCAGCTGTCCCGGTCGAAGATCGACCCCCCGTCGATGTCGTCGGTGTCGTCGGTGTCGTCGTGGGGTTCCGACCGGCGAGCCTCAGACTGCCGCGCGCCCTGTTCCGGTTCCCCGATCTCCGGAAAACGTTCGATGTAGTAACCGGCGATGCGGTCGGCGCTGTCGCGGCGCTCGGGGCCGAGGGCCTCGTCGGCGACCTCGCGCATCCGGGCGGCGATCTGCCCCTTCGCCTTGGTCAGGGCCGCCATGAGCTGCCTGCTCAGCTCGTCGGGCGGGGTGAACGCGACCCGGTCGGTGAACGTCGCGTCGGTGAGCGCGCCGGTCGCGTCCACGGTCACCGTGACCACGCCGCTCGGGCTGGTCGCGGTGAGCCGGACGTCGTCGGCCCGGCGCTGAAGCTCCTGGTACCGCTCGGCGTTCCGCTCGAACCCGGCCACCCACTCGTCCAGTCCTCGGTCGACCTGCTCGGGGTCGCCGCCGAACAGATTGCTGGGGAAACTCATGGCGGCGACCCTACTCATCCCCGGCGCGGCAGGTGGGCGAGAACCAGGCCCACCGACGCGATGATGACGTTCTGCAGCGCGGCCTGCAGCCCGTTCCACTGCTGTGACTGCCACATCAGGAACCACTCGCCGCCGATGACGATGAAGCCCAGGCCGAACAGGGTCAGCATCATGACCCAGCCGGTCGTCGCCCACTGCCGTGCCACGGTGTCCTGGCCGCGGAAGAACTGGACTGTCGCGGTCGCCAGCACGAGCGCGGTGAGCGCCTCCCACACGATGATCCCGAGGTACACGGCGGTGGCCGCCCACGGCGCGGTGATGGCCCGCCACATCGTGTTCGGCGATCCGAAGGTGGTGTCCATCGCCAGCACGTGGACGACGAACGCCTCGTTGGTCGGGTAGTCGGTGATGTTGTTGACGGCGACCAGCACTAGATAGGCCGCCGTCAACAAGGTCATCAGCGTGACAGCCGTCCGCAGGCCGCCCAGCCGGGAGATCACGCGCATGCGGCCACCGTACCGCTACGGGTAGTGCCTCGGGGTGAACACGACCTGGCTGCCGTCCCCCCGCTCCACCGTCCTGGTCTGCGACGAGCCGACCAGCACCAGGCACCGCATGTCCACAGTAGACGGATCGAGGTCGGCGAGTCGCAGCACGCGCACGCTCTCGGTCGGGCCGCCGACGTCGCGGCCGATCACCACGGGGGTGTCCGGGGAACGGTGGCGCAGCAGCAGATCACGGGCCTCGCCGAGCTGCCAGGTGCGGGTCTTCGACGCCGGGTTGTAGATGGCGATCACCAGATCGGCCGCGGCCACCGCGTCGAGCCGGGCGGTGATGACCTCCCACGGCTTGAGCCGGTCTGACAGCGAGATCACGCAGAAGTCGTGCCCCAGCGGCGCGCCGACCCGGCTGGCGACGGCCTGGGCCGCGGTCAGGCCGGGCAGCACCCGGACGGGCACGTCCTTCCACTGCGGATCGGTCGCCACCTCCAGCACCGCCGCGGCCATCGCGAACACGCCCGGGTCGCCGGAGGAGACCACCGCGACCCGCCGCCCGCGCTTGGCCAGGTCCAGGGCGAACGCGGCGCGCTCCGCCTCCACCTGGTTGTCCGAGGCGTGCCTGCGCTGGCGCGGATTCGGCGGCACCCGGTCGAGATAAGTCTTGTAGCCCACCAGATCGTCGGCGACCGCGAGGGCTTCCTGCGCCTCCGGGGTCAACCACGGCCGCCCGGCCGGTCCGGTGCCGACGACCACGACCTCGCCTTCACCGCCCTCGGCAGCCTTGCGCTCCACTGTGGACGACACCCCATCGTTGACGGGACTTGGCAGCAGTGCCAACGAGAAGTACGGCACCGTCGACGGGTCCACTTCGGACAGCGGCAGGCTGCGGCCCTGGTCCCAGGTCGCCCGCTCGACATACAGCGCGCGGTCCAGCTTGCCCGCCGCCGCGAACGCGTCCCGGACCTTGCCGAACGTCCGGCCCAGCTTCAGCACCGCCGCCGAGTCCGTGCTCGCCAAGTGCCGTGCCAGGTCCTCGGCGGGCAGCGTTCCGGGCAGCACGGTCAGCACTTCCTCGCCCTCGACCAGCGGCCTGCCCAGCACCGCCGCCGCGGCGCTGACCGAAGTCACGCCCGGGACGACCTCGGTGCGGTACCGGTCGCACAGCCGCTTGTGCATGTGCATGTAGGACCCGTAGAACAGCGGGTCGCCCTCGGCGAGGACCACCACATCCCGACCGGCGTCGAGGTGCGCGGCCAGCCGCGCGGCGCTGTGCTCGTAGAACTCGGCGATCGCGCCCGCGTAGCCCCCCGGGTGGTCGGTCGTCTCGACCGTCAGCGGGTAGATCAACTGTTCTTCGATCTGCCCCTCGCGCAGGTACGGCGCGGCGACCCCGCGCGCGATGGACCGGCCGTGCCGGGCGCTGTGGTAGGCGATCACGTCGGCGGCGGAGATCAGCCGGGCGGCCTTGACGGTCACCAGGTCCGGGTCGCCGGGGCCGAGGCCGACGCCGTAGAGGGTGCCGGTCATTCTTCCTCGCTCGCGATCGCGTTGACCGCGGCGACGGCCATGGCGCTGCCGCCGCGCCTGCCGCGCACGACCAGGTGCGGGATTCCGAACGCGGCGAGCGCGTCCTTGGACTCGGCCGCGCCGATGAACCCGACCGGCAGGCCCAGCACCGCGGCGGGCTTGGCGGCGCCCGCGTCGATCATGTTCAGCAGCCGGAACAGGGCGGTCGGCGCGTTGCCGATGGCGACGACCGCGCCATCGATGCGGTCGCGCCACAGTTCCAGGGCCGCGGCGCTGCGGGTGTCGCCCAGTTCCTCGGCCAGGGCCGGGACGCGCGGGTCGGACAGCGTGCAGATCACCTCGTTATCGGCGGGGAGCCGCCTGCGGGTGATCCCGGAGGCGACCATGTGCGCGTCGCACAGCACCGGGGCGCCCGCGAGCAGCGCGGCGCGCGCGGCGGCGACGACATCGGGGGAGTAGGCGACATCGCGCACCAGGTCGACCATCCCGCAGGCGTGGATCATGCGGACCACCACGCGCGCCACGTCCGCAGGCAGCCCCGACAGATCGGCCTCCGCGCGGATCGTGGCGAACGAGCGGCGGTAAATCTCCGCGCCGTCCCGGATGTAGTCGATCACTGTTGCTCCTGCCTTCTGCCCGCGGCCACCATGGCCGCCTGGTCGCCGGGCACCGCCCGGCCCCCGACGAGGTAGCCGTCCTCGGTGGCCACCACGTCGAGCACATCTCCCGCGGGCCGCCCGCACCGCCGGGCGCACCCCGACCAGTGCACGGGCCGCCCCGGCCCGCCCGATCGCACCGCGCCCGATCCCGCTGCCGTCGATCGCATCGCGGTTGATCCCATCGGGGCCGGGCGCATCGCGGGCATTCCCAGCGCTGCCGAGCGCACGTCGGCCAGCGCCTTGGCGCACCCCGGCCGCCCGGCGCAGGCGGTCACGCCGATGCCCGGAGCCGCCGGGTCGGTCAGCAGCCCGGCGGGCAGCGGGGCGCGCCCGCGCGCCACCAGCCCGCGCCACGGCGTGAGCACCACGTCGCCGAGCGCGGACGCCTGCTTGGCGGTGAGCCGCCCTAGCGGCGCGACCGCGCCCAGACCCGGTGTGCCGTCGGCGAACTCGACCGGCCCGATCGGACCGACCGAGGGCGGCGACCCGATGGCCACCCGCTCGTCACTCGCGCCGAGCGAAGCGGCGATCTTCGCCACATCCGGCCCGAGTTCGGCGATCCGCCATTGCTCGGCCCGCAGTTCCAGAAACGCCGCCGCGGCCGCCAGCATCGCGGGCACGACCTCGCCCGGCGCCACCCGCACGCCGAAATCCCGGCCCCCCAACAGCAGCGCCACCCGGTCGCCGGTCGGCAGCGCCGCAACGTCCGCGCCCAGCCAGGCCACATCCCCGCGACCGTCATCGAGGGCGAACAGGAACCGGCCGGGCAGCCCCGCCAGCTCCGGTGCCGCGCACAGCGCCTCGTCCAGCGCCGCTGCGGGCCCCGCCGGTCCCAGCGGGGAAGCCATGATGTTGCGCACTTTCTCGTGCGTCAGCGACGGCAGCAGCCCGACCTTCGCCAGCCGCGCGGCCAGGTCGACCTCCGCTCCCAGCGCCAGGCCGCGCACTTGCAGGTTGGCCCGAGAGGTCAGCTCCAGCGTGCCGTCGCCCAGGTCGGCGGCCGATTCCGCGACGGCGGCCAACTGCTCGGCCCGCAGCACACCACCGGGAACCCGGACGCGCGCCAGCCCGCCGTCGGCGGCCCGGTGCACGTCGAGCGCGCCCGGGCAGGCGTCGGCGCCCGTTCGGCGCTGGGGGGAAGGCACCGCTCGAATATAGGGTGAGCCCGACACAGCGATGGCATGTGGAGGAAGCCGGTGCGAATCCGGCGCGGTCCCGCCACTGTCACCGGGGAGCGAACCCTGAGATCGGCCACGGCGCGAGCCGGAAGGCCAGGGGGAGCGGCGATCCGGAAGCCAGGACACTCCGGCCGTCGCGACCCACGACCCGGGGCGAGGACCCCAGGAAGGGCCTCATGATCCTGCTCTTGTCGACCTCCGACACCGACCTGCTCTCCGCGCGCGCCAGCGGCGCGGACTACCGGCTGGCCAACCCGGCCCGGCTCCCGCTGGACGACCTGCCCGCCCTGCTCGACGGCGTGGACGTGGTGATCGTGCGACTGCTCGGCGGCCGCCGAGCCTGGGAGGACGGCCTGGACACACTGCTAGCGGGCCCGCGCCCGGTCGTGGTGCTCGGCGGCGAGCAGGCCCCCGACGCCGAGCTGATGGAGTGCTCGACCGTGCCCGGCGGCGTCGTCGCCGAGGCGCACCGCTACCTGGCCTTCGGCGGCGCGGACAACCTGCGTGAACTTTTTCACTTCCTGTCCGACACGCTGCTGCTGACCGGCGAGGGCTTCGCCCCGCCCGCCGAACTGGCCCCGTGGGGGCGCCTGGAGCGCACGCCCCGGCGCACCGAGGGACCACGGGTCGGCGTGCTGTACTACCGCGCCCACCACCTCGCCGGGAACACCGCGTTTGTCGAAGCCCTGGCCGACGCGGTGGAGGACGCGGGCGGCCAGGCCGTCCCCGTCTACTGCGCCTCGCTGCGCACCGCCCCGCCCGAGCTGCTCGACGTCCTGGGCACCCTCGACGCGCTGGTCGTCACCGTGCTCGCCGCGGGCGGCACGCTCCCGGCCGCCGCGAGCGCGGGCGGCGACGACGGCGCGTGGGACGTCGGCGCGCTCGCCGACCTGGACATCCCAATCCTGCAGGGCCTGTGCCTGACCTCCAGCCGGTCGGCGTGGGAGGACAGCGACGACGGCCTGTCCCCGCTGGACACCGCGACCCAGGTCGCCGTCCCCGAGTTCGACGGCCGCCTGATCACCGTCCCGTTCTCGTTCAAGGAGCAGGACCGCGATGGCCTGTCGGTCTACGTGCCCGACCCCGAGCGGGCCGCGCGGGTCGCCGGGATCGCGGTCAAGCACGCCGCCCTGCGGCACGTGCCGCCCGCCGAGCGCAAGATCGCGCTGATGCTCTCGGCGTACCCGACCAAGCACTCCCGCATCGGCAACGCCGTCGGCCTCGACTCGCCTGCCAGCGCCGTGCGGCTGCTCGTCGCGCTGCGCGAGGCGGGCTACGACATCGGCGAGCTGCCCGGAGTGGACGCTGGCGACGGCGACGCGCTCATCCACGCGCTGATCGAGGCGGGCGGGCAGGACCCGAACTGGCTCACCGAGAAGCAGCTTTCCGGCAACCCGGTCCGCATCCCGGCCGCCGAATACCGCGCCTGGTACGACACGCTGCCCACCGAGCTGCGCGAGTCCATGGAGCAGCACTGGGGCCCGGCGCCCGGCGAGCTGTTCGTGGACCGGTCGCGGAACCCGGACGGCGAGATCGTGCTCGCCGCCCTGCGCGCGGGCAACGTCGTGCTCATCGTCCAGCCGCCGCGCGGCTTCGGCGAGAACCCGGTCGCGATCTACCACGACCCGGACCTGCCGCCGAGCCACCACTACCTCGCCGCCTACCGCTGGGTCGCGGTGACCTTCGGCGCGCACGCGATGATCCACCTCGGCAAGCACGGCAACCTGGAATGGCTCCCCGGCAAGAACCTGGGGCTGTCCGCGGCCTGCGGGCCGGATGCCGCGCTGGGCGACCTGCCGCTGATCTACCCGTTCCTGGTCAACGACCCGGGCGAGGGCACCCAGGCCAAACGGCGCGCGCACGCCACCCTGGTCGACCACCTGGTGCCGCCGATGGCCCGCGCGGAGAGCTACGGCGACATCGCCCGCCTTGAGCAGCTGCTGGACGAGCACTCGAACATCGCGGCGATGGACCCGGCGAAGCTGCCCGCGATCCGCGCGCAGATCTGGACGCTGATCCAGGCCGCCAAGCTCGACCATGACCTGGGCCTGGACGACCGCCCGCACGACGCCGAGTTCGATGACTTCCTGCTGCACGTCGACGGCTGGCTGTGCGAGATCAAGGACGTGCAGATCCGCGACGGCCTGCACACCCTGGGCGACCCGCCGGTCGGCGCGGCCAGGGTCAACCTGGTCAACTCGATGCTGCGCGCCCGGCAGATGTGGGGCGGCCAGACCGCCGCGCTGCCCGGCCTGCGCGAAGCGCTGGGACTGGCGGAAGACGGCTCGGAAAGCCGCGCCAAGACCGACGAGATCGACGCGCGGGCGCTGGCCCTGGTGCAGGCCATGGAGGACCACGACTGGCGGCCCGACGACGTCGCTAAGGTCACCCGGGACGTCCTCGGAGCGGACCACGACGCCGTGGCCGAGGTGCTGACCTTCGCCGCCGTCGAGGTCGTGCCCCGGCTGGCCAAGACGACCGACGAGATCGGCAACATCCTGCACGCCCTCGACGGCGGCTATGTGCCCGCGGGCCCCAGCGGCTCGCCGCTGCGCGGCCTGGTCAACGTGCTGCCCACCGGCCGCAACTTCTACTCGGTCGACCCGAAGGCCATCCCGAGCAGGCTCGCCTGGGAGACCGGCTCGGCGATGGCCGACTCGCTGGCCGCCCGCTACCGCAAGGACACCGGCGAGTGGCCGCGCTCGGTCGGCCTGTCGGTGTGGGGGACCTCGGCGATGCGCACCGCGGGCGACGACATCGCCGAGGTGCTGGCCCTGCTGGGCGTGCGCCCGGTGTGGGACGAGGCGTCGCGGCGGGTCAGCGGGCTGGACGTGATCCCGCTCGCCGAGCTTGGCCGCCCGCGCATCGACGTCACGGTAAGGATTTCCGGCTTCTTCCGGGACGCTTTCCCGCACGTGGTCTACCTTCTCGATGACGCGGTGCGCCTAGTCGCCGGTTTGGAAGAGTCCGGAGAGGACAACTACGTGCGCGCCCATGTCCTGGCGGACAAGGACAAGGACGAGCGACGCGCCACGACCCGCATCTTCGGCTCCAAGCCCGGCGCGTACGGCGCCGGTCTGCTGCCGCTGATCGACAGCCACAACTGGCGCGACGACCGGGACCTCGCCGAGGTCTACGCCGTCTGGGGCGGCTTCGCCTACGGCCGCGACCTCGACGGCGCCGCCGCCCGCGCGGACATGGAGTCGGCGTACCGGCGGATCAACGTCGCCGCGAAGAACGTCGACACCCGCGAGCACGACATCGCCGACTCCGACGACTACTTCCAGTACCACGGCGGGATGGTCGCCACGGTGCGCGCGCTGACCGGCAAGGCGCCCGCCGCCTACATCGGCGACAGCACCCGGCCCGACGCGGTGCGCACTCGGTCGCTGGCCGAGGAGACCAACCGGGTGTTCCGCTCCCGCGTGGTCAACCCGCGCTGGATCGAGGCCATGCGCAGGCACGGCTACAAGGGCGCGTTCGAGCTCGCCGCCACGGTCGACTACCTGTTCGGCTACGACGCCACCACCGGCGTCGTGGCCGACTGGATGTACGACAAGCTCGCCCAGACCTACGCGCTGGACCCGGAGAACCGCAAGTTCCTCACCGAGTCGAACCCGTGGGCGCTGCACGGCATCGCCGAGCGCCTGCTTGAGGCAGCCGAACGCAAGATGTGGGCCGAGCCCGACCCGGCGACGCTGCGGCGGCTCCAGGAGCTGTACCTCCAGGTGGAGGGCGACATCGAGGCGGGCTCGGAGTGACGGGCGCCCGCTGAGAAAGCTGTGGAGGACGGACTGGCGCCCGCGCCCAGGCGGGCGCCAGTCTTGACCGGGACGCCCTCGCCCGCCCGGCCCCCGAGCGGCAGGTTTCGTTCCCCCGGCCGGGTGAGACCCCGGCGTCTGGCTGCCTCCCCGCGAGCGCGGCGACCAAGGCCCACGGTGATCGACTCGCCCAGGGTTGACCGCTGGTCATGCGGGGTACCCACCGCAGCGACGCCACACCCACCACGGAGGACGCCCGATGTCCGCAGACGTGATCGAGCTGATCATGGCCGACCACCGCCGCTTCGAGGAGCTGTTCCGGCAGCTCAGAGACCGCACCAGTGACCGAGCCAAGGTGCTGGACGAACTTGCCCACCTGCTCGTCGCGCACGCCGAGGCCGAGGAGGCCGAGGTGTACCCGGCGCTGCGCCGCTACAAGGACATCCCCGACGGCGAGGTCGACCACGGCCGCGAGGAGCACGCCGAGGGGCATCAGGCCCTGCTCGCGCTCATGGAGATCGAGGACACCGAGGCCGAAGCGTGGGAGGACGCGCTGGAGGAACTGGTGACGGCGATCAACCACCACGTGGACGAGGAGGAGCGGACGATCCTCAACGACGCCCGCGAGAACGTCGCCGACAGCAGGCGGGCGGAACTGGGGGAGCGGTTCGTCACCGTCCGCGACGAGCGGATCAAGGCGGGGTGCGGCGAGCTGGCGCACGTGCGCGAGGTGGCCGAGCAGACCAAAGACCGGATCGACGACTGAGAGGACGAGACGATGATCCTGCGCAGGCTGGCCCGGCCAATGCTTGCCGCGATCTTCATCAGCGGCGGTGTGAACGCCCTGCGCGCGCCCGAGGCGCACGCCGAGGCGGCGAAACCGTTCCTGCACGACGCCATGGGCAAGGTCGGCGACAAGCTGCCCGAACAGGTGCCCACCGACCCGGCGACCCTGGTCAAGATCGACGGCATGGTGAAGGTGGGCGCGGGCCTCGCGCTCGCGTTCGGCCGCTTCCCGCGTCTGGCCGCGTTGCTGCTGTCCGGGAGCCTGGTGCCGACCACGCTGGCGACGCACCGGTTCTGGGAGGAGAAGGAGCCCGAGCGGCGGCAGGAGCAGCAGATCCACTTCGTCAAGAACGTCGGCCTGCTCGGCGGGCTGCTGCTCGCCGCGGCCGACACCGCGGGCAAGCCGTCGCTGGGCTGGCGGGCCAGGCGGGCGGGCCACGCGCTCGGCGAGCACGCGCACGACTTCGGCGAATGGGCGCAGGACACCACCCACACCGTGGGAGCCGCGCCGAAGAAGGCCAAGAAGGCGCTGCAAAGCGTGCTGCCCGGCTGATCCGGACGGCCCAACGGAATCACCGGGGTCAGGATTTCGTCCACTCAGGTGGATAGGTTGGACGAAATCGCTCCCTTGGAGGTTGTCCGTGAGCCGTGCCGAGCAGCCAGTGCCCGCCGAGTCCGCGATCAGGCGCGCGCTGCGCCGGGCCCGCGACGGCGCCGCGCTCGACCAGGTGGAGGCCGAGGTCCTGCTGCACGCCCGCGGCGACGGGCTGGCCGACCTGTTCGACACCGCGTCCCGGGTGCGTGACGCGGGCCTGGTCGCGGCCGGTCGGCCCGGGGTGATCACCTACTCGCGGAAGGTGTTCATCCCGCTCACCCGGCTGTGCCGTGACCGTTGTCACTACTGCACTTTCGCCACGGTTCCGCACCGGCTGCCCGCGCCGTTCCTGAGCCCGGACGAGGTGCTGGAGATCGCCCGGCAGGGCGCGGCCCTGGGGTGCAAGGAGGCGCTGTTCACCCTGGGCGACCGCCCCGAGGACCGGTGGGCGGCCGCCCGGGAGTGGCTGGAGGCCGAGGGCTACCCGGACACGCTGTCCTACGTGCGCGCGATGGCCATCCGGGTGCTGGAGGAGACCGGCCTGCTGCCGCACCTCAACCCGGGCGTGCTGGGGTGGACGGACTTCCAGCGGCTCAAGCCGGTCGCGCCGTCGATGGGCATGATGCTGGAGACCACCGCCGACCGGCTCTGGTCCGAGCCCGGCGGCCCGCACTACGGCTCGCCCGACAAGGAGCCCGCCGTGCGGCTGCGGGTGTTGGAAGACGCGGGCCGCTCGGCCGTGCCGTTCACCACCGGGGTGTTGATCGGCATCGGCGAGACCCTGGCCGAGCGCGTCGAGTCGCTGTTCGCCATCCGCAAGGTCGCCCGGCAGTACGGCGGTGTGCAGGAAGTCATCATCCAGAACTTCCGCGCGAAGCCGGACACCGCGATGCGGGCGATGCCCGACGCCGAGGCCGAGGAACTGGCCGCGACCGTGGCGGTCGCCCGGGTCGTGCTCGGCCCAAAGATCCGCGTCCAAGCCCCGCCGAACCTCATCGGGTCCGAGTTCGGCCTGCTCATCCGCGCGGGCATCGATGACTGGGGCGGGGTGTCGCCGCTGACTCCGGACCACGTGAACCCCGAGCGCCCCTGGCCGCACATCGACCTGCTGGCCGAGGAGACGGCGCGCGCGGGCTTCCGGCTGGCCGAGCGGCTGACGATCTACCCGGAGTACCTGCGGGCGGGCGAGCCGTGGCTGGACCCGAGGCTGAGCGCGCACGTCGCCGCGCTCGCCGACCCGGCGACCGGGCTCGCCCGGGAAGACGCGGTCCTGGTCGGCAGACCGTGGCAGGAGCCGGAAGTGGCGCTGGTGGAGACCGGCCGCACCGACCTGCACACCGCGATCGACGCCGAGGGCCGCACCTCGGACCGCCGCGACGACTTCGACTCGGTGTACGGCGACTGGGATGAGCTGCGCGCCCAGGTGGCCCAGGGCGCGGGAGCGCTGACCGGCGCGGGCGGCGCGCTGCGGCCGGAGTTCGCCGCCGCCCTGCGCCACGCCGAGCGCCACCCGACCGGGCTGTCCGACGCGGACGCCCTGGTGCTGCTCTCGGCCGGGCCGGGCGCGGAGATCGAAGCCTTGGCCGCGCTGGCGGACGGGATGCGCCGGGACGCGGTGGGTGACGACGTCACCTACGTCGTCACCCGCAACATCAACTTCACCAACGTCTGCTACACCGGCTGCCGGTTCTGCGCCTTCGCCCAGCGGCGCACCGACGCGGACGCCTACACCCTCTCGCTCGACCAGGTCGGCCAGCGCGCCGAGCAGGCGTGGGAGGTCGGCGCGACCGAGGTGTGCATGCAGGGCGGCATCCACCCCGACCTGCCGGGCACGGCGTACTTCGACATCGCCGCCGAGGTCAAGAAACGCGCCCCCGGGCTGCACGTCCACGCGTTCTCGCCGATGGAGGTCGTCAACGGAGCCAGCCGGACCAATCTGTCCATCAAGGACTGGCTGACTCAGGCTCGGGAGTCCGGTGTGGACTCGCTGCCCGGAACCGCGGCCGAGATCCTGGACGACGACGTCCGCTGGATCTTGACCAAGGGCAAACTCCCCACGGCGACGTGGATCGATGTGGTGACCACGGCGCACGCCCTGGGCATCCCGACCACGTCGACAATGATGTACGGGCACGTGGACACCCCCGCGCACTGGGTGGCCCACCTCAAGCTGATCGGCGAGATCCAGGACCGGACCGGCGGCTTCACCGAGTTCGTGCTGCTTCCCTTCGTGCACACCAACGCCCCGCTCTACCTGGCGGGCATCGCCCGCCCCGGCCCGACCCGGCTGGAGAACCGCGCGGTGCACGCGCTGGCGCGGATTCTGCTGCACGGCCGCATCCCCAACATCCAGACGAGCTGGGTGAAGCTCGGCGACGACGGCGTGGTGGACGTGCTGCGCGGCGGGGTGAACGACCTCGGCGGCACCCTGATGGAGGAGACCATCAGCCGCATGGCGGGCAGCGACAACGGCAGCTACAAGACCGTCGCCGACCTGGAGGCCCTGGCCACCGCCGCGGGCCGCCCGGCGCGGCAGCGGACGACCACCTACGGCGAGGTCCCCGGGGAGCGGCTGGCCACGGCGCGGAAGAACGACGGGGTGTGGAAGCCGAGCTTGTTGCCGCTGCTGGGCACCTGACGCCCAACCGCGCGGGCCGACGCCGCCTGCTTCTCGGCGAACCGGCGGTGTCGACGGCGTCGGTCCGCGCGCCGGGGCGGGCTCACTCGGACGGACCAGTCCGGGCCGCCGCGGTCAGCGGCGCGCTCACCTGCTCGGTTGCCGGGATTCGGCCGCTGACCACCGTCGCGTTCGGTCCGGTGGGGGGCGGTGCCGTGTCGTTAGGGCCCGCAATGATCCACTAGGGGTAGCCCGTACATCGTCCGGCGCGGGGTAGATCACCCGGTCCAGTAATTGACAGGACAACTAAATACGCTCTACCGTCGGGTCGGTTAATCCGTTAACCGCACCGCAGCGGACGGGTGTCGCGGACTATGGCGACGGGAACCCGCCAGTGGACAGCGCAGTCCCTCGCCGCTTTCCACTGGACGACGCACGTGCGGCGGCGAGGGGGACTTCAAGGATCCTGACGGCGCGCGGATCGAGCTGATCGCCGATCCCGCTGGGCGAGATGTACGGAGAAGTGGTGGTATGACTCGGCACCTGGTGTCCGAAATAGACATTCGACGGTCCGCGGACCGGTTCGCCACCGAGATCGGCTGGCTGGACTCGAAGCACTCGTTCTCGTTCGGTAGACATCGAGACCCGACCAACACGCACTTCGGCCTGCTCCTGGTCAACAACGACGACGTGGTCACCCCCGGCGCGGGCTTCGAGACACACCCGCACCAGGACATGGAAATCGTCACCTGGGTCCTGCGCGGCGCCCTGGTGCACCAGGACTCCGAGGGGCACAACGGCATCATCTACCCCGGGCTGGCGCAGCGGATGAGCGCGGGCACCGGCATCCTGCACTCGGAGAAGAACGACTCCTGGCGCCTCGCGGGCGGCCCCGAGCACACCGACCCGGTGCACTTCGTGCAGATGTGGGTCGTCCCGGACGAGGCGGGCAAGGACCCCGGCTACGAGCAACTGGAGATCGACGCCGAACTCCTCGCGGGCGGCCTGGTCCCGGTGGCGTCCGGAATGGACAAACACGCGGGCGCGGCGGCCATCCGCATCGGACAGCGGCACGCCGCGCTGTACGCCGCCCGTATGGCCCCGCACGGCACGGTCACCCTTCCGGACGCGCCGTTCGTGCACCTGTTCGTGCCCAGGGGAACCGTGTCCCTGGAAGGCGGCGGACCGCTGGACACCGGGGACGCCGCCCGGCTGACCGCGACCGGGGGACAACGGGTCACCGCGGGTGCCGAGGGCGCCGAGATCCTGGTGTGGGAAATGCACGCGGGCGTCCGAATGGGCTGAGGCGCGCGGCCCGTGACGGAGAGCGTCGTTCGGCGGGGCTCTCCGTCACGGGCGTGGCCGCTATCTGACCGTCGCGCTCGGGCTGTCGTCGTTCCTGTCAGGGCATGGGGACTACCGGGCGACGACTTCCGCCAGCCGGGAGAAGCCCTCGTCGCCGTGGTCGGGAATCGCCGATCGAGCGATGTCCAGGGCGGCGGCCAGAACCGAGCTGTCCAGCCCGTGGCGGCGGCTCGCGGCGAGGATGTGGGCCATGCCCGCGGCCGCCGAGCGCAGCGTGGAGTCCTCGCCCGGGTGCTCGCCGTCGTCCACCTCGCCCGCGAGTCGCAAGGCGAACGCGGGCAGCAGCGACATGACCTCCCGCGCGTGCGGGGCGAGCTCCCTGGCCTTGATCCCCTCCGCGCGCGCCAGGGCGAAGGCGTGCATCAGCCCGGACATCGAGGTCCAGAACACGTCCAGCAGAGCCACGTCGTACGCGGCCGCGCGGCCGGGGTCTGCGCCGAGGTAGATCGCGGTTCCGCCGATGCTCGCGAGCGCGTCGCGGTGCCGGTCGAAGGCTTCCCGCGGACCGCTGTAGAGGACCCGCGCCGACGGCCCGCCGATCGTGGCCGTCGGCGTCATGATCGAGCCGTCGAGATAGTCGAAGCCGCTGGCCCACGCGGCCAGGTCCCGGGCCCGCTCGGGCTCGTCGGAGGTCAGGTTCACCAGGGTGCGGCCGCGCAGCGCGTCGACGGCCGGTTCGACGATCGCGCGCACGGCCGCGTAGTCGATGACGCACACGATCACCAGCGGACTCGCCGCGATCGCCGCCGCCGCGCTGTCCGCGAGCCGGGCTCCCCGCGCCACCAGGGCTTCCGCCTTTCCGGGAGTGCGGTTCCACACGGTGACCGGGTGCCCCGCGGCGAGGAAGGCGCCCGCGAGCGCCTGCCCCATCGGGCCGAGGCCGAGCACCGTGACGGGAGTGGGTTGAGCTGTCATGGTGATGAAGCTAAACCTTGACACCAGTGTCAAGGTCAAGCCGCGATAGCCTGGGACACATGCGAATCGGGGAGTTGGCCCGGCGGGCCGGGGTCAGCGAGCGCGCGCTGCGCTACTACGAGCAGCAGGGCCTCGTGCGCCCCGCCCGCCTACCCAGCGGCTACCGCGAGTACACCGACGCCGACGTCACAACCGTCCGCCACATCCGCACCCTGCTCGCCGCCGGACTCCCCACCACGCTGATCGCCGAAGTCCTACCCTGCATGGTCGACCTAGGCGACGGCCTGGCTCCCGGCTGCCCAGAACTGCTACCCCACTTCGAGGGCGAGCGCGACCGAATCAGCACTGCGATCCGCGACCTGGAGACCGCCCGCTCGCTGCTGGAGAAGGTCATCGCCGCCACACCGCCCGCAGCCACCGCCTGCGCTTCCGCCTTGTCCGCCCGGTAGCCGGTCACCGGCCGGACAAGCCAGGTGCCGGGCGGGGTCAACCAGCGAACCCGCCCTCCTGCCAGCCGCATCTAACGCTGCCTTGGGTGCTCGATGGGAGCGGAACAGCTAACCCGAACACCCGCCAACCGCGCCCGGAGTTGCGAGACGCTCGGTGGGAGCAAAGACAGAGAACCCACGCTCCTGCCAAGCGGCACCCAGGCCCGCCAGGTGCTCGATGGGGTGGAGTGGTTTCTTCGGGGGAGAAGGAAGATCGCTAAGCTGGCTGCGCGCGTGTGAGGCCGTAGGCTTCCCACCCGTCTTTCACACGGCGATCTTCCTTCGTAGGGGCCCCGAAGAAACCACTCCACCCCATCGAGCAAACAACACGAGCAGCCAGCCCGGATCACCGCAGTCGAAACCACACCGCTGGCCCCAGATCTAGGGGAGACTCGCTACCGAGCCTGCCGCAGCGGCGTCGCCTCCGCCAAAGCCTTCCGCAGGCGCTCGACGTCGAAGTCGGCCCCATAGCCGGGGGTGTCAGGCTGCTGCCGCCACGACTCGGCCAGCGAACCGGCGTCCACCGTGTCGAAGCCGAGTTCATCGATGGCGGCGATGACAACGGCCTTCGCCGTAGGGTCGTCACCCGCGACCGGCAGTGCGATCCGCCCGGGCGTGCCGGCGGGCTTGCCGCCGGTGAGCAACCGCTCAGCGGCAATGGTGTTGAACGTTTTCACGATTCCCGGCCTGCCAAGCAGGTTCTGGACCCACACGCTCTCCGGAGTGCCGTTCTCGATGTCCTCAA
Source organism: Actinokineospora sp. NPDC051303 (assembly GCF_055586285.1). NCBI lineage: Bacteria > Bacillati > Actinomycetota > Actinomycetes > Pseudonocardiales > Pseudonocardiaceae > Actinokineospora > Actinokineospora sp. NPDC051303. The sequence continues at coordinate 56,203 of NZ_JBVJIN010000028.1, forward strand.
TCACCCCGTCACGCTCGGCCGGGTAGTAGTTGCCGGTGTCCACGACCGCGGCTCCCGGCGCGGCGCCGTCCAGCACGCCGGCTGGCAGGTCGGGAACGTTCTTCTGCGGGATGGTGATGATCACCAGGTCCGCCCCGTTCGCCGCCTCGGTGACCGGGACGGCGGTCGCCCCGGTCTCCTCGGCGAGGTCTGCGAGAGTTTGCGGGCCCCGCGAGTTCGCCACCGCGACCTCGTGTCCCAACTGCCGGAACCGGCGGGTCAGCGTTCCGCCGATGTTGCCCGCGCCGATGATGCCGATCTTCACTGCGTTCCCCTTGTCGCCTGTGGTGGATGTTCTCCTGATCCAGTGCAACAGTCCGGGAAGCGCCTGGCATTCCACCCCACCGGGTCGAGTGCGGCGAAACTGTCGTGTCCTGATGAGACGATCCGGTCATGGCAGTGATGCGAGTCGTCCCGAACCTGAAAAGCGCGGCGTTGGACCGGGCGAAGGCGTTCTACACGGCGGTCCTCGGCCTGCGCGTGGTCATGGACCTCGGGTGGATCGTGACCCTCGCCGACCCGGACCGGCCCGGGGTCCAGGTGAGCCTGATGAGCCACGACGCGACCGCCCCGGTGCCGCCCTCCGCCTCCGTCGAGGTCGATGACGTGGACGCGGCCTACGCGGCCGCGGTCGCGGCGGGCGCGGAGATCGTGCACCCGTTGACCGACGAACCGTGGGGCGTGCGCCGCTTCTTCGTCCGGGACCCGGACGGGCATGTCGTCAATGTCTTAGCCCACCGCTGAGCCGCTTACCGGCTGGCGGATACCCGTTCCACGGCTTGGGCGATCGCCCCCGAGCCGTCTTCCGCTTCGACACGCGTGGCGAGCGCTCGGGCGCGCACGCGGTAGGAGCGGTCGGTGACGGCTTGCTTGATCAGGTCGGCGAGCCGGTCCGCGGACAGTTCGCGCATCGGCACGTGCCCCGGACTGACGCCCAGGCTCGCCAGCCTGCGGGACCAGAACGGCTGGTCGCCCAGCGTGGGCACCGGCACCGCGGGCACGGCCGCGCGCACACCGGCCCCGGTGGTGCCCGCGCCCGCGTGGTGCACCACCGCCGCCATCCTCGGGAACAGCCAGTCGTGTGGGGCTTCCGCGATGGGGAGCACGTCCTCGCCCGCCGCGACCAACCCGGACCAGCCGGACTGGACGATGGCCCGGACCTTGGCCTTGGCCAGCGCGGTGGTGACGGTCTCGGCCAGGCGCTCGCCGTCGCCGGGGACCATGCTGCCGAAGCCGACGAACACCGGCGGCGGACCCGCCGCCAGGAAGTCCGCGAACTCGGCGGGCGGCTGCCAGTCGGGGCGCGCGGGCGGCCACCAGTAGCCCACGACGTCCACGCCCGGCCGCCAGTCCGCGGGGCGCGGCAGCACGGCCGGGCTGTAACCGTGGTGGATAGGCCAGGACTCGTCGCGCAGCATCCGCGCGCGGACCTCGCCCAGCCCGGTGAGCGGCAGCCCGAGGCGCCGCTGGAATGCCCTGATCGACTCGTCCAGCGGCGTGCGCACGTGCGCGCTGAGCGCTATGGCCGCGCGCGGGATGTTCCGGTTGCCCCAGCGGCCCAGGAACCGGATGTCGAGCGAGGGCATGGCGAACTCGGCCGTCGGCACGCCCGGGAACAGTTCCAGCGCCATCCCCGGGATGCCCATCGCCTCGGCCAGCAGGTAACCGTGCGCCAGAGCGCCCCGTTGCAGCAGCAGGATCTCCGCGCCCGCCGCGGCGGCGATGGCGCCGTCGCCCACCTCCGTCAGCAGGGCCTTGCCCATCTCGATGTTGGTCCGGATCGCGCCCAGCGGCCCGGTCCCGCGCCGCTGCCAGTCCTTGCCGTGCGCCGAGCCCAGGTCGGCCCGGATGTCGCCGGGCATCAGCCGGAACTCGCACCCGGCGGCCCGGACGAAGTCCGCGTGCGCCGCCTGCGTGGCGATCGCGACCTCGTGGCCCTCTGCGGTCAGCCGTCCCGCGAGCCCCGCGTACGGGGCGACGTCGCCGCGTGACCCGGTGGTGAGAATGACGATCTTCATGGTTCTTCGTTCCCCCGATGGTGTGGATCGACTGGCTTGCCGCCGGTCAGCAGGTCGATCGAACGCTGCGCGGAGCGGATGCGGCGGGCCAGTCGCTCGTCGCCCCCGGTGAGCTTCAGGCCCTCCTCGGCGACGTCGCCGAACGCGGCGAACGCGGCGAGCCGGGCGCGGACGACCTTCTCCCACGCGTCGTCCTCAAGCTGGTAGTAAACGGTGCGCTCGCCCTGCTTGGTGTGCCTGCGCACGAGGTTCGTCGCCGTGAGGAACCGCATGTTCGACGTCAGCGACGCGCGGCTGGCCCCAATCGCGTCGGCGATGTCGCCAGCGGACTGCTCGGCAGGGTCGCAGATCATCAGCCAGCCCAGGACCCGGCCGGTGATCGGCGCCAGGCCCCAGGTCTCGGCGCAGAACGTCGCGACCCGCTCAACCCACTCCAGCACCCGCTCGCGGTCGGCCGCCCCCTGGCTCACGGTTGGCTCCCGGCGGGCAGCCGCGTCGGGCGGATGGGGGCGGTCTCGCGCAGATACCGGTCGAACCAGTCGGTGGCCAGCCGGAGGGCTTCGTCCTTGCCCGGTCCGGTGTAGAGGCCGAGCACGTCGTAGGGCAGGACCTCCAGCCGCTTGGGCTCACCGGCCTTGCGGTAAGCGATCTGGACCTCGTCCAGCGTGTGGTACGGGTCGTAGCCGCCGTTGGCGATCATGAGCAGCGGCGTCGGCGCGAGGTGCTCGATGAGGTGCTCCGGGGCGAAGGTCAGCAGGTGCTCCAGCGATTCGAGCGTCTGCTCGTTGCGGAACGACGGGTAGATCTCGCTCGCCAGCTCCTGCGCCTTCCTGGCCTCCTCGTGCTGGAGGTTCAGGCCGGGGACCGTGGCGCCGCGCCCGGTTTCGTACCGGCGCCGCCAGTCCTGGTCAAGCTGGTCGCGCAGCTGGTGGAAGGCCTCGTGCCCGGACAGCTTCCGCAGGTACCGCCAGCCGTTGAGCGTGCTCGGGCTCTGCAGCACCACGCAGCCCGCCCGCCGGTCGAGGATGGCGGCCTGCAACGCGGCGGACCCGCCGCCGCTGACTCCCCACAGGCCGATCCGCTCCGGGTCGACCTCTGGCCGTTCCCGCAGGTAGGACACGGCGCTGCGGAAGTCTTCGACCTTGCGCTCCGGGAAGTTCTGCCCGCGCGGCTCGCCCTCGCTCGCGCCGATCGTGCGGTAGTCGATGGCCAGCGCGACGTATCCGGCGGCGGCGAAGTGCGCGGCGAAGTCGGCGAGGGCTTCCTTGACCATCACGCTGCTGTGGCCCAGGACCAGGCCGGGCGCCTGCCCCGCGTCGGCGGGCAGGTACAGGTCGCCCGCGCACCGCGTGCCCATGCTGAGGAAGGTCACGTGCTCGATTCGTGGCGTCATCGGTGTCGTCCCCCTTGGTCTCGATGATGCTACTAATTTCAGCACAGACTGAAACTCCTGGCAACGCGGAGGCCGTGGCGGGTGGAGCGGCTGGGATCAGCGCTGGACGCGGCTGATCCGGGTGGCGGCGTCGAGCGGCAGCGCCCACCCGGGTGGCTCGGGCGGCGCGTCGAGGGTGCCGACCAGCACGGCGGGGAACCCGTCGATGACCGACCCGGCACCGAACACCGCCCGCTGCTTCACGCACGCCCCCGCGCGCACGATCGACCCGGCGCCGACCACGCTGTCGTCGCACACGATCGCGCCGGGCTCGATCACCGAGCCGGTCTGGACGCGGCACCCGTGGATCATGCAGCCGGGGCCGATGACCACGTCGTCCTCAATGATCAACTCGTTGTCCGGCAACAGGTGCAGCACCGTGTTCTCCAGGATCTGCACCCGCGCGCCGACGCGCACCGGGCCGTGCGAGTCGCCGATGATCTTCACTCCGGCGCCGATCACCGTCTTCGCCCCCACGGTGACGTCCCCGGTGATCTCGGCCGAGTCGAACAGGAACGCCGTCGGGTCGATGACCGGCCGGTGGTCTCCGTACGCGTAGAGCGTGCCCATGCCGCCGCCGTTCTGTGCGGGCCCGGTGATCAGGACGCCGGGGTGCTCGGTCCGTTCGGTCTGGTACTCGCGCAGCGCGGCGACCCGGTCGCGGTCCCGCTCGGTGGCGGTGCGGATCACGTGCGGCGGCCTGCCGACGAGCACCGCCTGGTCGGGGACCACCGTGCCCGCGGGGATCAGGGTGCCCTCGCCGAGGATCACCCCGTCGCCGAGGCGCGCGCCGGGCATCAGGATCGCGCCGTTGCCGATCTCGCACAGGTCGCCCACGGTGGCGCCGATGACGTGCGCGCGGTGCCCGAACACCGTGCGCTGCCCGATGCGGACCGGGTGCGCCTGCCACCCGACGACGATGCCGTTCTCCAGCACCGCCGAGTTGTTCCCGATCTCCACCGCGCCCCCGTGCGCGCGGACGACCAACCCCTGGGCAAGGTGCGCGCCCGCGCCGACGCGCATGTCGCCGAGCAGGACAGCGGACCCGGCCACCGTCGCGGCGGGCTGGTTCGAGGTCGCCCGGTTGAGGCTCACGTCGGGTTCTCGGGGGCTTCCGGCGCCGGGCGGGGGCGGAGGAAGACCACGCCGGACTCCAGATCCAGCGGGCCGGGGTCCTGCTCCTGGCCGGTGCCCGCGTCCTCGTCGCTGACCTTGCGAAGCTTCGGACCGGGCACCAGTTCACCGAACGTCGCCATGGCACCCACTGTAGGCCGGTTGGTGACCACACTCACCAGATTCTCGATGCCGTTACCCCACACGGCTCTCGGCTGGGCGGAGAGTCGAGCGCTGTTCCCCGTCAGCGTGACCCGAGCATCGCCAAAGCCAGTTCCGCGTAGCGTTTGCCCAATTCCGCGGGCGCGGGCCGGAAATCCGGCGTGTACCACCGCGCGACATCGATGGCCAGCGACAAGATGGCCCTGGCCGCGATCCGAACGTCCGCGACCTGAAACACCCCCGCGTGCACGCCCTCGTCTATCAGGGCCCGCACCACAGCCTCGGTCTTGCGCCGCAGGGACGCCACCACGGCGTAGTCCGCCGCCGACAGCGCCGACAGTTCGTACTGCACTATCCGGGCTATCCGGTGCTTGGTGGCGTGCCAGCTCACGAACTCCGCGACCAGCGCGCCCATCCGCTCGGCCGGACTCCCCGGCCCGGCGAACGCCGCCTCGACCATCGCCAGCGCCCGCTCGTGCCCGCTGCGGCTGATCGCGAACAACACCGCCGCCTTCGACGGGAAGTGCACATACAGCGCCGCGGGACTCATCCCGGCCGCCGTCGCGATGTCCCGGGTGGTCGTGGCGTGGTACCCGCGGGCGGCGAAGGCGTCGACCGCGGCGGCCATCAGCCGCCGGGCCGCGTCGGGTCTGATGTCCGGCCAGAGGTCGCCGGGCAAGGGGTCGGTCATCCGGGCAGGTCTACCAGTGGCGCGAGGACGGCGCGGTGCCGCCCCGGGGTCCCGAGGGCGATCTCGTCGGCCTTGGCGCGCTTGAGGTACAGGTGCGCCGGGTGCTCCCAGGTCATGCCGATGCCGCCGTGCAGCTGGACGCACTCCTCGGCGGCGCGCACCGCGACCGCCGCGCACAGCGACTGCGCCACCGACACCGCGATCGGCGCGTCCGGGTCGTCGGTCGCCAGCCGGTCGGCGGCGTGCCTGGCCGCGGCGCGGGCCAGCACCAGTTCCTGCCACAGGTCGGCCAGCCGGTGCTTGAGCGCCTGGAACGACCCGACCGGCCTGCCGAACTGGTAGCGCTCCTTGAGGTAGGCGACCGTGGTGTCCAGGCACCACTGCGCGACCCCGACCTGCTCGGAGGCCAGCACGCCCGCGCCGGTGAGCAACGCCGCCTCGACGGCCGCGGCCGCGGAACCAGACAGCCGGACCGACGCCGACCCGGCGAACTCGACGTCGGCGACCGGGCGGGTCAGGTCCAGCGACACCACCGGCGTCACCCGGGCCGCGCCCGCCTCGACCAGGTGCAGCCCGTCGTCGGCAGGCACCACGAACAGATCCGCCACGGCCGCGTCGGCGACCGAGCGGACCGTCCCCACCAGGCCCCCGCCCTCGACCCGCACCGACGGCAGCGGCGATCCGGGCCACGCCGACAGCGGCACCGCCAACGCGGCCGTCGCGTCGCCCGCGGCCAACTTCGCCAGCGTCGCCCGCGCGTGCTCGTCGTCGGAGACCCGCAGCAGCGCGGCCGTCGCCAGCACGGCGCTGCCCAAGAACGGCACGGGCGCCACGGACCGGCCGAGCTCCTCGGCGACCACCGCCGTCTCGCGGTAGCCCGCGCCCTGCCCGCCCAAGTCCTCCGGGACGTGCAGCGAGGTCACCCCTAGCTCGGCGGCCAGGGTGCGCCACAGCCCGAGGTCGTGCGGTTCGGCGCTTTCCACCCGGCCGAGCACCGCGGCCTCGTCCGCCCGGTCGGCGAGCAGATTCCGCACGCTGGCCCGCAAGTCGTCCTCGACATCGGTGTAGAGCAGGTTCGGCTCGCTCATTTCGGCAAGTCCTTCCACGGCACGTCCTTGTCGACCCTGGGCTCGGCCGGGAGGCCCAGAACCCGCTCGGCGATGATGTTGCGCAGGATCTCCGAGGTGCCGCCCTCGATGGAGTTGCCCTTCGCCCGCAGGTAGCGGTAGCCCGCCTCACGGCCGGTGAAGTCGACCAGTTCCGGCCGCCGCAATGTCCAGTCGTCGTAACGCAGGCCGTCTTCGGCGAGCAACTCGACCTCGAAACCGGACAGCGTCTGCGCCAGCCGGGCGAACGCCAGCTTCATCGCCGACCCCTCCGGCCCCGGCGACCCCGCCGCGAGCTGTTGCCGCAGCCGCATTCCGGCCAACCGCAGCGCTTCGGACTCGACCCACAGCTTCACCAGCCGGTCATGAGCCTCCGGGGTGCGCCGCCCCGGGTTGGCCCGCCACGCCTCGGCCACGACGCCGATCATGCCGCCCTCGCGCGGCACCGGCCGCCCGCCGATGGCGACCCGCTCGTTCATCAGAGTGGTCTGCGCGACCCGCCAACCGTCGCCGACCGCGCCGAGCCGGTGCGCGTCCGGAATGCGGACCTCGGTCAGGAAGACCTCGTTGAACTCGGCCTCCCCGGTGATCTGCCGCAGCGGCCGCACCTCGACGCCGGGATCGGTCATGTCGCAGACGAAGTACGTCATGCCCGCGTGCTTGGGCACGTCCGGATCGGTGCGGGCGACCAGGATCGCCCACCGCGCGGTGTGCGCGGTGGAGGTCCAGACCTTCTGCCCGGTCACCACCCAGTCGTCCCCGTCGCGGCGGGCGCGAGTGCCCAGCGCCGCCAGGTCCGAGCCCGCGCCCGGCTCGCTGAACAGCTGGCACCACACCTCCTCGCCGGTCCACAGTGGACGCAGGAAGCGGCGCTTCTGCTCGTCGGTGCCGAACGCGAGGATGGTCGGCGCGGCCATGCCCAGCCCGATGCCGATCCGGCGCGGATTGTTGTCCGGCGCGCCCGCCCTGGCCAGTTCCTCATCGACGATCCGCTGGTCTCCCCGCGCCGCGCCGAGACCGCCGAGCCCGACCGGGAAATGCACCCAGGCCAGGCCCGCGTCGAAGCGGGCGCGCAGGAACTCCAGCCGGTCGGTCGTCGCCGGATCATGCTCGGCGAGCAGCGCCGCGACCCGCTCGCGCAACTCCTCGCTCATGATCCGGTCCTCCCCGGAACGAGCAGCACCACGGCCTCGGCGACACAGCCGGGCTTGGCGGCGCCCTCGATCTCGATGGTGTGCTTGAAGACCACCTGATACCCCTGGGCGACCTCGGTGACCTCCAGCAGCTCCGCGCCGAGCCGCACGCGCGCGCCGACCGGAACGGGGTTGGGGAACCGCACCTTGTTGAGCCCGTAGTTGACGCCCATGATGAAGCCGTCGAAGCGGTAGACACCGCGGCCCAGCATCGGCAGCAGCGACAGGGTCAGGTAGCCGTGCGCGACCGTGCCGCCGAACGGGCCTCCGGCGGCGCGCTCGGCGTCGACGTGGATCCACTGGTGGTCGCCGGTGGCGTCGGCGAACTGCTGGACCCGTTCCTGGGTGATTTCCAGCCAGTCGCCGTAGCCCAGGTGCTTGCCCTTGGCCTCGGCGAGGGACTCCGGTCCGGTGAAGATGCGCATGTCAGTCCTTCGGTCCGCCCGCGACGTAGATGACCTGGCCCGACACGAACCCGGCTTCCTCGCTGACCAGGAATGACGCCGTCGCCGCGATGTCCTCAGGCTGCCCCACCCGGCCCACGGGGATCATCGAAGCGGCTCCCGCCTTGAAGTCCTCGTACGGCACCCCGACCCGCGCGGCGGTGGCCGCGGTCATCTCGGTCTCGATGAACCCCGGCGCGATCGCGTTGGCCGTGATGTTGAACTTGCCGAGTTCGATCGCCAGCGTCTTGGTGAAGCCCTGCAACCCCGCCTTGGCCGTGGCGTAGTTGGCCTGGCCGCGGTTGCCCAGCGCGGACGTGCTGGACAGGTTCACGATCCGGCCGTACTTCTGCTCGGTCTGGTGCCGCTGGACAGCGCGGGTCATCAGGAACGAGCCGCGCAGGTGCACGTTGATGACCGCGTCCCAGTCGTCGTCGGTCATCTTGAAGATCAGGTTGTCGCGCAGGATGCCCGCGTTGTTGACCAGCACCGTCGGCGGGCCCAGCTTCTCGGCGACCTCGGCCACGGCGGCCTCGACCTGCTCGGTGTCGCTCACGTCCGCGCCCACCGCGAGGGCGGTGCCGCCCTCGGCCTCGATGGCCTTGACGGTGTCGGCGCAACTCGCCGCGTCCAAGTCGACCACGGCGACGGAGAAGCCGTCGCGGGCGAGACGCTTGGCCACGGCGGCGCCGATGCCGCGGGCTGCGCCGGTGACGATGGCGGTGCGGGGTTGGGACACGGGTTCCTCCGAGATTGAGTGGGCGGGGCCGGAGCTAAGCAAGCGCTTAGAAAGTTACTCGCGGGTTGTCTGGCTGTCCACAGCGGGATTCGCTTCGATCAGAACTCGAAGCCTCCCGGTTTGCCGTTGCGGTCGGCGATCAGGCCCGCGAGCGTCGCGATCGCGATCTCAGGGGGCGTGCGGGAGCCGATGTTGAGGCCGACCGGCCGGTGCACCCGGGCGATGTCGGACTCGGGCACGCCCAGCGCGCGCAGGGCGGGGACGTGGGGCGGGGGATGCCTGGGATTGCCCATGACGCCGATCCATCGGGCGCCTGACCGCAGCGCTGACTGGAGGAGTGCGCCCAGTTCGGGGCGGTGGTGGTCGGTGACCACGAGATCCGTGTGCTCGCCGAGGTCGGCCGGAACCGCGGTCAGGACTGTCACGTCGGTCGCGGCGACCCGCGCTCGCTGGGGTTCCACGAGAAGCGTCTTGTAGCCGAGGTCGGCGCCGTAGCGCAGGAGGTGCTCGCCGACGGCCGTGGCGAAGACGACGACCAGCGTCTTCACGGCGGCGCCGGAAGCGGGGGCGCCGTGGGCCACGGCGCAGGAATCGGTGCTCATGAGGGCAGTGTCGTCCAACTCGATCGCTGACGCATCACCTGATGTGGTTAAACCATCGAACAATTTTTCCTGATACAGTTCGGTGGTGAAGGAGGTGGACTTGATGGACATCGTCGACCGGCGATTGCTGGCCAGGCTGCAAGTGGACGCCATGACCCCGTACGCGACGCTCGGAGAAGAGGTGGGACTGTCCGGGGCGGCAGCGCACGAGCGGGTGCGCAAGCTGCGTGAACGCGGCGTCATCCGCCGAACCACGGTGGATGTGGACCCCGGCGCTGTGGGCAAGGGGGTGCTGGCTTTCGTGATGATCGAGGCCAACGCGTGGATGGGCGGGCCGGAGACGAACGCGGCCCTGAGCGCGCTGCCGTGGGTGGAGGAGGCGCACATCATCGCGGGCAGCGCCTCGGTGCTGGTCAAGATCCGCGCCGCGGGCACGGCGGAGTTGCAAAGCGCCTTGAAGGACATCTTCGATTTAGACGGGGTCACCGGGACGCAGACGATCGTCGTGCTGGAGACTTTCTTCGAGCGTCCGGTGACCGTTGATGTGTGAGCTGTTGCCCTACACCGGCATGGCTTTGGACCGCGCGGGCGGTTGCCGGGCCGACGCGGCGTTCTTGGCCAGAATGCGCGAACATCCGGCGGCACGCGCGATTCCGCTGTGGCGTGACCGTTGCCTGGTTCGCGGCGGTGCGCCGGTGGCGGTGGGCGTGTCGGATGACGCGGTCTTCCTGGGCGTGGGGGAGGAGCGTGACCGCGCGGACGGCAAACGGGATGTGGTCGGTGAACGCGGTGCGGTCGGCAAACGGGATGTGGTCGGCGAACGCGATGTGGTCGGCGAACGCGGTGCGGTCGGCGGACGCGATGCGGATGGCGGACGCGATGCGGGCGGTGGTCGCCTACGGTCGGCGCAGGGTGCGGCTGTCGGCGGGGCGGGGCCGTTGTTCGCGGTCGATCTGTCCGAATTGGACGAAGTAGCGGCCATGGCCGCGGCGGACGCGGACGACGCGGTGGACGTGCGGGCGCTGTTCTCAGTGATCGGCGCCGAAGAGTCGGCGCGGTTGGCGTACGCGCGCGGGTTGTTGCACTGGCGGCGGAACCAGCGCTTCTGCGGTGCGTGTGGATCGGCGGCGCGGGAGAGCCACGGCGGGCACGTCCGAGAGTGCGTCGGGTGCGGCAAGTTGCTGTTCCCGCGGATCGAGCCCGCGGTGATCGTGCTGGTGGAGTCGGGAGAGCGGTGCCTGCTCGGTCGGCATCGCGGGGCATCCGGGTTCTCCACTCTGGCGGGCTTTGTGGAGATCGGTGAGAGCGCGGAAGACGCGGTCCGGCGGGAGGTGGCTGAGGAAACGGGGGTGGTGGTCGGGGAGGTGGAGTACCTGGGCTCGCAGGCGTGGCCGTTCCCGGCTGGGCTCATGCTCGGGTTCCGGGCGGTGGCGTTGTCGGAAGAGGTCGAGGTCGATCGGGAGGAGCTGGTGACAGCTCGGTGGTTCACCCGGTCCGAGGTCGCCGAACTCGACCGCGGTCGCGGTGACTCGATCGAGGCGTTCCTAGTCGACCGCTGGATGGCGAACCGACGACGGTGAACGTGGCTCGTTTCGTGTCCTGGGGCTCACCGTGGTCCCTGGGGCAGGAATGGCCTACCGCGGCGGGGTTTCTCGTCGCTGTGCCTGCCGCGGCGTGACGTCGTGGCCTCGGGCGGAAAGGTGGGGGCGGAAGCGATTCTCGATGCTTGGGCGGCTCACGCGAAGTCGCTGGGTGAGGGCCAAGGGCGGCCCGTGGGCCGGGGGCTGACGGCGTAGCTGAGGCTGGCCGTGCGCCGTGCGCCGTGCGCCGTGCGGCCGTGAGGTTGTGCGCTGTGCTGCCTTGTCGCTGTG
>NZ_JBVJIN010000028.1:67707-87066 GCF_055586285.1 Actinokineospora sp. NPDC051303
TGTGCGCTGTGCGCTGTGCGCTGTGCGCTGTGCGCTGTGCGCTGTGCGCTGTGCGCTGTGCGCTGTGCGCTGTGCGCTGTGCGCTGTGCGCTGTGCGCTGTGCGGCCGTGCTGCGTGCGGCGGTGCGCCGTGCGGCTATGTGGCGTGCGGAAAGCTCTGAAATCCGCTGTGACGCCACTGTTTGGTGGTGCCTACACGGCAAGTCGTGTGGTGTGGAGGGAGATCAGGCTGACAAGGCGAACGCCCCCTGGCCGGGAGGACGGCCGAGGGGGCGTTCTGGGGGGGAGAGTTCTAGTGGTGGACGTGTCGGCGACCGTAGAAGCCCGCGGTGATGGCGACGCCGATGGCGGCCAAGCCGACCTGGAAGACGATCTCGATCCAGTCGACACCCTTGGTCGTGCCGACGCCGACGGCGTTGGCCAGGGCGGTGCCCAGGAACGCGGCGACGATACCGACGACGATCGTCAGCCAAATCGGCAGTGACTGCTTGCCGGGGACCACCAGACGTCCCAGGGCGCCGACGATCAGACCGATGATCAACGCTGTGAAGATGCCGGTGACGGTCATGCCTTCTCCTTGATTCGGTTGGCTTCGATCAGGGAGTACCCCGGGTGGGCGTCACTCAAGCGGGCTTATCGGAAATGGGGCGATCACCAGGGCTGATGCGATCACCGCTGGTCGATCACTCGCGCCGCGACCACCGGTGCCGCGATCATCAGTGCTGCGATCACTAGTGCGCAGACCGCCCGGGCCCGGCCGACCTACGCTGCCGCGCATGGCGCAACGGGTGTGCTTCACGCTGCAGGTCGATCCTGCCCGGGTCGAGGAATACCGGGAGCGCCACCGGGAGGTCTGGCCGGAGATGCGGGCGGCCTTGAGCGCGGCCGGGTGGCGCAACTACTCCCTGTTCGTCCGGACGGACGGGACGCTGATCGGCTATGTCGAGTGCGACGACTTCGCCGCCGCCCGCGCCGCCATGGCACGGACGGACGTCAACGCGCGGTGGCAGGCTGAGATGGTCGGCTTCTTCCTTGCGCTCGACGGTGTCCGGCCCGATGACGCCATGACGCCGCTGCCCGAGGTGTTCCACCTGCCCTGACTGTCTAGTGTGGAGGGTTCGATGAGCGAGATCAAGGCCGCGCTTGCCGAGCAGCGGATCGAGACCCCGTCCTGGGGCTACGGCAACTCCGGCACCCGGTTCCGGGTGTTCCCGCAGCCCGGGGTGCCGCGCGACCCGTGGGAGAAGATCGACGACGCGGCGACCGTGCACCGGTTCACCGGTGTCGCTCCCACCGTCTCCCTGCACATCCCCTGGGACGCCGTGGACGACTACGCCGCCCTCGCCCGGCACGCCGAGGACCAGGGCGTGGCCATCGGCGCGATCAACGCCAACGTGTTCCAGGACGCGGCCTACGCGCTCGGCAGCGTCGCCAACCCCGATCCGGGGGTGCGGCGCAAGGCGGTCGACCACCTGCTCGACTGCGTCGACATCATGGACCGCACCGGCTCCCGCGACCTCAAACTCTGGTTCGCCGACGGCCTCAACTACCCCGGCCAGGACGACCTGCGCGCCCGCCAGGACCGGCTCGCCGACGCGCTGGCCGAGACCTACGCGCGGCTGGGGGAGGGGCAGCGGCTGCTGCTGGAGTACAAGCTGTTCGAGCCCGCCTTCTACGCCACCGACGTGCCCGACTGGGGCACCGCGTTCGCGCACTGCCTGCAACTCGGCCCGCGCGCCCAGGTCGTCATCGACACCGGCCACCACGCGCCGGGGACGAACATCGAGTTCATCGTCGCGTTCCTGCTGCGCGCCGGACGGCTGGGCGCGTTCGACTTCAACAGCCGGTTCTACGCCGACGACGACCTCATGGCAGGCGCGGCCGACCCGTTCCAACTGTTCCGGATCATGCACGAGATCGTGCGGGCCGACGCGCTCAAACCCGCGGCCGGGATCGCGTTCATGCTCGACCAGTGCCACAACATCGAACCGAAGATCCCCGCGGTGATCCGGTCGGTGATGAACGTGCAAGAGGCCACCGCGAAGACGCTGCTGGTCGACGCGGCCGCTCTCGCCAAAGCGCAGCAGGAAGGCGACGTGCTCGGCGCCAACGCCGTGCTGATGGACGCCTACAACACCGATGTCCGCCCGCTGCTCGCCGAACTGCGCGCCGACCAGGGACTCGACCCCGACCCGGTGGCCGCGTACCACCGCTCCGGACACGCCGCGCGGATAGCGGCCGAGCGGGTCGGCGGCGAGCAGGCGGGCTGGGGCGCGTGAGAGGGGAACCGGAGATGACCCATCCCGAGGTCGCGGCGCTGCTGGCCCGGGCCAACCGGCTCGGCGCGGACCCGCGCAACACCAACTACGCGGGCGGCAACGCCTCAGCCAAGGGCCAAGCCGAGGACCCGGTGACGGGGGAACCGGTGGACCTGTTGTGGGTCAAGGGGTCCGGCGGCGATCTCGGCACGCTCACCGCGTCCGGGCTGGCCGCGCTCCGCCTCGACCGGCTGCGGGCGCTGGCGACCACCTACCCCGGCGTCGAGCGCGAGGACGAGATGGTCGCCGCGTTCGACTACTGCCTGCACGGCAAGGGTGGCGCGGCCCCGTCGATCGACACCGCGATGCACGGCCTGCTCGACGCCGCGCACGTCGACCACCTGCACCCGGACGCGGGCATCGCGTTCGCCACCGCCGCCGACGGCGAGGCGCTGACCAAGGCGTGCTTCGGCGACCGGGTCGCCTGGGCGCCCTGGCGGCGGCCCGGTTTCCAGCTCGGCCTGGACATCGCCGCCGTCCGCGCGGCCAATCCGGCGGCGATCGGGGTGATCCTCGGCGGGCACGGCATCACCGCCTGGGGCGAGACCAGCGCGGACTGCGAGGCGAATTCCCGCGAGATCATCGCGCGCGCCCAGTCGTACCTGGATGAACACGGCGTCGCCGAGCCGTTCGGCGCGGAGATCCCCGGCTACGCGCCGCTGCCGATCGCCGAGCGGCACGCCCGGGCCGCCGCGCTGGCCCCGGTCGTGCGCGGCTTGGCCTCCACCGACAAGCGGCAAATCGGCCACTACACCGACAGCGCCGTCGTCCTGGACTTCCTGGCCCGCGAGAAGCACCCCGCGCTCGCCGCGCTCGGCACGTCCTGCCCGGACCACTTCTTGCGCACCAAGGTCCGCCCACTCGTCCTCGACCTGCCACCGACCGCCCCGATCGAGGACGCCATCACCCGGCTGCGTGAACTGCACGCCGCCTACCGTGACGACTACCGCGCCTACTACGACCGGCACGCCGACCCCGACAGCCCGCCAATGCGCGGAGCCGACCCGGCGATCGTGCTGGTGCCCGGGGTCGGGATGTTCAGCTTCGGCAAGGACAAGCAGACCGCGCGCGTCGCGGGCGAGTTCTACGTCAACGCGATCAACGTGATGCGTGGCGCGGAAGCGGTGTCCACCTACGCGCCGATCGAGGAGCGGGAGAAGTTCCGCATCGAGTACTGGGCGCTGGAAGAGGCCAAGCTGCGCCGGATGCCCCCGCCGAAACCCCTGGCGGGGCGGGTGGCCCTGGTGACCGGCGGCGGCTCCGGGATCGGGCGGGCCATCGCGCACCGGCTCGCGGCCGAGGGAGCCAGTGTCGTCGTCGCGGACCGCGACGCGGAGTCCGCCGAGCGGGTGGCGGGGGAGATCGGCGCGGTCGCGGTCACCGCGGACGTGACCGACGAGCGCGCCGTCGCCGCGGCCTTCCAGCGCGCCGCGCTCGCGTTCTGCGGCGTCGACCTGGTGGTCAACAACGCCGGTTTGTCGATCTCGAAATCGCTGCTCGACACCACCGCCGCCGACTGGGACCGCCAGCACGACGTGATGGCCAAGGGCTCGTTCCTGGTCTCCCGGGAGGCGGCGCGGCTGCTGATCGCCCAGGGCATGGGCGGCGACATCGTCTATATCTCCAGCAAGAACTCCGTGTTCGCCGGGCCGAACAACCTGGCCTACGGCGCGGCGAAAGCCGACCAGGCGCACCAGGTCCGGCTGCTGGCCGCCGAACTCGGCGAGCATGGAATCCGGGTCAACGGGGTCAACCCCGACGGCGTGGTGCGCGGGTCCGGGATCTTCGCGGGCGGCTGGGGCGCCCAGCGCGCGGCCGTCTACGGGGTGCCGGAAGCGGAACTGGGCGCGTTCTACGCCCAGCGCACGCTGCTCAAACGCGAGGTGCTGCCCGAGCACGTCGCCGCCGCGGTGTTCGCGCTGACCGGCGGCGACCTGTCGCACACGACCGGCCTGCACATCCCGGTCGACGCGGGCGTCGCCGCGGCGTTTCTGCGATGAGCACCGCCATCGCCGCGGTCGACCTCGGGGCGTCCAGCGGCCGGGTCATGGTCGGCCGGGTCGACCACGACCGGCTCACCCTGGCCGAGGTGACCCGGTTCCGCAACGGCGCGATCCGGGTTCACGGCACGCTGCACTGGGACATTCTGCGGCTCTATAGAGGCATTCTGGATGGTCTACGTGCCGCGGGACCCGGCTTGGCCAGCGTCGGCATCGACTCCTGGGCGGTCGACTACGGCCTCTTGGACGACAACGGCATGCTTATCGGCAACCCGGTAAGCCACCGCGACGACCGCACCCGCGAGGTCGCCCCGCGCGTGCGCGACGCCATCGGCGCGGAGACGCTGTACGAGACGACCGGCTTGCAGTACCTGCCGTTCAACACCCTCTATCAACTGGCCGTCGAACCGCGTCTCGCCCAGGCGGCCACGCTCCTGCTGATCCCGGACCTGCTTACCTACTGGCTCACCGGCGACCTCGGCACGGAACACACCAACGCGAGCACGACGCAGCTTCTCGACATCCACACCGGACAGTTCTCGCCCGCACTGCTCGCCCAGGTGTCGGCGCGCCCGTCGCTGTTCCCGCCGCTGCGCCTGCCCGGCAGCGGTCGCGGCTACCTGCTGCCGCACGTGCTCGCCTCGGCCGGGCTGACCGACCGGCTGCCGGTCACCACGGTCGCCTCGCACGACACCGCCTCGGCCGTGGTCGGCGTGCCCGCGGCGGGGGAGCGGTTCGGCTACGTCTCGTGCGGCACGTGGTCGCTGGTCGGGATCGAGCTGACCGCCCCCGTGCTCAGCGCGGAGAGCCGGGCGGCGAACTTCGCCAACGAGGGCGGCGTCGACGGCACCGTCCGGTACCTGCGCAACGTCATGGGCCTGTGGCTGCTCCAGGAGTGCCAGCGGGTCTGGGCGGGCCTGCCGCTCGACGCGCTGCTGGCCGACGCGGCGGCGCACACCGGGTCCGGCGCGGTCGTCGATCCCGACGACCCGGTGTTCCTGCCGCCGAACGAGGCGGGCGCGGACATGCCGACCAGGATCGCCGACTACTGCGCCCGCACCGGCCAGCCCGTTCCGCGCACCCCCGGCGAGATCACCCGGTGCGTTGTGGACAGTCTCGCCGCCGCTTACCGGCGCGCGTTGGACGACGCGCGCCGACTGTCCGGCCGGGACATCGACGTCGTGCACATCGTCGGCGGCGGGAGCCGCAACGCGCTGCTGTGCCAGGCGACGGCCGACGCGTGCGGGCTGCCGGTCGTCGCCGGGCCGGTCGAGGCCGCAGCCCTGGGCAATGTGCTCGTGCAGGCCCGGGGCATCGGCGCGGTCGCGGGCGACCTGCCCGTTCTGCGCGACCTGGTGCGCCGCACCCAGCCGCTGCGCCGCTACCGGCCGCGCAGCGCCTCGGCCGTGGCCTGATCGGCCGGGAAGAACGACTCGATGGCCAGCTCGGCGACGGTGATGTCCAGCGGCGTGCCGAACGTGGTCACCGTGCCGAAGAACGCGAGTTCGGCGTCGTGCGCCCGCAGCCGCAGCGGCACCACGACGTCGGCGGTGTGCTGGTCGATCTCCGGTTCCGGCTGCGCGCACGGGTACGCTGACAGCTCGTCGTGCAGCGCGGCCAGCTTCTCGTCCGCGGTGAGCGTGATCTGCCCGCGCAGCCGGGCCAGCAGGTGCGCGCGCCATTCGCCGAGGTTGACGATGCGCGACGCGAGGCCGTCGGGGTGCAGGCTGATCCGCAGCACGTTCGCGGGCGGCGCGAGCAGGCCGGGCGCGACGCCGTCGAGCAGGCTCCGCAGGCTGTCGTTCGCGTCGACCAGGTGCCAGCTCCGGTCGACGGCCACCGCCGGGTAGGGCTCGTGCCCGGTGAGGACCTGCCGCACCGCGGCCCGCACCGCGGTCATCCGGGGCGAGTCCAGCGCGGCCTGGCTGTAGACCGGCGCGTACCCGGCGGCCAGCAGCAGCTGGTTGCGCTCGCGCAGCGGCAGCCCGAGGATGTCGGACAGGTGCAGCACCATCTCCCGGCTCGGCGCGGACCGGCCGGTCTCCACGAAGCTCAGGTGCCGGGTCGAGACCTCCGCCTGGAGGGACAGGTCGAGCTGGCTGAGCCTGCGGTGCTCGCGCCACTGGCGGAGCAGCGCGCCGACCGAGCGCTCGGGTGCGTACGCCGTGGTCATGGCTCGACGCTACGGACCGGCGCGACGAACGGCGATTACCTCGTAGGTAAAGCACACTTGGCGTATGCGCTTCGCGGACCGACCCGAAGCGGGCCGAATCCTCGCCGCGCGGCTTGAGCACCTGCGCGAGTGGGACCCGGTCGTCCTCGGCCTCCCGCGCGGCGGCGTCCCGGTCGCCGCGGCGGTCGCCGACCGCCTTGGCGCGGACCTCGACATCGTGCTGGTCCGCAAGGTCGGCGCGCCCGGCTCCCCGGAACTGGCGGTCGGCGCGGTGGGCGAGGGCGGCGTGGTGGTGCGCGCCGCGGAAGTCCTGGCCATGCTGGAGCTGTCCTGGGCCCAGGTCAAGCCGTCGGTCGAACGCGCGAAAGCGGAGCTGCGCCGCCGCGCCGAGGTGCTGCGCGGCCCGGACGGCCCGTGCGACCTCACCGGCCGGACCGCCATCGTGGTCGACGACGGGGTGGCCACCGGCTCCACGGTCGGCGCCGCGGTCCAGGTGGTCCGCCACCTCGGGGCGGCGCGGGTGGTCCTCGCCGTCCCGGTTGCCCCCGAGGCCATCCTGGGGCACCTGCGCGCCATCGCCGACGAGTTCGTCTGCGTGCACGCCCCGGGCGACTTCGGCGCGGTCGGCCGCTGGTACGGCGACTTCACCCAGGTGACCGACGCCGAAGTGCGGGCCATCCTCGCCCGCTGAGCCCGCGTCACTCGACGCGCAGGCTCGCGTCGCGCACGGCCGGGCCGAGCACCTCCAGGATGCGGCGCATCGACGGCGGCGGGTTCCGCAGCACCAGGTGGTTGTCCTCGGGCAGGGTCCGGGCCACCCGCAGCAGAGTGATCACTCCGGACACATCGATGAAGTCCAGTTCGGCCAGGTCCAGGTGGACATCGCCGGAGGACTGCCTGCACAGGGCGAGCAGCAACTGCTCGAAGTCCGGTCGGTTGCTGAGATCGGCGTGGCCGGTGAGACGGGTGGGTCCGCCCGGGGTGGGCGCGGCGTCCACATCGGGCTTGGAGCGCGCCGGGGGCGGCGACTGCTGGTCAGTGATGGCAACCACCGCCTCCCGGGCGACGGTGGCGCGGGCCGCCGGGCGGCCTCGCGTCGTCGTGCACGGCCCACCCTCCCAGCGGCGTCGGAACCGAGTTGGCGGGGAGCCTACGCGGGACCGACGCCGCTGTCCCAGGTCCAAAGACCTCAGCCGAGCGGCTGGCTCAGGTCGTACACCGTCTCACCACCGATCGTGACCGCAGCGAAGTTCTCCCGCACCCAAGTCGAGATCTCGCCACCGCCGCCCGCGCGAGTCATGCCGCCGGGCACGTAGTAGCGGACCTGTCCGGCGGCGACATAGGACTGGAACCGCGCCAGGGTCGGCGCCGGGTCCCCGCCGGAGAACCCGCCGATGGGGATGACTGGGCGACCGCTGGCCAGTTGCAGGCTCGCCGCGCCCTGGGAGCCGGTGCTGGCCGCCGCCCAGGTCCCGGTCGTCGCGCGCAGCGCCGCCACCATCTCCGGGCTGACCTCGATACCCATCCGCCCAGTCATCATGGCGCCGTCCGCGCCCGCTGGCCCGGACATCGGCAGCGACCCGCTGTGCGGGACCGCCGTGGTGGCCAGGGTGTAGGCGGCCGTCCCGCCGAACCCGGCCACCAGCGCGGCGACCGTGACCGCCGCTGCGGCCCGCCGGAACTGGTGCGCGCCGACCGCGACCGCCGTGCTCGCGGCCACCCCGAAGACCGCGACGAGCCAGCGCAGCCACGGCAGCCACTCGCCGTCGCGAGTCAGCAGGGCGAAGCTCCACCCGGCCGCCACCGCCACCATCGTCGCCAGCACGATCCGGGCGGGCGCGTGGTCCCGGCCCCGCCACAGCTCCCGGGCGCAGACGGCGACCACGGCGGCGATCGCGGGCGCCAGCGCCACCGCGTAGTACGGGTGCGCGGTGCCCTCCATGAGGCTGAACACCGCCGCGGTCACCACGAGCCAGCCGCCCCACAGCACCAGCGCCGCCCGGGTCCGGTCGGTGCGCGGCGCGCGGCGGGTGAACCACAGGCCCGCGACCAGCCCGATCAGCGCCGTCGGCAGCAGCCAGGACACCTCGGAGCCGAACGCGGCGCCGAACATCCGCAGCCACCCGGTCTCGCCGCCGAACCCGGTGTTGCCCGCGGCGGGCGGCGCCATGCCGTTGCCGAAGATCCGCCCGAGCCCGTTGTAGCCCAGGGCCAGGTCCAACTCGGTGTTGTCGGTCGACCCGCCGATGTAGGGCCGCGACGCCGCTGGCCACAGATCGGCGACCGCGATGAACCAGCCCGCTGACGCGACCACCGCGACTCCCGCGCCCGCCAGGTGCAAGAGGCGCTTGCCCAGTCCTGTCGGCGCGGCGATCAGGTAGACCAAACCGAACGCCGGTAGCACCAAGAACGCCTGCATCATCTTGGTCAGGAACCCGAATCCGACAGCGGCGCCCGCGAGCAGCAGCCACTTCGGACTCGCCTTCTCCACCGCCCGCGCGGTGCAGTACGCGCCAGCCACCAGCAGCAGCACCAGCAGCGCGTCGGGATTGTTGAACTTGAACATCACCGCGCCCACCGGGGTGAGCGCGAGCCCCGCGCCCGCCAGCAGGCCCGCGCCCGGCCCGGACCAGCGGCGGACCGTCGCGTAGAGCAGCCACACCGCCGCCACGCCCGCGAGGGCCTGCGGCACGAGCATGCTCCACGCCGAGAAGCCGAAGATCCGCCCGGACAGCGCCATCAGCCAGATCGCCGCAGGCGGCTTGTCCACGGTGATCGTGTTGCCCGGGTCGAGGGAGCCGAAGAACAGCGCCTTCCAGTCCATGGTGCCCGCCTGGGCCGCGGCGGCGTAGAACTGGTTTCCCATGCCGGTCGCGCCGAGGTCCCACAGGTACAGCAGCGCGGTCGCGGCGAGCAGCGCGAGGAGAGCGGGCCGTTCCCAGCGCGGCGCGGGAGATGCGGGCGCGGCGGCCAGCGGGGCGGGCCGGGTCAGGGTGGCGGTCATCGGGGCGACTCCAGGGTCGGTTCGGTCGCGCGGCGGAACACCCAGCCGCGCAGCAGGAGGAAGCGCAGGACAGTGGCGAGCAGGTTCGCCGCGACCAGGACGACCACCTCGGTCGCCCGGCCCGGGGCGGTGAGCCCGTGCAGAAGCGCGAGCGCGCCGCTGGTCAGCCCGAGGCCGAGGAAGAACACCAGCAGCCCTTGGAACTGGTGCCGGGCCGCGCCCGCCGCGCCGCGCACGCCGAAGGTGACCCGCCGGTTGGCCGCGGTGTTGCCGACCGCGGTCACCAGCAGCGCCACCAGGTTCGCCGCCTGCGCGCCGACCTGGCCGCGCAGCAGCACGTACAGCGCCAGGTACGCCAGGGTGCTGACCACGCCCACGGCGGCGAACCGCACGACCTGGCGGGACAGTCCGCGCGGGACCCCCGGCGGGTCGGCGCTGATCGCGCCCCGGGCCAACTGCCCGCGCAGCTGGGCGATCGGCACCCGCCCGGTCACCAGCCCTCGGCCGAGCCGGGCGATGCCGCGCAGGTCGGCCAGCGCGGTGGCGACGATGTCGACGCGGCTGTCCGGGTCGTCCACCCAGTCCACCGGCACCTCGTGGATGCGCAGCCCCGCCCGCTGGGCCAGCACCAGCAGCTCGGTGTCGAAGAACCAGCCGGTGTCGGCGATGTGCGGCAGCAGCGCCCGCGCCACATCCGCCCGGATCGCCTTGAACCCGCACTGCGCGTCGGAGAACCGCGCCGCGAGGGCGCCGCGCAGCAGCAGGTTGTAGGCCCGCGAGATCACCTCCCGCTTCGGCCCGCGCACCACCCGGGCGCCCCGGGCGAGCCTGCTGCCGATGGCCACATCCGAGTGCCCGGAGACCAGCGCCGCCACCAGCGGCGAGAGCGCCGCCAGGTCAGTCGACAGATCGACGTCCATATAGGCCAGCACTTCGGCGTCCGAGTCGAGCCAGGTCGCGTGCAGCGCCCGGCCCCGCCCCTTCTGCTCCAGCCGCACGGCCCGCACCTCCGGCAGCTCCTCGGCCAGCCGCCGCGCGATGGCCCAGGTGCCGTCGACGCTGGCGTTGTCGGCCACGGTTATCCGGAACCGGTAAGGGAAATGGGCGTCGAGGTGGGCGTGCAGGCGGCGCACACTCGGTTCGAGGTCGCGCTCCTCGTTGTAGACCGGAACGACGACGTCGAGCACGGGAGCGGGCCCGGTAGTGCTAACCGGAGCGCGGACAGCGGACGGCAGGGAAATCTCGGTGGCGGTCATGGTCCCGACGATCGGGCCCGGCGCTGGGCGGTCCGTGTGTTCAGCCTGTGCGCCCGCTGTGCGCTTCACCGGCTCAGGTCGTACAGGGGGACCCCGTCGACCGTGGTGCTGTCGTAGTTCGCCTCGACCCAGGCGCTGATCCGGTGGGACGCGTCGCTGCCGCTCTCGGCGGGCATGAGCGTGCCCGCGATGAACCAGTGGATCCGCCGCTCGGCGACCAGCCGCTGGAACTCGTCCAGGGTGGGTGCCGGGTCGGTCCCGTTGAACCCGCCAACCGCCAGCACCGGAACCCGGGCGCCAAGCTGGTACCCGGCCGCGTTGTTGGACCCGACCACGGCCGCCGCCCACCGGTACTCGTGTGCTCCCGCCGCTAGCGCCGCCGCCACCTCGGCGGTCGGAGTCGGCGCGCCCAACAGCCCGCCGAAGCCGCCGCCACCGGCTCTGCCGCCGCCCACCGGAGCCGCGCCCGCGGGCCCGACCGAGGGCAACGCCCCCGAATGCGGCTGCGCGGCCGTGGCCACCGAATACGCCGCGGGCGCCAGCAACGCGGCGACGAGCGCGCACACGCCCACACCCCGGCCAACCGGCGCGGGCAGCACGGGAAGCAACACCGCCAGCGCGGCCGCCACCAGCCCGCCGAACAGCACCAGCGGCCGCAACCACGGCAGCCACTCACCCTCCCGCGCCAACAGGAGTGACGCCTCCACCGCTGTCACCGCGATCCCCGCCGCCAACACCCCCACGACCGCGGGCTCGCTGCGCCGCCGCCACGCCACAACCGCCCCGATCCCCACCAGGCCAGCGACAGCGGGCGCCAACGCGACCGCGTAATAGGGGTGGATGATCCCGTCCATCTGGCTGAACACGACGCCGGTCACCACCAGCCACCCGCCCCACAGCAGCAACCCGGCCCGCGTCCGATCGGTGCGCGGCGCCCGGCGGGTCAGCCACAGCCCACCTGCCAGCGCGAGCAGCGCGGCGGGCAGCAACCAGGCGATCTCACTTCCCATCTCGCCGTCGAACAGCCGGGTCCACCCCGGCTGCCCCCACCCGGCGCCCCCGCCGACACTGCCGACCTCGTCCCCGGTCAACCGCCCCAACCCGTTGTACCCCAAGGCGAGTTCGATCACGCTGTTGGTCTGCGACCCACCGATGTAGGGCCTGCTCCCCGCCGGAACCAGCTCCACAACCGCGACCCACCATCCCCCCGCGACCACCACCGCCCCCAGCGCCGCCCCCAGATGCGCGATCCGCCTCCCCACCCCCACCGGCGCCGCGACCAGATAAACCAGCCCGAACGCGGGCAAAACCAAAAACGCCTGCATCATCTTGGTGAGAAACCCGAACCCCACCGCCACCCCCGCGAGCGTCAACCACCCAAAACCAGGTTTCTCCACCGCCCGCACAACGCAATAAGCCCCCGCGACAAGCAACAACACCAACAACGCGTCCGGATTATTGAACCGAAACATCAACGCGGCCACCGGCGTCACCGCCAACGCCCCCGCCGCCAACAACCCGCCCCCCACCCCAAACCACCGCCGAACACCGGCGTAAAGCAGCCACACCGCCCCCACCCCAGCCAGCGCCTGCGGCAGCAACACACTCCACGGGTGCAGCCCAAACACCCGCACCGACACCCCCATCAACCACACCGACGCAGGCGTCTTATCAACAGTAATCCCACCCGCCGAATCCGTAGCGGCGAAAAACAACGCCGACCAACTCTCCGCCCCAGCCTGAGCGGCAGCCGAGTAATAGGCGTTGGCCCACCCCGACCTCCCCAAATCCCGCAGATAAAGCGCAGCAACCCCCACCATCAAGGCGCCAACCGCAACCCGCTCCCCATACCTCCGCCCCACCCCAACAGCGGACAATGAAGGCCCAACACGTCCCACAACAACCGTCATGCCCCCACGTTCCCGACCCAGCCTTTGCGCCCCGTGTGCCCCACCTGTGCGCCCGCTGTGCGCAGCGACCCCCGATCGTCAAGCCGCAACCAACCTGCCAGGCAGCACCACCCCCGCCAGGCACTCCATGGGACGGAACAGCAAACCTTGCCCGACTGCCAGTCGCACCTAACGCTGCCAGGTGCTCGATGGGGTGGAGTGGTTTCTCTGGGGGAGAAGGAAGATCGCTAAGCTGGCTGCGCGCGTGTGAGGCCGTAGGCTTCCCACCCGTCTTTCACACGGCGATCTTCCTTCGTAGGGGCCCCAGAGAAACCACTCCACCCCATCGAGCAACCCCACGAAAGCCGGGAACCAAGCAGACCCACGCGAACCCCATCGAGCCCACCCAAGCTCACCCCGCAAGCTCACCCCGAAGCCGCACAGTAAAAACCGTCGACCCAGGCGAACTCTCAACCTCCACCACCCCAGAATGCGCCTGCACCACAGCCGACACAATCGCCAACCCAAGCCCAGTGCCCCCCTGAGCCCGCGACCGAGACTCATCCCCCCGAGCAAACCGCTCAAACACCTCTGGCAACAAATCCCCAGGAATCCCCGGCCCGTCATCGGCAACAGAGAGCACAACCTCACCCCCATCCCGAACAAGCCGCACCGTGACCGTCGTCCCCCCAGGAGTATGCGTCGAAGCATTAGCCAGCAAATTCGCCACAACCTGATGCAGCCGAGCCTGATCCCCCACCGCGAGAACCGGTTCGGCAGGCAGATCAAGCCGCCACCGGTGATCAGGACCAGCGACCTGGGCATCCCCCACCGCGTCCACAACCAACCGAGAAAGGTCAACCGTCTCATAAAGCAACGGCCGCCCGGAATCAAGCCGGGCGAGCAGCAGCAGGTCCTCAACCAACGCCGTCATCCGCTGAGCCTCGGATTCCACCCGGGACACAGCGTGCGCGATATCCGGCGGCACCTCGTCCCCCCGCCGCCGGGCAAGCTCGGCATAACCGCGGATCGCGGCCAGCGGCGTGCGCAGTTCATGGCTGGCGTCGGCAACGAACTGCCGGACCCGGGTCTCGCTGGCGTGCCGGGCGCTGAGCGCGTTGCCGATGTGCCCGAGCATCCTGTTCAGCGCCGACCCGACCTGTCCGACTTCAGTGCCCGGGTCCGTGTCCGCCTTGGGCACCCGCACCGACAGCGCCACCTCGCCCTGGTCCAGTGGCAGTTCCGCGACTCGCCGGGCGGTCGCGGCCATCCGGTCCAGCGGCCGCAGGGTCCTGCGGACGATCACCGCGCCCGCGGCGCCCGCCACGGTCAGGCCGAGCAGCGACACACCGCCCAGCACGAGCCCGGTGGTCCACAGGGTCTGGTTCAGCGCCTCGGTCGGGAGCCCGGTGATGACCACGCCGCCTTGCGCGGTCGGCACCGCCATCAGCCGGTACTGGCCGAGTTCGCCGAGGTCGCGGTCGTGCGCCTGGCTGTCCACCGGCAGCGCGGCGAGGATTTTGTGCAGGTCGGCGGGGATGGCCAGGCTGCGGCCGGTGGGCGGCTGGCGCATCGCGCTGAGCACGACGCCGCGGTAGATGGAGGCGTTGAGGGTGCCGGGGCCCTGGCCGGGGGCGTCGATCGGCGGCCTGCCCGGCGGGCCCGGCATCGGGCCGCGCATGACGTACTCGGCCGCGCGGGTGCTGGCGTCGGTGAGCTGGTCGTCAAGCTGGCGGATCAGGAACGCGCGCAGACCGACCACCGTCACCACGCCGATGACCAGGCAGACCAGCGCCAGCAGCACCACCTGCTCCGCGACGAGCCTGGTGCGCAGCGAGAGCGTCCGGCTCGGCCGCGTTCCGCGCGCGGCCGGTCTACCCGGCGGGCTTGAGGACATATCCGGCGCCCCGCATCGTGTGGATCATCGGCGCCCGTCCGGCGTCGATCTTCTTGCGCAGGTAGGAGATGTAGAGCTCGACGATGTTGGCCTGGCCGCCGAAGTCGTAGTTCCAGACCCGGTCGAGAATCT
The DNA here is from genome assembly GCF_055586285.1 of Actinokineospora sp. NPDC051303. Taxonomy (NCBI): domain Bacteria; kingdom Bacillati; phylum Actinomycetota; class Actinomycetes; order Pseudonocardiales; family Pseudonocardiaceae; genus Actinokineospora; species Actinokineospora sp. NPDC051303. The sequence continues at coordinate 82,376 of NZ_JBVJIN010000028.1, forward strand.
GGGTCTTGCTCAGCACCCGGCGCGGGTTGCGCATCAGGAACCGCAGCAGCTCGAACTCGGTCGCGGTCAGCGTGATCTCCTGGCCGCCGCGGAACACCTCGCGGGTGTCCTCGTCCAGGGTGAGGTCGCCGACGACCAGCGCCGCGCCCGCGTTCGCCTCGGTGACCCCGGTGCGGCGCATCAGCGCGCGCAGCCGCAGCACGACCTCCTCGACGCTGAACGGCTTGGTCACGTAGTCGTCGCCGCCCGCGGTGAGCCCGGCGATGCGGTCCTCCACGGCGTCCTTGGCCGTCAGGAACAGCACCGGCAGGGAGCCAGCTTCGGCGCGCATTCGGCGCAGGACCTCCAGGCCGTCGAAGTCGGGCAGCATCACGTCGAGGACCACGGCGTCCGGTTTGAACTCGCGGGCCGCCCGGACGGCGGTGGCGCCGTCGAGGGCGCTGCGCACCTCCCACCCCTCGTAGCGCAGCGCGAGGGTGACCAACTCGGCGAGGGTCGGCTCGTCGTCGACGACGAGGACGCGAACGGGTTGGCCATCGGGCCTGCGCAGCTCTGGGCGGGTGTTCACCGGCATGGCCCCATCGTGCGGCGTCGGCATGGGGCGCGCCTGTGCCGAACCTGTGCGTGGGCTGTGACATCGGCGTGGGTCGGGCAGGTCATAGCCGACGCCAACCGGGCGCACAGCAAGCGCACAGGCTGGGGCGCGACGGTGGCGCTACCGGCGGCACGAGGTCCCGGTGGACGTACGGAGGAACCATGACCGAGCAGCCCGCGCAGCCCGCCGACCAGCAGCAGCCCGCCTGGGGTGGGCCGGTGCCGGAGCGCACGCAGCCGCGGTGGTCGGTGAAGAAGACCGCGGTGGCGGCCGCGGTCGCGGTGGGCATCGCCGTCGGCGGCGGCTTCGCCGTGTACGCCGCGAGCGGCGCGGTCGCCGACCCCCGGGGCAGGCCCGGCGGCGCCATGATGATGGTCGGCGCGGCGCCGATGAACGCCCTGCACGGCGAATTCGTCATCTCCGACGGCAAGGGCGGCTACACCACCCAGCTCGTCCAGACTGGCGAGGTGACGGCGCTGAGCGACACGTCCGTCACGGCCAAGAGCGAGGACGGCTACACCAAGACCTACGCGATCGACGCCGACACCGTCCGGTCCTCGGTCAAGACCGGCGACCAGGTCATGATCACCGCGACGCCCGATGGCGACACCGCGACCGCCGACTCGATCACCGACGCCACGACTGCCCGCCGGGGCGGTCCAATGGTGCGGCAGGGCGGTCCCGGCGGTGTCCAGCAGGGCGTCCCGCCGCGCACGGACGGCGGCGCCGAGCCGACCCGCTGACGCGGTCACTTGTCGACCGGGTCCACCACTTTGGACGCCGCGGTGATGATGGACCACAGCGGACTGCGGGTGCGCTCGTAGTAGACCCGGCGGTTGGCGGGCTCCCGGTGCTCGGTGAGCATGCCCAGGTCGACCAGCCTGGTCAGCTCCACTCCGCAGGCGCTCTGGGCGATCACCGTCTTCGGCGGCTCGGACTGGAAGAACCGCGGCCCGGCGTGCTGGTGGATCCACAGCGCGAGCCGCAGCCTGCTGGGCCTGCCGAACAGCAGTCGGCCCACGTCACCCGCGTCCATGTGATCGCTCCTGACTTAGCGCTAGGCGAAATCAGGTATCAAGATAGCGTCCGATGATCGACTTGTCGAGGGCGGGCGTCGGAGGGGTGGGGGAAGGGGAGGTTCGGTGCGGACCGAAAAAATAGGCGATAAGCCCCATTGGAGATGATATTCACCGAGATGAGTGGATTTTTTCGACCCGGGTGATCGCCATTCTTGACAACGCGTGCGCGCGGGATCGCCGAGCGGAATCAGCGGACGCCGCGCGGACGGAACTGGATGCTGATCCTCGGGCCGACCGGCCGGGTCGTCTTCGGGACGGCGTGCTCCCAGGTGCGCTGGCAGGACCCGCCCATCACCAGCAGGTCGCCGTGGCCGACCGGGAACCGCAGCGTCTCCCCGCCGCCCCGGGGGCGCAGCAGCAGCGGGCGGGGAGCGCCGACCGAGACGATGGCGACCAGCGTGTCCTCGCGCGCGCCCCGGCCGGTGTTGTCGCCGTGCCAGGCGACACTGTCCCGCCCGTCCCGGTAAAAGCACAGGCCAGCGGTCGCGAAGCGCTCTTGGTAATGGGCTTCGAGCGCCGCGCGGGCGGTGGTCAGCAGCGGGTCCGGCAGGGGCGCGCCCTCGCCGTAGAAGCTGAGCAGGCGGGGGACTTCGACCACCGAGTCGTACATCCGCCTGCGCTCGGCCTGCCACGGCACCCGCTCGGCGAGTCGGGCGAACAGGTCGTCCGCGCCGCGCAGCCAACCCGGCAGCGAATCGACCCAGGCGCCCCCGTCGAGGGACTTTCGCTCGATCTTGGTGAGCGGGCTGACGCCGTCGCCGTCATCGAGCAGGGAGCCCTGGAAAGCGATCGTCATGCCCACACCGTACCTCGAACAGGTGTTCTAATTTAATCCTTCTCGGCAAAAATCTGTCACACTGGCGAGTGGCGACGTCGACTCCTCCCTCATGATTCCCAAACCTCGGCAGGTCGACGCGGACATATAGTCGAAGGTCTATGTTTCGTGTCGTCGTGATCGGGGTAGTCGGTCTCGCCGGATCCGCGCCCGCCGGAGAATCGAGGTACCCCATGGCCATCACCGCCGCGCCCACTCACATGCCGGTGACCCTTCCCGTACGCCCGCTGCCCGCGACCGCCCCCGAGCCAGAACGGCTGGGAGCCCGGTTGCAGGCCGCGATCGACCGCGCGCTGGCCCGCCCGTCCGCCGCGGAGGCGGAACTGCGGGCCGGTCTCGCGTGGACGGCCGCCTGCGGCGAGACCTGCCGCATCACCCGACCGGTCGACGACGTCCGCCGGGCGATCGAGGCGTACCGCGCCGGCGACGGCGCTTCCGCGCGCGTCGCGCTCCGCGACGCCCTGATCGGGTTGCGGGACGCGCCGTTCGTGCCCGTGCCCAGGACCGAGCCGCGCCCGCCGCGCCGCCGGTCCAAGTGAGACTCGTTTTCATCACTCGGTCGAGTGGAGCAGGGCCCGCCGACTCGGTTCCAGGCCGCTAATCGGGCAATCTCAGAGGACTGGCTCAACGAAGCGCCGGATCTGGGAGATGCATATGACACGGCAACTGGACGCGCCCCCCTTCCCGGGATCCCCCTCCCCGGGCCTCGACCTCCGTCACGCCGTCGACGCCGCCCTGGCGGCGCTCATCACGCCGCTGACACCCGCCTCGGCCAGAGCACTGGCTGACGACTTGCTCGGCGCGCTGGCACGAACGGCCGCCACCGGCGACACGTGCCTGGTCCTCGGCGCGGCCGAGGCGGTCGCCGTCGCCCGGGTCAACCTGGCGGCCGGACAAGAGCCCGCCGCCCGCGCCGCGCTGGTGCGGGCCCGGGGACTCCTAGACCGCAGAGACCGCTGACCGCAGGCGGATCACCGTCCCAACGCCGGGACGGCACCCCGCCAATGACCGATCACCTAACGACCGACCGTCAACGTCGTAGCGGCTGTCGCCAGCAGAGACAGCAACTCTTTCAACGGCGTCCCGGAAAGCCGATCCCGCCAGTCATCGGCCACCCCTGTCAGCCGCACTCCGTCACCAGATGTGTCGATCGAGGTCAACCGAAACCCCGTGGGCACCCCGGGAACGGCCACCCCAATCGGCCGCACCCCCCGAGGCACCCGCACCCGAACCCCCGCGACCCGCGCGGCCACCGGGGTCAACCACACCCGCCCATCCTCAACCGCGAGCACCGTCTCCACAGCCCCCGGCCACCGCCCCCAAGACACCACCGGCACCTCAGCGAACCGCACCCTCACCCCAGGCCGAGCAGCGGCGACCACCCGAGCCGCCACCTCCGCCGCGATCTCCACCTCGACCCGCACCGACTCGGCGCTCACCACCGTCGACATAGGCCCGGCGAACCGCAAATCCCGCCAAGTCACCACCACCCGCGACAGCGGCACCCCAGGCCACCCCACGTCTTCAGCAGTGAAGCACACCGCATCCACCCGCCCCTGAGCCAACCGAAGCGTGTCACTGTCGCTACGCACACCAACCACAGTCATCGACACGTCACGCCCACCAACCCGCACGGTGATCCGCCTACCCTGCAAGCGATCCGCCGTCACCCGCACCGCCGCGTCCAACACCCCCGCCGGACTAGTGGGCACGCCCGCCAACAACCCAGAAGAGAACAACCCAGAAGGCAACAACGCCCGCCCCACCGACAGCACGGCATCCACCCCACGCCCCGAAAACCACCCGTCGAACGGGCTACTCACCGACCACCTCACCCATGCCACTCACCGGGCCACCCCTAACCGGTTCGACGACCCACCTGCCAGCCAAGCCGACCCTCCCAGACACCAGACAGGGAGTGGGGGAGCGGGGAGCCGCACCACCTTCCTGCCCACCCACACCCCCGAAGCCGCCAGAGATACCGAGGGCGAACCCGCCCCCCAACGAAGCCGAACCAACGCCCGCCCAGTGCTCGACGGGTGAAGCAGCAAACCCACGCCCCCACGAGACCGCACCCGCGCTCGCCCGGTGCTCGATGGGGTGGAGTGGTTTCTTTGGGGGTGAAGGAAGATCCCTAAACTCGCCGTGGTCGTGGGGCCGTAGGCTCCCCACCCGTCTTTCC
>NZ_JBVJIN010000029.1:0-86607 GCF_055586285.1 Actinokineospora sp. NPDC051303
CCCCTTGGTTCCCCTCCCCTCCTCCCCTCCCCCCCCCCCCCCCCCCCCCCCCCCCCCCCCCCCCCCCCCCCCCCAACCCCCCCCCCCCCCCCCCTCCCCCCCCCCCCCCCCCCCCCCCCCCCCCACCCCGCGAAGGACTTCCCGCCCGCTGATCACATCCGCCGGTGGCGCCTGGCTTGACGAGCGCGCGCGCCCAGGTGTCACTGCCCCAATCGAAACTCCCCTCTGTCGGTCTTCCTCTCATAAACGAGCGCTCTGTGTGGGTCGGCGGTCGGCCGAGCCCTGCTTCAGGTTATCGACGCAGGTCACGGTCCGGGAGGGAGAACGCCGGGCCTGTGGATAACTCGCGATCATGAAGCGCGTTCGGGCACTACACCGTGGCGGGGCCGAGGATCTGGTGCAGTGCGTCGATCAGGGTGGGGTCGCCGTCGAGGGTGAGCGCGGTCGCGTCGGAGCGGCGCCAGAGCCAGCGGAACACGGCGTCGGGTTCGCCTCGGACAGTCGCGTCGGGCTCGCCCGCGAAGGAGACGGCGATGGGGGCGGCGAGGGTCACGAACCAGGACGACGCGCCCGCTTCGACGCGGACGGTGCGGCCGTCGAGGAGGTGTTCGACGGTGGCGAAGCGGGGCGGGGAAGCGGCTGAGGCGTAGGCGAGGAAGCGGGTCACGACCTCGTCGACGCCGTCGGTGGCCAGGTCAGCCGGGACGGGGGCGGACGGCACGCCCGCGGCGAGTTCCGCGTCGATGCAATGGACCGCGGTTTCCTGGGTCATCCGCCTGGTCCAGAACCCGACCGTCTGGTCCGGCGCGTACCAGGTGAAGGCCTCCGCGGTCTGCGGCCGGGACGTCAACTGGTCCAGCAGTTCGGTGTAGCCAGCGTCGAGGACCCGCAGCGGGTCGCTGTCCGACAGGTCCGGGGGCCACGGCTGCGGCCAGGCGTTCAGCCGCATCGTCGCGGCCTTGTGCAGGTAGACGACGGCGACGTGCCGGACCAGGTCCGCGACCGTCCACTCCGGACACGTCGGGACCGGCGCCGACAACGCGGGCGCGGCGACCGCGCGCAATCGGGCGTAGTCCCTGGCGAGGTGGGCGAAGTAGTCCATGCCCCGACCCAATCACGGAACCGGCGGGCACGCTCAGGGATTCAACATGGTCCGCAGCCACTCGTGGCTCCAGCCCAGCTCGCCCGCGAGCAGGTCGGCGACGATTCCGCGCAGCCACTCGACCTCGGCGCGGCCGATCGCGAACCGGTACTCATCCTCCAGCAGGAACACCCTCGGTATGGATCCCAGCTCCGCCTGGATCTCGGCCAGTTCCCGCTCCAGCGCGTCTGCCCTGGCCGCGAGGCAGGTCGCCACGTCCTCGGGGGTCAGGATGAGCATCGAGGCGAGGGCGGCGGGGAACTCGGGGAACTCGTTGACCGGGGTGGAAAGCATGGCGGTCAGCCACTCGACCATCGTGCGGGAGCCCTCAGGCGTCAGCTCGTAGACCGTGCGGTCGGGGCGGCCCCGGTCGCGTTCGACCCCCTGCACGCGGATCAGTCCGACCCGCTCTAAGCGCTCAACCGTCTGGTAGACGCTGTTGCGCTGGGCGACGTTGGCGACCTTGTTCTTGCCGCGCACCTGAATGAGGTCGCGCATCCGATACGGGTGCATCGGCTCCTCCGCCAGCAGCACGAGCAGCACGAGCGCCAGCGGAGAACGGCGGTGGGAACTGCTGGGCATGGCGGCAACCCTAACCGCTTGCCCGCCATGGTCATGTTATGTATAGTCATAGTATGACTCCACGACAAGTTCTCATCATCGGCGGCGGCATCGCGGGACCGGCGACCGCCATGGCACTGCGACAGGCGGGCATCGCCGCCACCGTGTTCGAGGCGTACGAGCGCACCGCGGACGGCGTGGGCGCCTTCCTCACCCTCGCCCCCAACGGCATGGACGCGCTGCGCGCCCTTGACCTGCACGAAGTCGTGCGCGCGGCGGGCATCGAGACCACCCGGATCCGACTCACCATCGGACCGGACCGGCTCCTGGGCGAGGCGTCCCTTGTCGGTGAACGCACCGACGGCATGACCTCGCTGACCCTGAGCCGCGCCGACCTCTACGTGACCTTGCGCGACGAAGCCGTCCGCCGCGGCATCCCCGTCGAGTACGGCAAACGGCTGGTCGACTACGCCGACGGCGTCGCCCGCTTCGCCGACGGCAGCACGGCCGAAGGCGACCTGCTGGTCGGCGCGGACGGGCTCCAGTCGGTCGTGCGCACGATCATCGACCCGAACGCGCCCGCCGCGCGCTACGTGCCGCTGCTCAACACCGGCGGCTTCGCGCTCGGCGTCGACGCGGGCCTCGAACCCGGTGTGAGCAAGATGATGTTCGGCAAGCGCGCCTTCTTCGGCGTCCTGCCCAGCCCGGACGGCGAGGCGTGGTGGTTCGCCAACGTCGCCCAGCGCGCGGAACTGCCCCCGGCCGCTCTCGCCGAGATCACGTCGGACATCTGGCGGGCCCGCCTGATCGACCTGTTCGCCGACGACGGCGACCTGCCCCGCACGCTCATCGAAGCCACCCCGGTGATCATGCCGCCGTGGAACACCTACGACTTCCCCCGCGTCCCCACCTGGCACCGCGACCGCATGGTCATCATCGGCGACGCCGCGCACGCCACCTCCCCCGCCGCCGGGCAGGGCGCGTCGATGGCCTTGGAGGACGCCGTGGTCCTGGCCCGCTGCCTGCGCGACCTCCCGACCGACCAGGCGCTGCGGGCCTACGAAGCGCTGCGCCGCAAGCGCGTCGAACGGGTCGTCCGGCACGGCAAGCGCAGCGGCGGCACCAAGACCCTCGGCCCGATCGGCCGGGCCGTCCTGCCCGCGCTGTTCAAACTGCTGCCCGCGGGCGACGTGCGGTGGATGTACGACCACCACACCGACTGGGACGCCCGAGTGCCGGAGCCCGCCTAGGGCGCCCCGGAACCGGTGCTGGTGCTTGAGCGAGGGCGAACCGTCCGCTCGCCGACTCTCGCTCCGCGAAAGGACGTGCGCAACGGCATCACCGGAAACAGCACTCTCAGCGCGGGACGGTCCCACTTGTGGCGGACGGCATCTGTGTCGCCGTCGTCGGGCAGGCGGCAGGGGAAGACAGCAAGCTGCGGACGGTCTGGGCGGGGTGATTTGCCTGGCGCGCGGCGCGGACCAGGTGTTCGCCCGAGTCGTGTCGGATCTCGGCGGCACGGGCGACGTGGTGCTGCCGCGGCTGATCGCCGGGACCGCGAGGTCAAACCGGACTACGCGGCCGACTTTGACGATCTGGCCGGGAAAGCGGCGACAGTGTGGGCTGTGCCGTTCGCCGGGTCCGGGCAGGCGGCGTGCCTGGCGGCGGGCGAGCAGGTCCTGGACACCGTGGACGCCGTTGTCGCGGGGTGGGACGGCGGTTCGTCCGGCGGACACGGCGACACCGCCGACGCCGTAACGGCATCGCCGACATCCTGGCGGCACCGCCGACGCCGTGGCGAAACCCCGATGCCGTGGCGACACCGCCGACATCGTGGCGACACCGCTGGCATCGTGGGCGGGTGCCTGGGCTGCGGGCTGCCAGTCACCGTGGTCTGGTCTGAGGGAGCCCGGCGGGGCGAGTGAGCGGCGGCCAAGAGCGCTGGACCGCTCGCGGCACCCGCGGGGGCGAAGCCTCGCCATAGGGCGACATCGGCCCGTTGACGTGGAGATGCCTGGCGCGGCGGTCGACGCTTGACCACCACGTCCTGCGGTTCTCCCGCGTCTCCGCTGGGGTCGTGATCGACAGCGACCGGGTGGTGCTTGCGGCGGCGACGCTCCTCACCCAGCGCTTGAGGCAGGAAACCCCCGCGAACTGGGTGACGACGGCTAAGACCCGCGCGGGCCGTGGCTCGGAGGAATCCGCGGGGAGACCGGCCGCAGGGCCGCGAACCAGCGCGTCGCTGGTGGAGTGCGAGCCGATGAGCGCGCCGGTCCCGCTCGCCGACGTGCCGTGCCTGATCAGCAGCGGGCGCGACAACGACGGCCGACCGCGGCGCCGTGCGGTGAGTGGCCGTGTGTGGCGGGGCGCGTCTGTCCAGGACTCGGGCCGTTGGCCGGGGTGTCCTCGGGCCGCTTAAGGTCTCAATCGGAGTCTTGCGCAGCGCTCACCCAAGCCCGTTCTGATTCCCCACGGCGCGCGGCGCGGATCGAAAGGTGTGAGATCGATGAGCGAGTCGGCCGCCGACTACCAGCCCGCCGAGGTCCTGCGCAGGGTCGACGGGACCGGCGCGCTCACCGGGGTGCAGGCGCTCGGCAGACTGCTCGTCGACCAGCATCGGGCGGATCTGGCTCGGGGGTGGCGCACGGCGGGGCTCGTGTCCGGGTACCGGGGGTCGCCGCTGGCGGGGTTGGACCAGGTGTTGGACCGGCACGCCGGGTTACTCGCCGAGCACGACATCGAGTTCATTCCCGGAGTCAACGAGGAACTGGCGGCGACGATCGTCTACGGCTCCCAGCTCGCGCCGCAGCTTCCCGGGGCGCGGTTCGAGGGGGTGTTCGGGCTCTGGTACGGCAAGGCGCCGGGGGTGGACCGGTCGGCCGACGCCATCAAGCACGGCACCTGGATGGGGACCACGCCGCGGGGCGGGGTGCTGGTGGTCGCCGGGGACGATCCGGCCAGCAAGTCGTCGTCGCTGCCGTCGAACTCGACCATGGCGTTGGCCGAGTGCCACCTGCCGGTGTTGGCGCCGGTGGACGTGGCCGACGTGCTGCGGCTGGGGCGGTTCGGGTTCGAGATGTCGCGGTTCAGCGGGGCGTGGACCGGGTTCACCATCGTGACGAACATCGGCGACGCCTACGAAGCCGTCGACCTCGGCGCGGCGCCGGAGATCGTGACCCCGCAGTTCGAGTGGGACGGGCGCCCGTGGGCTCCGACGCACCGGCCGGGGGTGGGCATCCCCGAAGGGCTGGCGCTGGAACGCGAAGTGCTGGAAGGCAGGCTCGCGGCCGCGGTCGCGTTCGGCGCGGCCAACGGGCTCAACCGGATCGAGGGCGCGGTGTCCGACGCGCGCCTGGGGATCGTGGCGTCCGGGCACACCTACGCCTGCCTGCGCGACGCGCTCGACCGGCTCGGGCTGGCCGAGGACGCGCTGGTCCGGCGCGGTGTGCGGGTGCTGCGGCTGGGCATGGTCCACCCGCTCGACCGGGACCTGCTGGCCCGGTTCGCCGACGGCCTGGACGACCTCGTCGTGGTCGAGGACAAGCGACCGTTCATCGAGGCGCAGGTGAAGGAGGCGCTGTTCGACCGGGCCGTGCGACCGCGGGTCCACGGCAAGCGCGGGCCGGATGGCAAGACGCTCGTCCCCGTCGACGGCGCGCTGGACGCCGACCGGCTCGTCGTCGCGCTCGGCCGGTTCCTCGCCGACCGCGTCGGCCGCGAGCACGTCGACCTGCGCCATCCCGCCCTGCGGCCGCGGCTGCCCGCGTTGACGCTGACCCCGGTCAACCGCACACCGTTCTTCTGCTCCGGCTGCCCGCACAACCGCTCCACCGAGGTCCCCGACGGCTCCATCGCGGGCGCGGGCATCGGCTGCCACACCATGACCACGTTCATGGACCGCAGCGCGGGCTTCTCGCAGATGGGCGGGGAGGGCATGAGCTGGGTCGGCGCGGAGCGGTTCAGCGACACCGAGCACCTGTTCCAGAACCTCGGCGACGGCACGTTCTTCCACTCCGGCAGCCTCGCGATCCGCCAAGCCGTCGCGGCGGGCACGACGATCACGTTCAAGCTGCTCTACAACGCGGCCGTGGCGATGACCGGCGGGCAGCACGCCGACGGCGCGGTCGGCCCGGCCGAGGTCACCGACCTGCTGCGCGCCGAGGGGGTCGCGAAAACCGTTGTGGTCACTGACGATCCGCGAAAGTACCGGCGCGGCACGAAATGGGCTCCGGGGACCCGGGTGCGCCACCGCGACGACCTCGACGCCGTGCAGCGGGAACTGCGCGCGACGCCCGGGGTCACGGTGATCCTCTACGACCAGGAGTGCGCGGCGGAGAAGCGCCGCAAGCGCAAGCGCGGGCTCGCCCCGGAACCGGCGAAACGGGTTCATATCAACGAATCCGTGTGCGAGGGCTGCGGAGACTGCGGGCGCAAGTCGAACTGCCTGAGCGTCGAGCCGGTCGACACCGAGTTCGGCCGCAAGACCCGAATCGACCAGACCTCGTGCAACAAGGACTACTCCTGCCTGCTCGGCGACTGCCCGTCGTTCCTGACGGTGATTCCCGGCAAGGGAGGCAAGAAGAAACTCACCCGCGACCCTCTTCCCGCCGACCTTCCTGAGCCTGATTCCCTTCCCGCGTCGGCGAATCTGGTGATGGTCGGCATCGGCGGCACCGGGGTGGTCACCACGAACCAGGTGCTCGCGACGGCCGCGTTGCTCAGCGGACTCGACGCGCGGGCGCTCGACCAGACCGGGCTGAGCCAGAAGGCGGGCGCGGTGGTGTCGCATCTGCGGATCACGTCTTCGCGCAGCGGGGTTCCCGGTCTGGTGCCCGCTGGGATGGCCGACGGGTACCTGGCGTTCGACGCGCTGGCCGGGGCGAACGACACCACTCTTTCGCGGTGCGACAACGCGCGGACCGTGGCGGTCGTGTCGACGTCCGAGGTGCCCACCGGGCAGATGGTGGTCGACCCCGCTGTGTCCTATCCGGACGATCTGCTGAGCCGGATCGCCGCGCGGACGGCTCGGGTGCGGGCGTTTGACGCGCTTGACCTGGCGGAGCGGCTGTTCGGTGGGACCGCTGCGGCGAACTTCCTGGTTGTCGGGGCGGCCTATCAACTTGGCGTGCTGCCGATGACGGCGGCGGCCATCGAGCGCGCGATCGAACTCAACGGTGTCGGCGTGAGCACGACGATTCAGGCGTTTCGGGCTGGGCGTAAGGCGGTTCTTGAGCCTGGGTGGCTGGTTGACTCGCCTTCGCCTGCTCCCGTGGCGTCACCGTTGGCTGACGGGTTCAGCGGGGAATTGCGGCGGTTGCTGGACATTCGGGTGCCGCAGCTGGTGGCTTATCAGAATGTCGCTTACGCCCAGCGGTATGTGGATGTCGTGTCCACTGTGGCCGAAGCTGAGCGGGCGGCGGGGCTGCCGGGCTTGGTCGCGGAAGCTGTGGCGCGGAACTTGTTCAAGCTGATGGCTTACAAGGACGAGTACGAGGTCGCTCGGCTGCATCTGGACCCGGGGCTGCGGGCGGAGATCGAGTCGCGGCATGGGGTGGGGGCTGTTCTGGGGTATCAGCTGCATCCGCCGGTGCTGCGGGCGTTGGGGTGGCGGCGGAAGATCACGTTGAAGCGGTCTGCGCGGGTGGTTTTTGGGGTGTTGCGGGGGATGCGGGGGCTGCGGGGGACGCCGTTCGATCCGTTTGGGCGGGCTCGGGTGCGTAAGGTTGAGCGGGCTCTGGTGGCGGAGTATGTGGAGTTGGTGGGGCGGTTGGTGCGGTCGTTGGATCGGTATGAGCTGGCGGTGGAGATCGCTGGGCTGCCGGATCTTGTGCGGGGGTATGAAGAGGTGAAGATGGCTTCGGTTGAGGTTTATCGGGGGCGGTTGGCTGAGGCTTTGGCTCGGTTGGAGCATCGGGAGTCTGCTGCTGCTTGATGTTGGGGGCTCTTGGGGCTCGTGGTTCCCGGGTTGGTGGGTTGCTCGATGGGGTGGAGTGGTTTCTTTGGGGCCCCTACGAAGGAAGATCCCGTCGTGGGAAAGACGGGTGGGGAGCCTACGGCCCCACGACCACGGCGAGTTTAGGGATCTTCCTTCACCCCCAAAGAAACCACTCCACCCCATCGAGCACCTGGCGGGCGTAGGTGCGGCTTCGTGAAGGGCTGGTTCGCTGTTGCTCGTTCCGCGCCATCGGGTGCCTGGCAGGGGCAGGGGCGGTTCGTAGGAGGATGGGGTCGCTGCTCGTTTCGCACTATCGGGGACTTGGCAGGGGCAGGGGCAGGGGCGGTTGGCAGGAGGCGGGTTCGCTGCTCGTCGCACCATCGGGCACTTGGTGGGCGTTGGTGCGGCCTGGCCGGGGGGGCGGGCCGGGGGCTGCTGGTGGGGGGTGTGCACTTTGCTCCGCCGATCTGACATCTGGTGGGGCGGGCTTGGTTGGTAGGAGGTAGGGAGGTCCCTGCTCCATCCGTCTGGGATTTGGCGGGAGTGTGGGTCTGGTGGGGGGCTTGCTCGTTCCCTTGCTTCGCCATCTGGTGCCTGGCAGGGTCGGGTGGTGGTGGGTGGGCGGGTTGTGTTGTGGTGGGGGTGTTGTTATGCGTAGGCGCAAGCGTCCTGATGAGACTGGGCGTTATGCCGTGCTTTACCCGGCTGTTGCTGAGGTGGCGCGTCGGGTGGGGGCTCGGGCGGTGGGGTTGATCGACGTGGGGTGTTCGGCTGGGTTCAATCTGGCGGTGGATCGGGTGGGGATTCGTTACAGCGATGGGCGGGTGTTGGGGGATCCGGCGTCGACTGTGCAGGTGTCGTGTTCGCTGGTGGGTGGGCGAGAGGTTCCGGGGTGGGGGATGCCTGAGGTCGTTGTGCGGGTTGGTGTTGACGCTGATCCGGTTGATGTGACTGATGTGGATGAGGCTCGGTGGTTGCGGAGTTGCCTGCCCGAGGGTGACGTGGAGCGGGCGGCGCGGTTGGACGCGGAGATGGCGTTGTTGGCCACTGTCCCGCCGGTGTTGCTGCGGGGGGACGCTGTGGAGGTGTTGCCGGAGGCCTTGGGGCGGGTGCCGGGGGATGTTTTGCCGGTCGTCACCACTACGTGGGCGTTGTCGCGGTTCTCGGTTGAGAGGCGGCTGCGGTTTTTGCAGCGGCTTGACGAAGCGGCTACCGGGCGGGTGGTGGCTTGGGTGTCGGTGGAGGGGGTTGGGGTCGCGCCGGGGGTGCCGACGTTGGGGGATCGTCGGGCTTCTGGGCACAGTGTGATCGGGGTGGCGGTGTTCGGGCATTCGAGTCTGCGGGTCGAGGCTGTGGGGCGGTGTTGGTCTCGGGGGCGGATGCTGGCTTGGCTGGCGGACACCTAAGACCGGTGGGTGATCAACGGTGACACGTTTTCGGGGTGGGGTGGGGGGTTACTCGGGGGAGTGTGACCACTCCTCCAAAGCCTGATGAGGCGCGGGTTGATGTCGGGCGTGTGCTGCGCGGCCTCGCCACCTGGTCATTGCGGTTGTTGTTGATCGCGGGGGCGGTGTGGTTGGTGGTGACCGTCGTGGGGCGGTTGTCGGTGGTCACGGTTCCGTTCGGGGTGGCGGTGTTGCTGGCCGCCTTGTTCGGGCCGCCCGCGCGCTGGCTGACCCGGCGTGGGGTGCCGCGAGGGGTGGCCACGGCGGGAGTGGTCGTCGGCGGGCTGGCCGTGGTGGGTGGGCTGCTGTGGTTCGTGGTGCGGTCGGTCGTGGTGGGGATGCCCGCGCTGGGGGACAGCGTCGGGGAAAGCTACGGGCGGTTGCGGGACTGGGCGGCGGGGACGCTGGGGCTGGGCGCCGATGACCTGAACCGGCTCGCCGAGCAGGCCAAAGGGTGGGTGACGGGGCAGAAAGAGTCGCTGGTCAGTGGGGTGTTCGGGGCGTTCTCCACGGTCGGGTCCGTGCTGACCGGGGTGGTTCTGACGCTGTTCATCATGGTGATGCTCGTGCACGACGGGCCCCGGCTGTGGGCCGGTGTGATCCGGCCGTTCGCGCGGCAGCAGCCGCGGCTGGCCGAGGCGGGGCGGCGGGTGTTCGGCGAGTTGAGCGCCTACGCCCGGGCCACGGTGACGATCGCGGTGATCGACGCGGTGGGCATCGGGGTGGGGCTGTGGGCGACCGGGGTGCCGCTGGTCGTGCCGCTGGCCGCGGTGGTGTTTCTCGGTGCGTTCGTCCCGTTGGTGGGGGCGTTCGTGTCGGGGCTGCTGGCCGTGGCGGTGGCCCTGGTCAGCCAGGGACCGCTGATCGCGGTGATCGTGGCGCTGATCGTGATCGGGGTGCAGCAGGTCGAGGGCAACGTCCTGGAACCGCTGCTGATGGGCAACGCGGTCCGCCTGCACGCGCTGGTCGTCGTGCTGGCCGTCGCGATCGGGGTACACCTGGCCGGAGTCGCGGGGGCGCTGCTGGCCGTGCCACTGGTCGCCGCGGTTCGGACCGCCACGGCCACACTGCTCGAAGACCCAGAACCATCCACTTAGGACGAGATGGCCAAGTCCAAGCGGGCCTGGTTGGTGCGCAACACCTCCGGCGCAACACCTCCGGGGTCAGTTCGGGCCTGCCGCCCGGCCGCCCCACCGTGGTCCCAGACAGTTCGGGCCGGCCGCCCCACCGTGGTCCCAGACGCGGCCACCGCGAGCCGCCCCGCCGCGGGGCCGGCTCGTGGTCGCTGCGGTTCGGACCGCCACGGCGACACTGCTCAAAGATCCGACACCGTCCACTTAAGACGATGTGGCCAGGTCCAGGCGGGCCAGGTTGGTGCGCAACACCTCCGGGGTCAGCTCGGGCCTGCCGCCCGGCCGCCCCACTGTGGCACCGGACGCGGCCACCGCGAGCCGCGCCGCCGCGCGGGGGTCGGCTCCGCGCAGCAGGGCCCAGGTCATCGCGGCGACGAACGAGTCTCCCCCGCCGGTGGTGTCCACGGCCTCGCCGACCAAGGGCAGCGCCAAATGCCCGCCTGCCCACACGAACACGTTGCCCACCCCGTCCACGGCCAGCGCGACCAGCGACAGCCCCTCGGCCAGCAGCGCCCGGCCCGCGCGCCGGGCGGCGTCGACGCTGTCGAGGCGCACGCCGGTCAACGCCTCGGCTTCGCGGTGGTCGGCGCGCAGGACGTCGGCCGCGGCCAGCAGACCGGCCCGGCGCGCGTCCCGCGGCGGTGCCCCGTCGAGCACGACCCGGCGGCCCGCCGCCTTGGCCAGCCGCACCGCGGCGTGCACGGCCGCGGCCGGTTGCTGTAGCTGCACGACCACGGTGGACGCGGCCGTCAGCATCGGCTCGGCGTCGACCACGTCCGCCTCGGTCAGCAGCACACCCTCGGGCAGGTCCTCCAGGTAGTGCCACTTGCCGTCCTCGGTGAGCAACTCGGTGATCAGCCCGGTCTCGACGCCCGGCCGCCGCACCACTGCGGCCGTGTCCACCCCGTCCTCGGCGGCCTTCGCGACCAACTTCCCGCCCACCTCGTCGTCCCCGACGACCCCGACCAGCCCGACCGACGCGCCAAGCTGCGCGAGCGCCACGGCGATGTTGGCGCCCTTGCCGCCCAACATCTCCCGCCGCCGCCGCACCGGCGTCGTGGCACCGGCCGACGGAACCTCGGCCACGACAAGCACAAGGTCCCGCGCGATCTGCCCCAGCACAACGACATCCACGGCGATGACCTACCCCACTCGACCGAGCCGAAACGACCCCACCCGAACGCAACGCGACCGGATGACGAAATCACCCGCCGGATGGCGTATTCGATAGCGCCAATCAGGTGACGGGAATTGCGCCACGATTTCCGACTGGCACCCCACCGGTCGGCACCGCCTTTCCCGGTAACGATCACACAACGGAATCTTGACAGTGTCTCCACCCGGCCGTGAAGCGGCCACACTCGATGTCGAAGTGATCCCCAGCGACGAGGGGGAGTGCCGGTGGACTTCCGCGTCCTCGGGCCGACGCGGCTACTCGCGCAGGGTCGGGACTGGCACCTGGGGCACCGCAAGACGCGAGCGCTACTCGCCCTGTTCCTGTTGCGGCCCAACCGAAATATCGACGGCGACTGGCTGATCGAGCGCCTCTGGGACGACGACCGGCCACCCGACGCGGACACCACCCTGCGGAATCACATCTCCCGCGCGCGGTGCGCGCTCAAACAGTCACGCTCGCCCGCCAGAATAGAGGCCATCGACGACGGGTATCGAATCGACATTCACCCGCAGCTCATCGACTATCACCGTTTCCTTTCACTGGCGCACCGGGGCCACACTGCGCTCCGCAGGGACGATCACTTGGCGGCCGCGACGCACTTCGCCCAGGCCGTTTCCCTCTGGCATGGCAAGCCCCTGGCCGATGCGGGCACCGCGCGCGCCCGCGAACTGGGTGATTCACTGGTCGACAGCGCCCTCGTCCCGGCCTACCGGGGCCTGTTCGAGGCGAAACTGCGCCTAGGCGAGCACGATTTCGTCCTGCGCCGCCTACGACCCCTGATCGGTCGGCACCACCACGACGAGACTTTCGCGAGCTTGTGGGCGCGCGCTCTGCACGCCGCCGACCCCCGACGCCGGACTACCGGGGACCACGCCGGTTCAGCGGGACTGCGGCAGGGTGGTCGAGCCGCGCTTCGGTGAGCGGGCCGATGGCGGGGGCACGACCGGGCCGATGTCGCCGTCTGGGGCTTCGTCCAGGTCGGCTATGACTGGGGCGTGGTCGCTGGGGCCGGTGCCTTTGCGGGCGTGGCGGTCGACCCAGGCGGCGCGGGTTCGGGGGGCGACGGGGGTGGTGGCCAGGATCAGGTCTATGCGCATGCCGAGGTCCTTGTGGAACATTCCGGCGCGATAGTCCCAGTAGGTGAAGACCCGCTCGTCCGGCCAGCGGTCGCGCACGACGTCGTGTAGGCCCAGGGCCGTCAGGTCGGCTAGGGCGGCGCGTTCGGCTGGGGTGACGTGTGTGTGGCCCGCGTAGGCCTCCGGATCGAAGACGTCGGCGTCGGTGGGGGCGATGTTGACGTCGCCGCAGACCATGGCCTCGGGTGGGCCCGTGCGCACCTGGTCGCGGAGGGCGGCTAGCCAGGCGAGTTTGTACTGGTAGTGCTCGGAGTCGGGGGTGCGGCCGTTGGGCACGTACACCGAGTGGACCCGGACGCCGCCGCAGGTCGCCGACACCGCCCGCGCCTCCTGGTGCGGGAAGCCCGGGGCGTCGGGAATGCCCCGGACGACCTCGTCCAGTCCCACCCGGGACAGGATCGCCACGCCGTTCCACTGCGCCTCGCCGTGGCTGGCGAACCGGTAGCCGCGGGCGTCGAGTTCCGCGCCGAGCAGGTCGGCGAAGGCATCGTCGGTGAGTTTGGTTTCCTGTAGGCAGAGCACGTCCGGCTGCCGCTGGTCCAGCCACGGCAGCAACCGCGGCACCCGCTGCTTGACGGAGTTCACATTCCAGGTCGCCACCCGCACCCGACCCACGGTAGCCGCGCGGCCGTCCGGGCGCGCCTCAGCGCAGCGGGATGTCGGGCTCGTCGCCGGTGCGGGGGCCGAAGATGCGGCGGTCGGCCTCGGTGATGGGGACGTCGTTGATGCTGGCCTCGCGGCGGCTCATGTAGCCCTCCGGGGTGAACTCCCAGTTCTCATTGCCGTGGCTGCGCCACCACTGGCCCGTCTCGTCGTGCCACTCGTACTGGAAGCGGACGGCGATGCGGTTTCCGGTGAACGCCCACAGGGACTTGCGCAGGGCGTAGTCCAGTTCGCGCTCCCACTTGCGGGTGAGGAAGGCGACGATCTCATCGTGGCCGGTGATGAACTCCGACCGGTTGCGCCACACCGAATCCGGGGTGTAAGCGGCGGCGACGCGCAGCGGGTCGCGGGTGTTCCACGCGTCTTCGGCTGCCCGCACCTTCACGCGGGCGCTGGCCTCATCGAACGGGGGAACTGGTGGGCGGGTCATGGCGCTCCTGGCGGTCACGGTGCGGACGTGCCCATTCAACGCCTCCCGCGGGCCCGCTTGACTGTCGGCATGATCACGATGCAGGCGGAATACGGCGTGCGGTTCGACTGGGGGCAGACGGGGGCCGCGGTGCTCGCGGAGACGAGCGCGTGTCTGGTGGTCGTGGACGTGCTGTCGTTCACGACGGCGGTGTCGGTCGCCGTCCACCGGGGCACTCGCGTGTTCCCCTACCCGTGGCGGGACGCGACGGCGGCGGGGTTCGCCCAGGACAAGGGGGCAGCGCTGGCGGTGGGACGGCGGGCCGCGACCGCCGAGGCGCCCTGGTCGCTCTCGCCAGCGGCGCTGCGGGCCGCGCCGGGGGTCGCGCGCCTGGTCCTGCCCTCACCCAACGGGTCGGCGATCGCGGCGGCGGCGCGGGGCGTGCCGGTCGTGGCGGCGTGCCTGCGCAACGCGGGGGCGGTGGCGGCCTGGCTGGCCGAGCGGGGGTGGGGGACCGTGGCGGCGCCGGTCGCGGTGATCGCAGCGGGGGAACGGTGGCCGGACGGCACGCAGCGGCCCGCGGTGGAGGACCTGCTCGGCGCGGGCGCGGTTATCGCGGCGCTGCGGGCCGGTGCGCCGCTGTCGCCGGAAGCCGAGGTGGCGGCGGCGGCCGCGACGGTGGACCTGGCCGAGGTGGTCCGCGACAGCGTGTCCGGGCGCGAGTTGCGGGCCGAGGGCTTCGCCGAGGACGTCGCGGTCGCCACCGAGATCGACGCCTGCGCGCACGTTCCCGTCCTGGTGGACGGCGCGTTCACCGCCACGCTCGGCGCGGGCGGCGAGTGCGCCGGGTAGGCGGTCAGGCGGGCTGGGAGAGGTCGTCCTCGTCGGTCCAGTCGAAGGAGCGCGCCACGGCCTTGCGCCACTTGCGGTGGCCGCGGTCGCGGGCGGCGGGGTCGATGGCGGGAGTCCACTCGGCCGCTTTGTGCCAGTTGGCGCGCAGGGCGTCGAGGTCGGGCCAGTAACCGACGGCGAGGCCCGCGGCGTAGGCGGCGCCCAGGCAGGTGGTCTCGGCGACGGTGGGGCGGGCGACCGGAACGTCGAGGGTGTCGGCGAGGAGTTGCATCAGCAGGTTGTTGGCGGTCATGCCGCCGTCGACGCGGAGGGCGCCGACGTCGAGGGCGGTGTCGGCGCGCATGGCGTCCATGACCTCGCGGGTCTGCCACGCGGTCGCCTCAAGGGCGGCGCGGGCGAGGTGGCCCTTGTCGACGTAGCCGGTGAGGCCGGTGATGACGCCACGCGCCTCGCTGCGCCAGTACGGGGCGAACAGGCCGGAGAAGGCGGGGACGATGTAGCAGCCGCCGTTGTCGGACACCGTGCGCGCCAGGGTCTCGATCTCGGCGGCGCTGTTGATCAGGCCCAGTTTGTCGCGGAACCACTGCACGAGGGAGCCGGTGACCGCGATCGAGCCCTCCAGCGCGTAGACGGCCGGTTCGCCCGCGATCTGGTAGCCGACCGTGGTGAGCAGGCCGTGTCCTGATTGGACGATGCTCTGCCCGGTGTTGAGGAGCAGGAAGCTGCCGGTGCCGTAGGTGCTCTTGATGTCGCCGGGCGAGAACGCGGTCTGGCCGAACAGGGCCGCGTGCTGGTCGCCGAGCGCCGCGGCGACCGGGACGCCGTCGAGGACGCCGGTGGCCGTGCCGTAGACCGCGGCGGACGGGCGGATCTCCGGCAGGGCGGCGCGGGGCACGCCGAACTCGGCGAGGATCGTGTCGTCCCAGTCGAGGGTGGCCAGGTTCATGAGCATGGTGCGACTGGCGTTGGTGACGTCGGTGATGTGCAGGCCGCCGGTGAGCTGCCAGATCAGCCAGCTGTCCATGGTGCCGAACAGGACCTCGCCGCGTTGGGCGCGCTCGGCGAGGCCGGGCACGGTCCGCAGCAGCCAGCGCAGCTTGGGGCCGGAGAAGTAGGTGGCCAGCGGCAGCCCGCAGCGCTCGCGGAACCGGTCCTGGCCAACGGCGCCGCCGAGTTCGCGGACCAACTCGTCGGTACGGGTGTCTTGCCAGGTGATCGCGTTGTGCACCGGCCGCCCGGTGGCCCGGTCCCACACCAGTGTGGTCTCGCGCTGGTTGGTGATGCCGACCGCGGCCAGTCGCGTGCGCGGCAAGTCGGCCAGGTCCAGGGCCTCCTCGACCACTTGGGCGACGTTCGCCCAGATCTCTTCCGCGTCGTGCTCGACCCATCCGGGCCGGGGGAAGATCTGCCGGTGCTCCTTCTGCGCGACCGAGACGATGCCGCCTCGGCGGTCGAAGATGATGCAGCGGCTGGACGTGGTGCCTTGGTCGATGGCGGCGACGTAGGCGGGCTCAGTGGTCACGGGTCCTCACAGGGGTCGGCGGTGAGCGCCTGCGGCCCCGATTCGACAGCGTTGGATCGACAGCGGCGTTCGACCGTGCTGTTCGACCGTGCTGTTCGACATTGCCGAATCGGGTACGGCGATACTTCCGACCCGGACCCGCTAAGTCAAGCGGCTACCACTTGCGGGCGCCCAGGTTCCGGGAGATCGACCGGGCGGCGTCGCGGACGGTGGAGACCAGGTCGAGGCGCGGCTTGCCGTGTTCGTCGCAGACCCGCTCGATCGCCCCGGACACGCCGATCGCGCCCACGGCGATGCCTCGGTCGTCGTGGATGGGCGCGGCGACGGCGGCCTCGCCGTCGATCATCTCCTCGACCTCGGCGCCCCAGCCCAGCTTGCGCACCCGCTCCAGATCCTCGGTCAGCGCGCGCCGGGTGGTCAGTGTGCGGGCGGTGTAGCGCTTGAGGGTCAGCTCGTCCAGCAGCGATTCGCCGTGCAGGTCGAACGCGAGCAGCACCTTGCCCAGGGCGCTGGCGTGCGCGGGCAGCAGGGCGCCGACCTCAAGGACTTGGAGGCTGTCGTCGGGCCGGAAAACGTGGTGCACGACGAGGACCTGGCCCTCGTGTAGGGAGCCGATGCGCACGCTCTCGCGGGAGCGGGAGGCCAGGGAGTCGGCCCAGTTGAGCGCGCGGGTGCGCAGCTCGTTGACGTCGAGGTAGCTGTTGCCCAGGTGCAGCAGCGCGGCGCCGAGCCGGTACTTGCCCCCGGAGCGGCTCTGTTCGACAAAACCGACGTGCTGCAGCGTCTGCAGGATGCCGTGCACGGTGCCCTTGGGCAGTTGCAGCGCGTTCGCCAGCTCTACCACGCCGAGCTGGCGGGCGCCCGAGGCCAGCAGGCGCAAGATGGCCGCCGCTCGTTCGACCGATTGGATTCTCCCTGGCACGGCGCTCACTCTAGCGTGTACGTTGTTCGACATTGTCGGACTTGATTCGGTAACACCTGAGCACACCTGATCACAGCTGATTCACATCCTCTGAGGAGTCGACATGCGACCGGCCGATCTCTCACCGGAAAACCGCGCGCGGGCGCTGCGGCTGCTCGGCTCCGGCGGTGAACTCGATGTCCTGGTCATCGGCGGCGGCGTGGTCGGCGCAGGCGCCGCGCTCGACGCGGCCACCCGGGGGCTGCGCGTCGGCCTGGTCGAGGCGCGGGACTGGGCGTCGGGCACCTCCAGCCGGGCCAGCAAGCTGATCCACGGCGGGCTGCGCTACCTGGAGATGCTGGACTTCGGCCTGGTCCGCGAGGCGCTGCGGGAACGCGGCCTGCTGCTGGGGCGGCTCGCCCCGCACCTCGTGCGGCCCGTCCCGTTCCTCTACCCGCTGACCCATCGCGTGTGGGAACGCCCGTACGTCGGCGCCGGAATCCTGCTCTACGACACCATGGGCGCGTCGAGGACGACGCCCCGGCACCGGCACCTGTCCAAGCGGCACGCGCTGCGGGTGGCTCCCGGGCTGTCCCCGGACGTGCTCGTCGGCGCGGTGCAGTACTGGGACGCGCAAGTGGACGACGCGCGGCACACCATGTCTCTTGCCCGTACGGCGGCCTCTTATGGCGCACTGGTCGCCAATCAGGCCAAAGTCGTGGACTACCTGCGCGACGGTAAGCGGGTCGTGGGCGCGGTTGTCGCGGACCAGGAAACCGGTGAGCGGATCACCGTGCGGGCCAAACGCGTCATCAGCGCCACCGGCGTGTGGACAGACGAGACCCAGGCCCTCGCCGACGCGGCGAGCGTGCGCGTGCGCGCGTCCAAGGGCGTCCATCTGCTCGTGCCGCGTGACCGCATCGACGCGCGCACCGGCCTGATCCTGCGCACCGACAAGAGCGTCCTGTTCGTCATCCCCTGGGAGCGGCACTGGATCGTCGGCACTACCGACACCGACTGGGACCTGGACAAGGAGCACCCCGCCGCGAGCGCCGCCGACGTCGACTACCTGCTCGCCCAGGTCAACCGCGTCCTGGTCACCCCGCTGACCAAGGACGACATCAACGGCGTCTACGCCGGGCTGCGCCCGCTGCTGTCCGGAAAGGACGAAGACACCACCAAGCTCTCCCGGGAGCACATCGTCGGCTCCCCCGTGCCGGGACTCGTGGTGGTCGCGGGCGGGAAGTACACGACATACCGGGTGATGGCCAAGGACGCGGTGGACGAGGCCGTGCGCGGCCTCGTCGACATTCCCGCGTCGGTCACCGAGGACATCCCACTCGTCGGCGCGGAGGGCTACCACGCGCTGTGGAACGGCCGGGCCGCGCTCGCCCGCGACCACGGCCTGCCCGTCGAGCGGGTGGAGCGGCTGCTGCGCCGCTACGGCTCGCTCGTCGGCGAAGTCCTCGACCTGATCGCCGCGGACCCCGCTCTCGCCCGGCCGCTGCCCAGCGGCGACGCCTACTTGCGCGCGGAGGTCCGCTACGCCGCGACGCACGAGGGCGCCCGCACCGTCACGGACGTGTTGGCGCGCCGGGTCCGGCTGGCCATCGAGTCCAAGGACCGCGGCGCGGAGTCCGCCGAGGCCACCGCCGAGATCCTGGGGGTCGCGCTGGGCTGGGACGACCGGCGCGTGCGCCGGGAGGCCGCCGCGTACCTGCGGCACGTCCAGGCCGAGCGCGACGGCGAGGGCCAGCCGGACGACCTGGGCGCGGTGTCGGCGCTGCGCGCCCAGGGGGCCGTCTGACCGGTCACCGGCCGGTCACCCGGGCGAGCCAGGCGGCGAGGTCGGCGGTCACCTCGTCCCGGTTCGTCTCGTTCAGCACCTCGTGCCGGGCTCCCGGGTAGGCGCGGTAGGTGATGTCGGTCAGGCCCGCCGCCCGGTAGCGGCTCACCAGCAGGTCGGACAGGGCGAGGCCCGCGTTGAGCGGGTCGCGGTCGCCGACCATGACGTACAGGGGCAGGGTCGGCGCGACGGCGGGGGGCTCGGCCAGCCGGGGCGCGGCCGCGTTGAGGTCGGCCATGCCCTGCTCGTCGAGGGTGAAGCCGCACAGCGGGTCGGTGACGTAGGCGTCCACTTCGGACTCGTCGCGGCTGAGCCAGTCGAACCCGGTGCGGTTGGGGGCGAAGGCGGCGTTGAAGGTCGCGAAGAGGCCGCCGGAGCCGGGGTCGACGGGGGCGCGCAGGAGTTCGTCCAGGGCGGTGGTGCCGGACAGGACGACGGCGTCGGCCAGGCCGGGGTGGTCGAGCAGGCAGTGCTGCACGGCGAACGAGCCCATGCTGTGTCCGAAAAGGACTAACGGCTGGCCGGGATGGCGGTCGCGCAGCCGCCCGGCCAGCGCGGCCAGGTCGGCCACGAGCCGGGTCCAGCCGTCCGGGCCGAGGTGGCCGGGCGCGCCCGCCATGCTGCGGCCGTGGCCGCGGTGATCGCAGGCGTACACCGCGTGCCCCAGGCCAGCGAGGTGCTCGGCGAGGCGCCCGTAGCGGGCGGAGTGCTCGCCCATGCCGTGGGCGATCAGCACCACCGCGCGCGGCTCGCCCCGGCTCGGCCACTCGGCGACGTGGATCGGCAGGCCGTCGGTGCTGGTGAACGCGGACATGGGCGACTCCCGGGGCGTCGAGGGCGAGGGTTCGCCACGGTAGCTGATTCGGCATAGCCGAACAAGGTTCGATTGTTCTGCGGAAACAGACCGAAATCGACCGCTCACCGCGTCCGTTTATTACTCCAAATGGCCGTATCGCCCTCGCTGGATTCGACAATCTCGAACGACGTTCTTGTGAACTCCCGGTTTCGTACTTACAGTGCCCCACATCACTCGCCCCACATCACTCCCGACCCCGAAGGACTCCCATGCGATCCAGATCAGCGGCGGCACTGGCCGCGGCGGCGGTGTTCGCGGCATCGGCCGCCTGCGGCGCCACCAGCGGCGCGAACGACGGCGACACGGTCAAGGTCGGCGCGATCCTGTCCCTGTCGGGCATCTACTCCACCCTCGGCCCGGCGCAGAAGAACGCCCTCACCATGGGCGTGGAGGCCCTGAACAAGACCGGCTTCACCGTCGGCGGGCGCAAGCGCACCCTGGAGATCACCTACGCCGACGACCGCTCCGACGCCGCGACCACCGGCGTGACGGCGCTGCGCGAGATGATCCAAGCCCAGAAGATCCCGGTCATCGCCTACGGGCTCGGCTCGGACACCTACGTCCCGCAGCTCAAGCGCCAGCCCGTCCCGATGGTCAACATCCTGGACTCCAGCTACCCGGGCATCCTCGACCTGAGCCCGAACCTGTTCCTCACCCGGGGCGCGTCGCCCACCTACGTGCCCGGCTGCCTGCACTACGCCAAGCGCGAGCTGGGCACCAAGAGCATCTCGGTGATCACCGCCAAGGGCGAGCCGTACGCCGAGGGCCTGACCCAGCTCGTGGCGAAGTCGGCGCAAGCCGAGGGCGTGGCCATCGCCGCGACCGCCGAGTTCCCGCTCAGCTCCACCGACTACAGCAACGCGATCAGCGCGGCGCTGGCCGCCAAGCCCGACGCGGTCTACCTGTCGAGCGTGACCGCGGTGATCCTGCCGGTGCTCAAGCAGCTCCGGCAGTCCGGCTACACCGGCCCGGTCATCCACAGCAGCGGCGTCAACCCCGACCAGGCCGAGGCGATCCTGGGCGCCCAGTTCGACTCGATCATGGCCGACAACTACGACTGCGCCGGGACGCTGCCGACCACGTCGGCCAACCCCGCCGCCAAGTCCTTCGCCGAGGCGTACCAGGCGCGGTTCAACGAGTACCCGCAGGACCTGACCATGTGGGCGCACGACTTCCCGTTCATCGTCGCCGCGGCCATGACCAAGGCCGACAGCGTCACCGACCCGGAGAAGATCCAGAAGGCGCTGGGCGAGATCACCGTGCCCGAGGGCACGGTCAGCGGCTGGCTCCCCGGCGACGGCGGGCTGCTGTTCACCGGCCGCAACGCGCGCACCGCCTCCGAGGTCACCGCGTGGTGCCCGGGCAAGCGGACCCTGCGCAGCGCGATGGTGTTCGACACCCGCGACGGCGTCGTGATCGACCCCGTCTTCCCAGAGGACACCTGCGCGTGATCCAGGTGCTGGTCAACGGAGTCTTCCTCGGCTGCCTGTTCGCCGTGGTCGCGGTGGGGCTCACCCTGGTCTACGGGGTGATGGAGGTCCCCAACTTCGCGCACGCGGGCGTCATCGTCCTGGCGGCCTACACGACCTGGTCGGCGAGCGCGGCGGGCCTGCCGTTCGCGCTCGCCGCCCTGGCCGGGATCGCCTGCGGCGGCGGGGTTTCGGTGCTGACCGAGGTCATCGCCTACCGGTGGATCATCGACAAGCCCGCCGCGGCCCCCGCGGTCGCGCTGGGCCTGATGCTGATCCTGCAGAACGTCGCGCTGCGGCTGTTCGGCGGCGAGGGCCGCTCGATGGACACCCCGTACGACCGGGTGCTGGTGGAGATCGGCGGGGTCTCGCTGTCCGGGGTGAAGATCGCCCTGGTCGTGCTGGCCGTGCTGGCGCTGACGGCGCTGCACCTGATCCTGTCGCGGACCTCGCTCGGCCGCGCGATGCGGGCGGTGGCCCAGGACCGCGGCGCGGCGGCGATGCTCGGCATCCCCCTGCGCAGGCAGTACACGCTGGCGTTCCTCATCGCCGGGCTGCTCGCGGGCATCGCCGCGATCGCCTACGCGCCCACGTTCCAGGTCTCGCCGTACATGGCAGACGAGGTGCTGCTCAGCGCGTTCGTGGTGGTCGTGGTCGGCGGCCTGGGCAGCGTGTGGGGCGCGGTGGCGGGCGGGCTCGTGCTCGGCGTCGTGGAGGGGCTGGGCTCGGCGTACCTGAGCTCGGCGTACCAGAGCGCCTTCGGGTTCCTGCTGCTCGTGCTCATCCTGGTGCTCAAGCCCGGCGGGCTGCGCGGCGCCAACGGTCGAAGGGTGGCCTGACATGCGCAACCACGGCCCGGCGCTGGGCGGCTCAGCGCTGCTGAGCGTCCTCGCCTACCTGGCGCTGACCGGACTCCAGGGCGACCAGGGGCAGGTCGCGCTCCTGGTGGTCGTCTGGACGATCGCGCTGACCGGCCTCAACGTCATCCTCGGCCTCGGCGGCTACCCGAGCATGGCGCACGCCGCGTTCTTCGGCGGCGGCGCCTACCTCTCGGCGATCCTGCTGGAAAAGGGGCTGCCGATGACCGTCGCCGCCCTCGTCTCGGTGGCCGCGGTGATGCTCGTCGGGTTCCTGGTCGCCCTGGTGTTCAGCCGCACCCGCGGGCAGTACTTCGCCATCGGCACCATGTTCTTCACCGCCGTGGCGTTCCTGGTGTTCACCAACGCCGCGGACTTCACCGGCGGGCCAACCGGGCGGCCGGTCGACCTGGGCTACTCGCTGGACGCGACGATCACGCTGCTGGCGGTGTCCGTCGGCGGCGGGCTGGCCGGGTTCCACCTGATCTCGGTGAGCCGCTTCGGCGACCGGCTGCGCGCCATCCGCGAGGACGAGGACCTGGCGCAGCACCTGGGCGTGCCGACCGCGCGGGTGAAGCTGCTCGCGGTGGTCGTCTCGGCCGGGTTCGCGGGCTGGGCGGGTGTCCTTTTCGGACAGTACAACGGGGTCATCGCGCCGTCGCAGTTCACCTTCGTGCAGAGCTTCCTGATGTTCGTGGCGCTCGGCCTCGGCGGGGCCGGGCGGCTGCTGGCCCCAGTGGTCGGCGCCGTCGTCGTCATCGGGCTCACCCAACTGTTGAACCTCGGCCCCGGGGTCAGCCAGATCGTGCTGGGCGTGCTGTTCATCGCCGTCACCCTGCTCGCGCCCAACGGAATCCTGGGCGGGGTCACCGCGCTCACCCGGAAAGTCCGCCGGAAGGAGGCGGTCGCGTGACCGCGCTGCTGACAGTCGACCGGGTCGTGAAGCGGTTCGGCGGAGTCGCCGCCGTGGACGGCGTGTCGTTCACCCTCGACGCGGGCGCCGTCCTCGGGCTGATCGGCCCCAACGGCTCGGGCAAGACGACCCTGCTCGGCGTCCTCGCCGGAACCCACGAGCCCACCTCGGGCACGGTCACCCTGGACGGGAAAGTCGCCTCCGGCAAGGGCGCGCACCGCGCCGTCCACGCCGGAATCGCCCGCACGTTCCAGACGACCCGCCTGTTCGGCTCCTGGACGCTGCGCCAGGGCCTGCGCCTCGCGCACGGCGAGCGGCGGGGGCGGCCAGCGTGGTCCGACGACCGGCTCGCGGACCTGCTCGGCCTCGACGGGCTGCTCGACCAGCCGTGCGCGTCGCTCACCAGCGCCGCCCAGCGGCTGGCCATGATCGCCCTCGCGCTGGCCACCGGCCCCAGGGTGCTGCTGCTGGACGAGCCCGCCGTGGGCATGGACACCGCCGAGGCGGCCGCCCTGGCGAACGCGGTCCGCCGGGCGGCGGACGAGCTGGGCGTCGCGGTGGTCGTGGTCGACCACAACATGCAGTTCCTGATGCCGCTCGCCGACACCGTCGTGGTCATGGCGGCGGGCGCGGTGCTGGCCGAGGGCACGCCGGAGCGAATCCGCGCCGACGAGGCGGTCATCGCCTCCTACCTGGGAGAGGCATGACGATGCTCACCGTCGACAACCTCACCGTCGCCTTCGGCCCCACCGTGGCCGTCCGCGACGTCAGCCTGCGCGCGGAAGCGGGCGCCGTCACCGGCGTCCTCGGCGCGAACGGCGCGGGCAAGACCAGCACCCTGCTGGGCATCCACAACCAGGCCCCGCGCCGCGGCGGTCGGATCACCCTCGCCGGGGTGGACGTCACCGGGCACGACACCGGGGTGCTGGTGCGCGCGGGCATCGCCCTGTGCCCGCAGAACCGCAGGCTGTTCCCGAACATGTCGATCGAGGACAACCTGCTGCTCGGCGCCTACGGGCACCCGCGCAAGGTCCAGCGGGCCCGGCTCGCGCGGGCCTACGACCGGTTCGGCTGGCTGCGGGAGCGGGCGGCGGAAGCTGCGGGCAGGCTCAGCGGCGGCCAGCAGCAGGCCGTCGCCATCGCCCGGGCCCTGATGTCGGAGCCCAAGCTGGTCCTGCTGGACGAGCCGTCCAGCGGCCTGTCCCCGGTCGCGGTGGACGAGGTCGCAGGCATCCTCGCCGACATCACCCGCGACGGCACGGCCGTGGTGCTGGTCGAGCAGAACGTGCGGCTCGTGCGCCACCTGTGCGACACCGCGTACGTCCTCGCGCACGGCAAGGTCGCGGCCTCCGGCCCGGTCGCCGCGCTCCTCGACGACAGCGCGGTCTCAGACGCCTATCTCGGCACTGTCCACTAAGGAGAACCCCCATGCGGAAAACACGTATCAAGGCGTCGCTCGCCGTCATCCCCGCCGTGCTCGCGCTCACCGCCGCCGCGGTCTTCCAGGCGGACGCCGCGCCGACCCCGGTGTCCTACCAGCGTGGCCCCGCGCCGACCTGGGACAGCGTGCGCGCCCCACTCGGCCCGTTCGCGTACGCCACCCACACCGTCTCCGACGCGGCGGCGGTCGGGTTCGGCAGCGGCACGGTCTACTACCCCACCGACACCAGCAAGGGCACCTTCGGCGGCATCGCCATCTCCCCCGGCTACGTCTCCACCCAGACGCACGTCAAATGGCTGGGGCCGCGCCTGGCCTCCCAGGGCTTCGTGGTGATCACCATCGACACCGACTCCCGCTACGACCAGCCCAACTCGCGTGGGCAGCAGCTTGTCGCCGCGCTGGACTACCTCACCTCCCGCGCGCCGTCGCAGGTGCGCGCCCGGCTCGACGCGAAGCGGCTCGCGGTCATGGGCCACTCGATGGGCGGCGGCGGCGCGCTGCGGGCGGCGGCGACGCGGACCAGCGTCAAGGCCGCTGTCCCGCTGGCCCCGTACCACACGGACAAGACCTGGCCCGAGATCACCGCGGCCACGATGATCATCGGCGGGTCCCGGGACACCGTCACCGTCGTCGGCCAGCACGCCGAGCGCTTCTACACCGGCATGACTAGTGCGAGGGAACGCGCCTACGCGGAGGTCAGCACGGCGACGCACGGCACGTTCACCGTCGAGAACCCCCTGATCGGCGGGCTCACCGTGGCCTGGATGAAGCGCTTCGTGGACGACGACACCCGCTATGAGGCCCTGCTCTGCCCGGCGCCGAAGAACAGCGAACTGGCCGAGTACCGCGACACCTGCCCGCACTCCTGACCAGCGCGGCCGATGCCCGGGCGCGGCGGTGTCACCGCGCCTGGGCATCGGTTACATTGGCCGGAGTTGTCCGGTGCGCTGGCGAAGGTGGTGGCGGCGATTTGGCCGGTGGGCCGCCGATCGAGCTGACCAGCTACCTCGGGCGCGACCGGGAGAACGCCCAGGTCCGCGACCTGCTGACCACCGCCCGGCTGGTCACGCTGACCGGGCCGGGCGGCGTCGGCAAGACCCGGCTGGCGACCACGGTCACCCGCGAGATCGCCGCGACCGGCGGCTACCCCGACGGGATCGTGTTCGTCGGCCTCGCCGAACTGCGCAACCCCGCCCTGCTGGCCACCCTGGTCGCCGACCGCCTCGGCCTGCGGGACCAGACCGGGGCGCCCGCCGAGCGGGCCGTGCTCGACCACCTGCGCGACCGCGAAACCCTGCTGGTGCTGGACAACTGCGAGCACCTTGTCGACGCCTGCGTCCACCTGATCCGGACCGTGCTCGCCGACTGTCCCGGCGTGACAGTGCTGACCACCAGCAGACAATCGCTCAACATCAACGGTGAGCGGATAGTGCGCGTGCCGCCGCTGGCGGTGCCCCGCGACGGCGAGACCTCCGCCGACCTCATGTCGTACGACGGCGTGCGGCTGTTCGTGGACCGGGCGGCCATGGTGGACCCGGCTTTCCAGGTGACCGACGACAACCGCGCCGACGTCGCCCGCCTGTGCGAGCGGCTCGACGGGCTGCCGCTGGCGATCGAACTCGCCGCGGCCCGCGTCCGGTCGCTGTCCCCGCGCCAGATCCTCGACCGGCTCACCGCGCACCTGCCGCTGCTGACCTCCCGCGACCGCACCGCGCCCGCGCGGCAGCGGGCGCTGCTGGCCACCATCGAGTGGAGCCACAACCTGTGCTCGGCCGACGAGCGGACCCTGTGGGCGCGGGCGTCGGTGTTCGCCGGGTCGTTCGACCTCGACGCCGCCGAGCGCGTGTGCGGCGACTTCGGCCTCGACCGCGACGGCGTGCTCGACCTGCTCGACGGCCTGCTCGACAAATCGGTGCTGCTGCGCGAGGCCCACGACAGCGCCACCCGGTACCGGATGCTGGAGACGCTGCGCGAGTACGGCCAGGAGCGCCTTGAGGAAGCGGGCGACCTCGCCCGGGTCCGCCGCCTGCACCGCGACTGGTTCGACCGGCTCACCGACCAGGCCGACGCGGACTGGACCAGCCCCCGCCAGCTCACCTGGCTGGACCGGCTCCGCCGCGACCACGCGAACCTGCGCGCTGCCCTGGGCTGGTCGGTGTCCGTGCCCGGCGAGGAAACCGTCGCCCTGCGCATGATGAACCGGATCAGCGAGTACTGGACGCTGCGCGGCTTCAACAGCGAGGCCCGCCTCTGGCTGGACCGCGCCCTGTCCGCCACCGCCGACGACGACCCGCACCGCCCGCTCGCCCTGAGCGTCAGCGCCCTCTACGCCCTGTGGCAGTACGACTTCGACGCCGCGGCGGCCCGGCTCGCTCAAGCGGCCAAACTGCCCAAAGACCAGCCGACCAAAAACCACATCGCCTACGTCCGCTGCTTCCGCGAACTCCTGCGCGGCCGCTTCACCCAGGCAGCGGCCCTCGCCGCGACCACCGCCACCGCCTTCCGCGCCGACGGCGACCCCCGCCGCGAACTGCACCCCCTGTTCATCCACGCCATGGCCGCCCCCGCCGCGAACGACCTCCCCGCTGGCCGCGCCTCGATCACCCGCATGCTCACCCTCGCCACCACCAACGGCGACACCTATTACGGCGCCATGGCCCGCTACGGCCAAGCCTGCCTAGAAGCCCTCTACGGCGACCCGGCAAGGGCGATCGCCGCCGCCAGGGAAGGCATCCTCGGCGAACTCGCCCTGGACAGCCCCTTCGGCCGCGCGCACCAACTGGAAACCCTCGCCTGGGCCACCGCCCGCCAGGGCGACCACACCCGCGCCGCCACCCTCTTCGGCGCCGCCGCCGTCGTCTGGGAAAGCGTCGGCAGCTCACCCGAAGCCGCCAAATCCCTTGCCGGACCACACTTCCAGTACCTAGACCAGGCCAAAACCACCCTGGGCGACGCAGCCTTCACCACCGCCTACGAAACCGGCCGCGCCCTCCCCGAAGACACCGTCACCCACTACGCCCTCACCGACAGCGAACACCCCGACCCGGCCACAACGGCCTGAGGAACCACCCACGCCGCCCGCTACACTGATCGCTGAGGGCCGTTAGCTCAATCGGTAGAGCTGCTGACTTTTAATCAGTAGGTTCCGGGTTCGAGCCCCGGGCGGCCCACAAACACACAGGTCAACGGCCGTCCTCTGTGGACGATTTGGCCGTCCGGGGACACTTTACGGACACGTTTCACGGACCCGCTCGCCACGACCCGGTCAGGTCCGGCCGCGGGACACCAGGCCGCTTTCGTAGGCGAGGACGACCGCTTGGACGCGGTCGCGCAGGTCGAGTTTGAGCAGGATGCGGCCGACGTGGGTCTTCACTGTCTCCTCGGCGATCGACAGGCGGTCGGCGATTTCGGCGTTGGACAGGCCGCGGGCGATTTCGGTGAGGACCTCGGTCTCTCGTCTGGTGAGGTCGGCTAGGCGCGGGGGGCGGGGCTGGTGGGGTGGGAACAGGGCGGCGAAGCGTTCGATCAGTCTGCCGGTGACGCGGGGGGCGAGCAGGCCGTGGCCCTCGGCGACGACCCGGACGGCGTGGACCAGTTCCTCGGCTCGGGCGTCCTTGAGCAGGAACCCGCTCGCCCCGCTGCGGAGGGCTTCGTAGACGTACTCGTCCAGGTCGAAGGTGGTCAGGACCAGGACGCGGGGGCGGTCGGGGCCGTTGAGCAGGTGGCGGGTCGCGGTGAGGCCGTCCATGACGGGCAGGCGGATGTCCATCAGCACCACGTCGGGCTTCTCGCGCGCGCACAGCGCCAGCGCCTCTTCGCCGTCGCCTGCCGCGCCGACGACGGTCATGTCCCGCTGGCGGTCCAGCAGCGCGCCGAAACCCTCGCGCACCATCGCCTGGTCGTCGACGACGACCACCCGGATCATCGGACTCCTCCCGCGTCGGGGATCACCGCGTCCACGACGAAATGTCCCGCGCCGTCCGGCTCGGCTCGGACCGTGCCGCCGAGCAGGTCCACGCGTTCCCGCATGCCCAGGATGCCATGGCCCGCCGCGCCAGCCGGGGTGACCAGGCGGTTGCGGACCCGGACCCGGACCGCGTCGTCGTCGCGGGTCACCCGGACCTCCAGCGGCTCGCCCGCCGCGTGTTTGAGCGCGTTGCTGAGGCTTTCCTGGATGATCCGGTACACCGACAGCGCGCGCAGCGGCTCCAGTCGCCGCGCCCGCCGGTCGAGGTCGAGCGACACCGGCGTGCCGACCCGGCGCACGGACTCGACCAGCGCCTCCACCTGCTCCAGCGTCGGCTGCGGCGCCCGCTCGGCGGATTCCTCCGACCGCAGCGCGCCGAGCAGGCTGCGCATCTCGTCCAGTGCCTGGCGGGCTTTCTCGGCCACCTCGCGGAACTCCTCGGCCGCCCGCGGCGGCACCCCGTCGAGCCGGTAGGGCGCGGTTTCGGCCTGCACGGCCAGCACCGACATGTGGTGGGCCACCACATCGTGCAGTTCGCGGGCGATCCGGGTGCGCTCCTCGCGCACCGCCAGCGCCCGCGCGATCTCCGCCCGCGCCGCCCGGGACGCGCCCAGCAGCACCGCGGTCACCACGACCAGCACCGCGACCTCGGTCTCGCCGACCTGGGCCACCAGCGCCGCGACCAGGGTCGCCGCCGCGATCACCGCCGCCACCACCTGGCGCACGCCCATCCCGACGCCGAACAGCACCGACACCAGGCCGAACTGCCCGGGGGTGAACAGGTTCCCGGTCGCGTCCCCGAGCCACGCCCCGAGCCCGTACGCCGCGCCGCAGGCGGCCATCAGCGCCGCCCACGCTGCCACCGGAGCCCGGCGCCACCACAGCACGGGCACACTCTGGGTCGCCGCGAGCGCCACCGCGACCGACACCCGCACCGCGGTCCCCCACTCCGAGGGCAGTGACCCGCGCAGGAACGACCACAACGCGGCGGTGAACAACAGCGCCACCGCCGCGCGCGTCCCCCAGCGCCGGGCCCATGTCCGGGCCGTGTCGCTACCCCAGTCTCGCCGTGTCACCGCGCGCCGCCCCTCTCGTCGCCGCACTCCCCGCACTCCATTGTCGCCTCACCAGCAGGCCCACCACGACCAAGGCGAGCGGGTAGACCAGGTAGCCCACCCGGGTGGCGGGCAGCAGGAGCGTGGCCAGGGTCAGGCCAGCGGCGCTGAAGAACGCCGCGGCGGGCTCGGTGCGCGGCGGCGAGCGGAGCAGCGCGACGAGCATGGCCACGAGCGCAGCCGCGAGCAGCGCGAGCGCGGTCAGCCTGCCGTGGGGCAGGTGCTCGGCGATCAGGTGACCGGGAAACGGCGTTCCCGCCGGGGACGGGACCGGCTCCAGTCCCGCGGGGAAGCGGACACCGTGGACCAGCAGCCCCGGGGCCGAGGTGAGCAGGATTGGGCCCAGGAACACCGACACCACCGCCGCCGCGGCGCCCGCCAGGAGCGCGGCGGACCGGCGCCCACGGCCGCGCAGGACCGCGACGGCCAGCACGACCGCCACCGGCCACGCGGTGAGCTTCGCCGCGCACGCCAGGCCGAGGGCCAGTCCCGCACGGACCGGCCTGCCCGCGGCGGACAGCACGACAGCAACCAACAGGGCGCCCACGACCGGCAGGTCGTCCCCGCCTGCGGACAGCGGCAGCGCCGCCAGCGGCGAGGCCACCAGCACCAGCCACACCTGGGGTTTCCGGTGGCCCACCCGGCGCAGCACGACCGCGACGGCGGCCATGTGCAGCAGCGCGAACGTGAGTCGGGGGTCGGCGAGCAGCGGACCGAGGCCCGCCCGCTCGGCCAGGACCGCGAGAACGCCGAGCAGCGCCATCCCGGGCAGGTACGGGAAGTAGGCGTCGGCCCCGGCTGACGCGGCGGCGTCGGCCAGCGCGGCTCCCACCGGGTAGAGCGGGCCGTCCCCGAGCAGCCGCTCGGCGGCGGCGAACACGACGGTGACCTCGTTCTGCTCCTGGCCGGTGAGCGCCATGTGCGCGAGCGGGCCGACCAGCGCCCCCGCGGTCACCGAGCCGACGAGCAGCGCGCGGTCGCACGCGGGGCGCAGGAGCAGCGCGATCGCCGCGGTGAGATAGGCCGCCAGCGCCCACCACGCCCAGATCCGGTGCGTGGGCAATCCGGTCTGGGTCACCACAGCGGCGAACACCGCACAGCACATGATGATCACGAAATCACGATTCACCACGGGAAACGCGCGGGCCGTCGACGCGGGTTCCACTGTTCTCGTCATCGAGCCCATCACCCTTTTCAC
This sequence comes from Actinokineospora sp. NPDC051303, assembly GCF_055586285.1. Taxonomy (NCBI): domain Bacteria; kingdom Bacillati; phylum Actinomycetota; class Actinomycetes; order Pseudonocardiales; family Pseudonocardiaceae; genus Actinokineospora; species Actinokineospora sp. NPDC051303. The sequence goes on from NZ_JBVJIN010000029.1 coordinate 30,538, forward strand.
CCGATCCGCCGGGGCCGAATTACGGGGCGCACGACCGCGCACACCGAAAAAGGCCAGGCTAGTAAGGGCGGCGGCCCGACCGCGTCCCCAGAAAGAGCCAGTTCCGGACTGGCTCCCGGGAGCCGCGCCGTGCGATTTGTCCCTCTCCGGGCGGTGCGCGAAAGTCCCTCAGCGCGGCGACGCGACGCGGGTGACTATGGGGTTAGCGTTGACCGGAGATGCCCGCACGCGTCATCGAGCGATTATTCGGGAGTGAACTTCCACATGCCGCCCACCGTTGTGTTCCCCGCGGCGCACCCGTTGCGACGGATGCGCGACCGCCTGGTCGACTCGGGCATTCACGCGCTCGCCCGAGCGGGAAAGTGGGTCGAACCGGAACTGCTCGGACTGCGCGAGTTGGTCCGCCCCGGCGACGTGTGCCTGGACATCGGCGCGGCGCTCGGCCTCTACACCGCGGAACTCGCCCGGCTGGCTGGCCGGGACGGCGCGGTCCACAGCATCGAGCCGCTGCCTTTCGCGCACGCCACCGCGTCCCGTCTCCTCGGCCTGCGTGACCGCCCTTCGGTGCGCTGGCACCGACTGGCCCTGGGCAGCAGGCCGGGCACGCACACGATGAGCGTTCCGCTGCGCCACGGGCGGTTCGTCACCGGCCGCTCCTTCCTGACCGACGGCGCCACCGGCCTCGGCTCGAACGCGGAGTTCGACGACCAGGCCGAGTTCGCCGTGCCGACGCTCACCCTGGACGGGTTCTGCGACCGGGTCGGCCTCGACCGGGTCGACTTCGTCAAGGCCGACGTCGAAGGCGCCGAACTCGACGTCCTGCGGGGCGGCGCCGACCTGCTGGAACGCCACGCCCCCACGCTGCTGTTGGAGATCGAGGACCGCCATCTGCGCCGCTTCGGCCGCGCGCCCGAGGCCGTCCGCGACTGGCTGGCCGGGTTCGGCTACCGCATGTTCGCCCTGGGCGAGTCGGGGTGGCGGCGCGCGCAGCGGATTGACGACCGCCACCGCAACTACCTGTTCAGCACCGGCGTTCCCGGTCAGCCGCGCTCGCGCACCGAGTCGAGGACCTGCGCGCGCACCTCCGCGGAAGACGACAGCCATCTGCTCACCAGCCCGGCGCGGTTGCGCACGCCGTAGCGGTCGAACAGCCGCTGCAGGTGGGACTCGACCGTCTTCGGCGAGATCGCCAACCGTCTGCTGATCTCCTTGGTCGACAGCCCGCGCGCGATCAGCGTCAGTATCTCGTTCTGGCGCGGGCTGGTGCGCATCACCGAGGCACCCCCGGCACTCGGGCGGCGCGCACGGATCGAAGAACGTGGGTCGGCAAAACTTCCCCCAACGGTAGAATTTCTTGCTTTCACCACACCTGGCTTTCGTGTCAGCGGCACAGAAAGCGCGGTGACCGATAAGCCGGGCAGCACACGATAACGAGTGTCAATACTGGGCTCCGGTCACAATCGTACCCCACTCGGCAGTGCGCGACAGCTCTTGGCGACCGCCGGGGTTCGCCGCACGCGGGCCCGGGGACCGCCGCGCCACCCTATTGGCGTAACCCCGGAGAGCTACGGCGCTAATGGACTGTCCTATTCGGCGTTGACCGGTCCGCGCGCCTTCCGTAGCCTCCGAAGGCGGAGCCGACAAGACCATTCCGGGGGAATTCGCGCGATTCGCTTTACGCCGAGCACGGGCAGGCGATTATGGGTGACTACATGGTGGAAACCAGTGGGCTGAGCCACGAGTTCGGCGACGTGCGGGCATTGGCCGAGGTCACCGTGCGCGTGCCGCGCGGCGCCGTGCTGGCCCTGCTCGGGCACAACGGCGCGGGCAAGACGACCCTGATCAACGTGCTGAGCACGCGGCTGCCGCCCACGTCGGGCACGGCGCGGGTGGCCGGGTTCGACGTGGTCGGCCAGGCCCGGCACGTCCGCGCGCGCATCGGCCTCACCGGCCAGTTCACCGCCTTGGACGAGCAGCTGTCCGGCGCGGCCAATCTGCGGCTGGTCGCCCGCCTGCTCGGCGCCCGCCGGGCAGCGGCCCGCGCCAGGGCGGACGACCTGCTTGAGCGGTTCGGGTTGACCGCGGTCGCCCACCGCCCCGTGCGCACCTATTCCGGCGGCCTGCGCCGCAGGCTCGACCTGGCGGTGAGCCTGGCTGGCGACCCGGAAGTCCTGTTCCTGGACGAGCCCACCACCGGTCTGGACCCGGAAAGCCGGACCCGGCTGTGGGAGCTGGTCGCCGGTCTCGTCGGCAACGGCGCCACCGTGCTGCTCACCACCCAGTACCTCGACGAGGCCGACCACCTGGCCGACGAGGTCGTCGTGCTTTCCGGCGGGCGCATAGCCGCGGCGGGCACGCCCGCCCAGCTCAAACGGCGGGTGGGGGTCCGCACCGCCCACCTCGCCCTCGGCGACTACCCCGCCGACCTCGGGCGCGCCGCCGACGCGGTGCGCGGCGCGGGCTTGGCCGCCGCGTGCGACCGCGAGCGCCACCTGCTCAGCGCGCCGGTCGAGCACTCCGACGACCTGGTGCGCCTGATCGCCGCCCTGCACGCCGCCCAGATCGACACCACCGGCCTGACCGTCCGGGAACCGTCCCTGGACGACGTGTACCTGGCGATCGCGGGAAACGGCCGCACAGCGCACGGCTCCGCGGGGGGATCGACCGAGCGCGAGGTGGCCCGGTGAGCGGCCCGGGGCAGTTGCTCGTGCTGGTCGAGCGCTCCCTGCTCGCCCAGGTGGCCAACCGGCGGCTGCTGGTGTTCAGCCTGGCCCAGCCCGCGATCATGCTGGTGCTCTTCACCCAGGTGTTCGGCAATCTCATCGACCCGGCGCGACTGCCCGAGGGCGTCGGCTATGTCGAGTACGTGCTGCCCGCCCTGCTGGTGACCGCTGGGCTGGGGCCCGCGGCGAACTCCGGGGCGGGCCTGGTCCGGGAGATGGGCGGCGGCATGCTCACCCGGTTCCGGTCCCTGCCCGTGGGGCCGCACTGGGTCCTGCTGGCCCGCGGCCTCGCCGACCTCACCCGGGTCGCCGCGCAACTGCTTGTCCTGCTGGTGTTCGCGGTGGTCGTGCTCGGCGTGCGGCCCGCGGGCGGGGTCGGGGGCGCGGCGCTGGCGCTCGCGGTCGCCCTGCTGGTGATCATGACGCTGATCTGGGTGTTCCTCGCGCTCGGCGCGTGGCTGCGCGACGTCGAGGCGATGCAGAGCATCGCGTTCCTGGCGGTGTTCCCGCTGATGTTCGCCTCCAGCGCGTTCGCGCCCGTCGCGGCGCTGCCGGACTGGCTGCGGGTGATCGCCACCGTCAACCCGATCACGCACACCATGGCGGCGACCCGGGCGCTGCTGCTGGGCTGGGACAGTTCCGGCTCGGTGGCGGCCGCGGTGCTGGCCAGCGGCGCCGTGCTCGGGGTCAGCGCGCTGCTGGCGGTCCGCGGTTACCGCAGACCCGACATCGGCTGAGCGGCGCAGGTCACATCCAGTCCTGTCACATCTCGCCGGGCCGGTCAGTCAGACAGGTGTATCCAGCGGCAACGGCAAGGAGTGCACCATGGACGCTCGGCTGAACCTCTTCGGCAACCCGGTCACGACCAAGTTCTTCAAGCACATCGTCGCTGCGGGCAAGGTGGTCTCGGGCTCGGCCCTGCCCGCAGCGACGCAGGAGCTGGTGAAGATCCGGGCCAGCCAGATCAACGGGTGCGGGTTCTGCACCGACATGCACACCAAGGAAGCCGCGCACGCCGGGGAGACGTCGGCGCGGCTCAACCTGGTCGCGGCGTGGCGGGAGGCCACGGTGTTCACCGAGGCCGAACGCGCCGCCCTGGAGCTGACCGAGCAGGGCACCCGCATCGCCGACGCCGCCGGTGGCGTCACCGACGAGGCGTGGGCGAACGCGGCCAAGCACTACGACGAGGAGCAGCTCGGCGCCCTGGTGTCGCTCATCGCCCTGATCAACGCCTTCAACCGGGCCAACGTCATCGTCGCGCAGCCCGCGGGCGACTACCGGGTCGGCCAGTTCGCCTGACGGTCGGCCGATCACCCGGTCGGGACGCGGGCGGGCCCGAGCCAGCGGCTCAGCACGTCCGCGCACCAACCCCCGAGCTGTCCCCCGGGCGGCAGGACGTCCGCGAGGTACCCGTCCGGCCGCACCAGGACGGCGGCGAGGCCGGGGAAGGCGTCGGTGGCCGCGGTCACGACGTCGACCCGGCCCGCCCAGGGGGTCGCGGCGGCGCGGAGGTCCGCGTCGTCGGACAGGTCGAGCAGCAGCGCGTGCCCTGCGGCGCACAGGTCGTGCAGCCGCACGGTCCTCGGGCCGGTGCGGAGCACGGCGTCGGGGGCGGCCGTGCCCGCGAGCGGATGGTCGCCCGCCGTGGGATACCGCAGGTCGGTCATGGAGAACAGGGCGTGCAGGCGGGCCTTGACCTCGGGCAGTCTCATCAGCTCGCCGTAGAACAGGTCGAACAGCGGCGTGTTCGCCGCGCCCGGCCGCAGGATCGCGACCGCGGCGCGCGAGTTGTGGATCGCCCGCTCCGCGACCGGTTTGCGCTCGGCGGCGTAGGTGTCGAGCAGGTCCTCGCCCGCGTGCCCGGCCACCACGGCCGCCAGTTTCCACCCCAGGTTGACCGCGTCCTGCATGCCCAAGTTCAGCCCTTGGCCGCCGAAGGGCGGGTGCACGTGGGCGGCGTCGCCCGCGAGCAGGACCCGCCCGCGGCGGTAGTCGGCGGCGACCCTGCTGTTGTCGGTGAACCGGGTCAGCGACCGCGGGTTCCGCAGCCGCACGTCGATCCCGCTGGCGCGCCGCAGGCTCGCCTCGACCTCCGCGAGCGTCACCGGCCCGTCCCGGTCGACCGGCGGGCGGTCGAACTCGATCGACACGACGCGGCTGGGCCCGAGCGCGTAGGCGACCACCCCGGTGGCTGTCCGCTGCCACCGCCTGCCCAGCCGGTCCGGGTCGTCGACGTCGGCGACGGCCTGGTAGCCGACCAACCCGGTGTCCGAGCCGGGGAAGGCGATTCCGGCGGACTTGCGGACCACGCTGCGCCCGCCGTCGCAGCCCACCGCGTACCGGGCGCGGTGGACCACGGGCTGGCCGTCGGCGTCCTGGGCGCGGACCTCGACACCGGTCTCGTCCTGCCGCACCCCGGTCACCTCGACACCGCGCCGGACGCGGACCCCGAGCCCGGCCGCCCAGTCGGCCAGGACTCGTTCCAGCACCTCGGGTCGGATCGGCACCGCGTCGGGCGCGGCGCCATCGGCGGCCCGGCGCGGCATCAGCGCGGGATCGACCAGGGGTTCCACCGCGGCCATCAGCGGGTCGAGCAGGCCGCGCCGGTCGAGCGCCTCGATGGTGCGCGCGGTGATGCCCGGCGCCCGCAGCCGGGTGTCGAACCCCGCCTGGCGTTCCAGAACCAGCACGCGGGCCCCGGCCAGGCCCAGCTCACCGGCCAGCAGCAGCCCCACCGGGCCCGCGCCGACGACGACGACATCGGCCGACTCCCCGATCATGCCCGGCTCCCGGTTCGGTCTAGGCCCTGTCTCGAAGTGCCGGTGCGTGTCAGTCGTGATCGGGTGGTTCCTGGCGGTGCGGCCGCGGCGCCGCTCGTACCGGTGTCTGCGGCCGTGCCGTCAGGGGCCGCATCCGGCGCGGCTGGTGCGTGCAGGCACTTCGAGACAGGGCCTAGTTCCCGCTGGACTCCGTCGAGCACGCTCACCAGGGTCGCGTGGTAGCACCCGGCGAAGTCCTCGCTCAGCACGGCCGCGTCGCGGGGCGTCGCGCCCGAAGGAAACCGGGCCCCGCGGACCGCATGCCTGCTCGCCTCGGCGGGGACGCCGCCGAGGCTGCGCACCGCGAGCACGGCCTCGACCAGCCGGTCCCAGTGCCTGCCGCGGCGGGCGTGCTCGGCGACGCGCTCCAGCACCGCGACCGCCGCGCGCCGCTCGTCCTCGGTCAGGTCGGGGGTCCGGCCGCCGAGATCGGTGGCGTAGAAGACCGCGTGCGTGGCCCGGTAGGCGTCCCGGGCCAGCCGGTCGTCCGGCCACGGGGCGCCCAGCACCAGCCTGCGCACGAGGTCGTCCCAGCCAGGCCGGGCCCGGACGTAGCCGCCCTTGGCCAGCGAGTGGATCTGGCCAGCCGAACTCGGCTGGCGCCCGGCCCGCCACAGGCCCCGCACGACGTCCTCCGCCGCGGGCACCCGCACCCCGGCCGCCCGCAGCCAGGCGTAGGGCTGCACCCGGTAGACGCCGTGCTCGGGGTCGGCGCGGACCGTCGAGAGGTAGCGCTCGTCGGCGCAGCAGTCGGCGACGAACGCGCGCCACCGGCTCAGCGCCGCGTCCAGCGCGGGCCAGTCCGCGCCGCGCGCCGCGCGCCACTCGGTGAGGTAGGCGCAGGTCATCGCCAGTTCGCCGAACGGCTTGAGCGTGGACCGGTCCCCCGCGGGCCGCGTGCCGATCCGCGCCCACGGCGCGAACGTCGGCAGCCGCGCGGTGATCCAGTCCAGCCCGCGCTCGACTTCGGCGCGCTCGTCACTCATCGCCGCCGTCATGGGTCGCCGCCGTCACTCATCGCCGCGTGTCCACCGGATCAGGCCGCGGTCGCACAGGGCGCGCAGCACGGCGTCGCGCTGCGTGTCGCCCGCCTCGGGCGTCGGCAGCAGCGACTCGTACGGGCTGACCGCGAGTTCGCCCCGCAGTGCCCGGCGAAGGATGCCCGCCGCCCTCGGCGACAGCCGGTGCACCGCCAGCCCGCGCCGGTCGAGCAGCACACCCCCGAACGGCAACTCCTCGAACACCACCGCATCGGCCAGAGCGACCCCGCCGCTCAGCGCAGTCCTTTCCATCAGCGCGGTCCTTTCATCAGCGCAGTCCCCTTATCAGCGCAGGCCCCGAATCAGCTCAGTCCGCGCAGCCACTTCTCGATGACGCACAGCCGCGCGATCTCCTCGCCGTTGCGGTGCACGCGCCCAGGGGTCAACCCGTCGGCGAACTCGGGCCGGAGCACCCCGAGCCGCCGCAGCAGCGAGTCGCCGCCGAGCAGGTCCCGGCACACGTCGACGTTCTGGTTGACGAACACCGCCGAGATCGCGTCGATGCGCGCCTGCTGCATCCTCGGGCTCGCGGCCGCGGGCAACCCGCTGCGGGAATACGCCACGCGCAGGGCGAACTTGTCGACCGTCAGGCCGTGGCCGAAGCCGAGCCGGTGCGTCGTGGGCAGCGCGAGCGCGTACTCGATGAGGTCGCGGTCGGCGTACGGGGTGCTGAAGAACTTGCGCTTGGGCAGGCAGTGGTTGAGCCACGCGGCTTGCAGGTTCGCCGTGTTGAAGCCTTCCGCCAGCAGGAACAGCGAGGTGATGCCGCGCGGCAGCGCCCGAGGCAGGCGACCGCGCCCGCCCACCGACCCGAGCAGGCTCAGCCGCGCCCGCGCCGCGGCGTCGCGCAGCGCCTCGGTCACGCGTTCGGCCGCGGCGTCGGTGAATCCGATGGGGTGCACGATCACCTCGCGCGCGGGCAACGCGATCGTCGGGTCCCCGGTGAGCATCCTGCGCAGGTACCGCCATCCACTTCTGTCCGAAGTGGACGAGAAGGTCGTCGCGGCGGCGCCTGCTATCCGTTGCCAGATGGGCTCGCCCGCCACCCGCGGGTCCAGCACGCGCGGACCAGCCAGGCCGAACAGGCCGCGATGGACGTCGTGGGCGAAGACCTGGTCGGCCAGGAGTCCGGAAAGGACGAAGGTGGCGTTGTCGGTCTCGGCCTGCTCGACGGCCGCGGTGACCCCTTGGGCGGGCACATGGGTCTGCGGCAGGCCGCCATCCTGGCCCACCCGCAGGTAATCCCCGCCAGCGCGGGCGTGCTTGGCCATCTCGTAGGGCACCCAGGACAGGCCGCAGGCGCGCGCGATCCGCTCCGCGCCCTCGCGGTCGCCGTCGAAGCCGGGAAAGGACTCCAGCGTGTAGTGGATGGCCGTGCCTCGGCCCGGTTGCCTGCCCTGCTCCCAGGCGACCGCGGCCGAGTCGATGCCGCCGCTCAGCGCGAGGACGCTGGCGGGCTCGTCGGCGAGCAGCCGGTCGCAGGCCCGCGCGAGGTGATCACGGACACCGTCGGCGGCGTCGGCGAGGGACGCGGGCGCGTCCGCGACCGGCCGCAGCTCGTCAAACGGCTCGGTGCGCGGCGCGGACCCCGGCCGCAGCGTCAGCCGCCAGCCGGGAGGCAGCCGCCGCACGCCACGGAACCACGAGCGGTCGGGCGGGAAGCCGCGCTCGGCGATGACCATGGGCAGCAGGTCGGTGTCGACGTCGGCCAGCCGGGGTCGGCCGCCGGACAGCAGTTGGGCCGGGTCCGCCGCCCACGCCAGCCGGTCGGCCTCGGCCCGCCAGAACAGCGGGATCAGCGCGGTGACCGCCCGGTACAGGCGCAGCACGCGCCGGTCGGGCGAGAGGTGGGCGAGCACGAAGTCGCCGCGCAGCGCGCGCACCGCGGCGTCGCCCTGCTCATCAATACTGCGGCACAGCGCCGCCATTGGCGCGTCCCCGGGCGGCAGCGCGACCCAGCCGGTGAGCAGCAACCGGTCGGCGGCGACGGGCGCGGCCTGGCCGGAGCGCCCCAGCGGCCCCTGGCACAGGACGACGTCGTCGCCGGGGTCGATGTCCCACACCGGCGGCACCGGTCCCGGCATCGGCTGCCCGGCCCGCCCGCCCCGGCCGGACGGGCCGGGGAGCCGCACGACGCCTGCCATGCCGAACGCGGTCAGCGGCATCGGAAGTCCTCCTCCGGGTAGCGGTCGAGTTCGACGTAGCCGAGCGGCTGCCCGCCGGGCCGCCCGATCAGCGGTTCATCGCCCAGAGCAGGCCAGGCGTGCAGTTCGTCGCCGCCGTCGGCCAGTTCGATCACGGGGTAGCCGATGACGACCTGGACGGGAAACCCGAGACCGCGCAGCGCGGCGCACACCCCGAGCGATTCGTGCAGGCAGAGGCCGCGGCCGCCGAAGGTGCGGGCGAGCCCCAGGACGCGCCAGGCCGCGTCCCGCGCGTGGAAGGCGGTGACCGGGTCGACCCGGCCGCGCACCGGGTGCTCCCGCCGCGGCGGAATCGCCCGCCGCGCGGCGGCGAGCCCCTCGGTCCGAAACAACCGGCCGACCCGCAGGAAATCCCAGACCGCCCGCGGCAGTTCCCATTCGCGCACCGGCAGCGAACGGGGCGTGGGCTGGTCGCCCACCAGCAAAGCGCGCAACCCGGCTGACGATTCCCGCCGCCGATTCGCCGAATCGCGCAAACCGGAGATCAAGGGCATGGCGCTCCCTTTCGCGAATCGCCCGTGCTGGAAGAACGTGGCCGCCCCGAAGTGGGGCGGCCACGTCACGGCCGTTCTCGCCGTGGCCGTCCGGCGGTCACGGGGACCAGTCGCCGTCGACAAAGTCGTCAGTGGGACCGGTCCACCCCATGGTGACCTCTTCCAGCTGACCCACGAACTCGATCTCGGTGTCCTGAGTGTTCTCCTGCATCATGGCACCCCCTTACCGGGCATCGGATTGCTTTTGTTCGGCGTGAGCGCGGTTCTCGCGCTCACCGATCACCTTTCCGTCGATCGGCGACGGCGGCCAGTCCGGAGAATCACCGCAGAGATCTCCCGTCCGGTCGATCACCTACAGTCCGACGCCAATCGGCCGTGTTAGCTTCGGGCTACCGATTCCTTTTCCGACCGTCGACAGGAGCCCGGCAGTGACCATTTCCGACGACCACCTGGAACAGTTGGACGAGGACGGTTACACGGTGGTCACCGATTTCCTCGACGCCGCGACCCTGGCCGAATGCCGTCAGGCGGTCTCGGCGTATTTCCCCACCGGGGACGAGTTCGCCGCCGCCCCGCACCGCTACCAGAACATCCGCAGGTCGGCCGGGTTCCCCTACCTGCACGACGTGCTCAACGACATCTCCACGCACCCGGACCTGTGCTCATTCACCGAGCGCGTCCTAGGCGTGCCGGACATCCGGCTCGGCGACTCGCTGCTCCAGGCCAAATACGGCCCCGCCCTGGCCCCCGCCAAGTCCCAGCGCCTGCATAACGACGCCTGGGGCCGCAACACCCTGGTCCGCCCGCCCGCGACCCGGGAGCACCAGCGCGTCTTCGCCATCGTCTACTACTCCGACGTCGACACCGACACCGCGCCCACCTACGTGGTGCCCAAGAAAGCCGTCGGAGAGATCCCCCTGCTCACCGACGCGGGCGAGTCGTCCTACGACCGCGCCGACTACCCCCACCTCTACGAGCACGAACTCCCGGTCCTGGCCCCCGCGGGCAGCCTCCTGCTGTTCACCGGCGCCACCGTGCACCGGGGCTCCGCGGTGCGCGCCCCGCACGGGCACCGCTTCGCGCACTTCCTCAATTTCCACTCCACGCGCTCGCCCTGGCTGGACAAGCAGACCTGGCCCGGCTCACCAGCGGCCCCCACCGGCCCGGCCGTCCGCCGCCTCATCGAGTCGGCCACACCCCGGCGGCGGGAACTGCTGGGCTTCCCCGCCGCGGGCAGCCCCTACTGGACCGAGGACACCCTGGCGGGCATGAGCGCCCTGTACCCGGGCCTCGACCTGACCCCCTACCGCACCTGACCGCACCCCGACCGCACCGCTACAGCCAGCCGTGCAGGCCGAATCGCTCGCCGCGGCGGAACTGCTCGACGCCCGCCCGGGTGTAGGGCACTGTGTCGGCGGGGAGCCGATCGACGGGGAACCAGTCGATCCGCGAGCACTTGTGCGGCTCGGCGTTGCGGGGCTCGCCGCGCCACTGGCGGGCGTGGAAGAAGAAACCGACCCGGCCTTCGCCTTCGGGGTTGCGGCAGTGGACCGCCGTGGCCATGTCGAGGTCGCCGCGGTCGAGATCGATGGCGATTTCCTCGCGGGCTTCGCGGATGACGGCGGACACCACGTCTTCGCCGTCTTCCAGCTTGCCGGATGGCAGGTTCCACTGGCCGTCGGCGTAGCCGGTGTTGTGGCGTCGGGCGAGCAGGACATGCCCGTCGCGGACCAACAGGAGCAGGACGTCGACAAAGCTGGTGTAGGGCACGGGCGCGTATTTCTCCTGGCCTTGCGCGTGGTCACAGCAGAAAGCGGTGCAGGGCGGTGTCCGGTTCCACGGCCTGGCAGCGCATGGGGCTGGCTTCCATGCGTTTCAGCAACGCGTCGAGGGCTTCCGGCTCGCCGAGTTCGATGCCGCAGAGGGCGGGGCCGGTTTCGCGGTTGTTGCGCTTGACGTACTCGAACAGGACGATGTCGTCGTCCGGGCCGAGCACTTCGTCCAGGAAGCGGCGCAGCGCTCCAGGTTCCTGCGGGAAGTCCACCAGAAAATAGTGGCGCAGTCCTCTGTGGACCATCGAGCGCTCGATGACCTCGGAGTAGCGGCTGACGTCGTTGTTCCCGCCGGAGAGCAGGCAGACGACGGTGGCGCCGGGGTCCAGGGGCAGGTTGTCCAGCGCCGCCGTGGCGAGGGCGCCCGCGGGCTCGGCGATGATCCCGTCGATTTGGTACAGGTCGAGCATTTCGGTGCAGACCCGGCCCTCTGCGACGGACATGAGGGTGGCCTTGCTGTCGCGGACCAGGGGAAACGTCTTGTCGCCGACCCGGCGGACGGCGGCGCCTTCGACAAAGGTGTCGACCCGGCTCAGCGACACCGGCTCGCCCGCCGCGAGCGCCGCGGCCATGCTCGCGGCCCCGGCGGGTTCGACGCCGATCACGCGCACCGCGGGGTGCTTGGCCGCGAACCAGCTCGCCACCCCGGCGAGCAGGCCGCCGCCGCCCACCGGCACCACGACCACGTCCGGGGCGCGGCGCAGCTGCTCCACGATCTCCACCGCGATGGTGCCCTGCCCGGCGATGGTGCGCAGGTCGTCGAAGGCCGACACCAGGGTCGCGCCGGTCCGCCGGGAGTCCTCGCCAGCGGCGGCCGCGGCGTCGTCGTAGGTGTCGCCGGTCACGACGAGGTCGATCGCGGCGCCGCCGAGGGCGGTGATGCGGTCGCGTTTCTGCCGTGGGGTGGTGCCGGGCACGTAGACCCGGCCGCGGATGCCCAGCCGCGCGCACGCGTAGGCGAAGCCCTGGCCGTGATTTCCGGCGCTGGCGCACACCGCGCCCGCCGCGCCCGCCGCGCGGGTGTCGGCGTCGAGCTGCGCGAGCACGTTGTAGGCGCCGCGGATCTTGTACGACCGGCCCACCTGCAGGTCTTCCCGCTTGAGCCAGACCTCGGCTCCCGTGCGCTGGGAGAGCCGGAGATTGTGGTCGAGCGGGGTGGTGCGCGCGACGTCGAAGATGCGAAACGACGCGGCGGCCACGTCAGCCAGGAGCGACATAGGCGAAGGCAATCCGTTCTCTCGTCCGAAGTCTATCCCGGACACTAACCGCACCGCGGATTCGGCGAAGCCGAAGGCGGGCAACGGATCTTCCGAAAGCGCGGCGGCTCACCCGATAGTGGACATGCCGGGATCTTCACCGTGGTGTGCGGCGGGGTTCGGGCGACGTTCATCCGGCCGGGTGAGGGTTCGGGCATGGTCGATCTGTCTCGCCGCCGGGTCCTCGGGATCTCCGGGGCCGCCGTCGCCGCTTCCCTGCTGCCCCCGTCCGTGCACGCGGCGATGGCCGAGCCGATGCGCCGGGGCGGGCTCGACGCCGTCGAGCACGTGATCGTGCTGATGCAGGAGAACCGGTCGTTCGACCACTACTTCGGGGCGCTGCGCGGTGTCCGCGGGTTCGGCGACCGGCATCCGCTGCGGCTGCCCTCGGGCGGGTCGGTGTTCGAGCAGCCGAACCCCGCGGGCGGGGTCGTGCTGCCGTTCTCGGTGCGGGAGGGGGCCGCGCGGGCGGGCCGGCCGGAGTCGGACATCCAGTACCTGGGCGACCTCGACCACAGTTGGGCCGGATCCGGCCGGGCGTGGGGGCGCGGCTGGAACGACGGGTGGATCGCGGCGAAGACCGCGGCCACCATGACCTACTACGACCGCCGCGACATCGGCCTGCAATACGAACTCGCGGACACGTTCACGATCTGCGACGCCTACCACTGCTCGGTGTTCGGCTCGACCAACCCGAACCGGAACTACCTGTGGACGGGCACCACCGGTTTCGAGGCGAACGGCGCGCGGGCGGTGACCAACGCCGCGTACTCCTACAGCCACCCGGGGTACTCGTGGACGACGTACCCGGAGCGGCTTGAGGCGGCCGGGGTGTCGTGGCAGGTCTACCAGGAGTGGGACAACTTCACCGACAACGCGGTGGAGTACTTCGCGCCGTTCAAGGCGATCGGGCGCAAGATCCTGGCGGGTGTCGAGGGCGGATTCCGCACCACCGAGGAGTTCTACGACTCGCTGCACGCCCGGTCAGCCGACGAGCGCGCGCGGGTGCTGCGGCAGTTCGACGCCGGGGTGGCGGCGCTGACGCCCGCCGAGCGGCGCCTGTTCCAGCGGGGCGCGTACCGCAGCGCGCCGGGGACGCTGGTGCGCCGGTTGCGGGACGACATCGCCGCACGGCGGCTGCCCGCGGTGAGCTGGCTGGTGCCGACGGCCGCGGACTCCGAGCATCCGGGCGCCTCGACCCCGGTGGGCAGCGCGAATCTGGTCTACGACGTGCTCGACGCCATCGCCGCCGACCCGGTGACCTGGTCGAAGACGGTGCTGCTGATCACCTTCGACGAGAACGACGGCTTCTTCGACCACGTGCCGCCGCCGGTCCCGCCGCGCGACAACGCCGAGGAGCACTACAACGGGCAGCCGCTCGGCCTGGGGCCGCGGGTGCCGATGACGATCGTGTCGCCGTGGACGATCGGCGGGCACGTCGACTCGACCGTGTACGACCACACGTCCGTGCTGCGGCTGCTGGAGCGCTGGACCGGGGTCCGGGAGACGAACATCAGCGCGTGGCGGCGCACGGTCGCGGGCGACCTCACTGGCGCGTTCGACTTCGCCCGGCCGGGCAGGCCGCCGCGGCTGATGCGGCCGGGGCCGGTGCCCGCGCCGATCGCGCGGTGGCACCCGACCCCGCCGGACGAGCAGCGGGCGCCGACCGTGGAGCCGGGCGGCAGGCCCGCGCGGCCGGTGCCGTATCGGACGACCGTGTCCGGCGTGCTCGGGCCGCGCGGCACGCTCGACCTGACCCTGGTCAACACCGGCCGGTCGTCGGCGCACTTCGCGATCTACCCGTACGCGGGCGAACTCCCCGAACCGGCCCACCGGGACGTGTCCGGCAGCCACACGGAGACGCTGACCCTCCCGGGCGCCGCCTACCGGGTGGTCGTCCAGGGTCCGAACGGGTCCTGGTGGGAGTTCGGCGGCGCCCGCGACGGCGCGGCGGCGGGCGTCTCGGTCGGGGCCCGGCTGCTGCCCCTGCGCGGCGCGGTGGAGTTGGTGATCGCCAACTCGGGGCAGGCGGTCACGCTTCGGCTCGCCTCGGAGCAGTCGACCCGGATGGTGCGGGTCGGGGCGGGGCGCACCGTCCGCGTCGACTGGCCCGCGCGCCAGGGCCGCTACGACGTGACGGTCACCGCCGCCGCCGATCCCGCGTTCCTCCGCACGCTCACCAGCCACCTCTGACCGGGCCTACCGGGGGTCCAGCCTGCCGGGCAGCGAGGTCAGCTTGAACGTCTTCCAGAAATAGGCGTCGGCGGCGTGCTGGTCGCTGGGGAAGTTGATGGCCTCCACGATCCGCCGGTTGCGGATGCGGAACGCCAGCGCCCAGGTGATGTCCAGGCCCTCGGGCTTGGTGCTCCAGCCGCGGTGCATGTCGACCACCCAGTCGCCCTGCGCGGCCAGGAAGATGCCCTCGGCGCGGAACCCGGCCTGGCCGAGCGCGCGGAAGAACGCGAGCACCTCCTCGACGCCGACCTTGGTACCCGCCAGCGGGTGGTGGCCGGGGATGGTCCAGCGGATGTCCTGGGCGAAGAACCGGCGCAGCTTGTTGAGATTGCCCTCGGCGTAGACCGCGTAGTACTCGTTGATCAGGCGGATATTCGGGTGCTCCGTGCTCGCCTCGGCCGCCTGCGCCGTGCTGCCGCCGAGCAGCGTCGCCGCCGCCACCCCCGCCGCGGTCGCGCCCAGGCCCCGCAGCACGTCGGCGCGGGAAACGCCTGCCTGGTCATCTGAGGTCATGCTCACTCCTGAAGGGTCACGATCGAGAGGCGGAATTCGCCGCGACACCGAACGTAGGGTCGCCGAACGTGACAGGTCCAATACCTGGCGGGATTACCGATGCGAATAGCTGTCGAACAGCAGCCACAGCACGCCAGAAGGTGGCAGCCGCAGCGCGGCGGACGCGGGGCGGCCGTGGTGCCCGACTTCCTCGGCCGTCACCGCGCCGAGATTGCCCACGCCTGAGCCGCCGTACGCCGCGGCGTCGGTGTTGAGGACCTCGCGCCAGACGCCCGCAGCGGGCAGGCCGACCCGGTAATCCTCGCGTGGGGTGGCGGTGAGGTTGGCGACGCAGGCGAGGACCGAGCCGTCGTCGCCGTGCCGCAGGAACACCAGGACGCCACCGCGGTCGTCGCTGTGGCCGTCGACCCACGAGAAGCCGTCCGGACTGGTGTCCAGAGTGTGCAAGGCCGGAATGGACCGGTATCGGGCGTTCAGGTCGGCGACGAGCCGGTGGACGCCGGCGTGCAGCGGCTCGTCCAGCAGCCCCCAGTCCAGGCCGAACTCCGACCACTCGGTGCGCTGGCCGAACTCCGAACCCATGAACAGCAGCTGTTTCCCCGGGTGCGCCCACATGACCGCCAGCAGCGAACGCAGGTTCGCCGCCTTGTTCCAGTCGTCGCCGGGCATCCGCCGCCACAGCGATCCCTTGCCGTGCACCACTTCGTCGTGGGAGAGCGGCAGCAGGTAGTTCTCGCTCCACGCGTAGCTGAACGAGAACGTGAGATCCGGCAGCTCGCGCTGCTCGGGGGCGCGGCCGAAATAGCCGAGCGTGTCGTGCATCCAGCCCATGTTCCACTTGAGACCGAAGCCGAGCCCGCCGGAGTCGGTGCGGGCGGTGACGCCGGGCCAGGTGGTGGACTCCTCGGCGATCATCATGACGCCGGGGTGGTGCTTGTAGACGGTAGCGTTCAGCTCTTGCAGGAACGACACGGCTTCCAGGTTTTCGCGTCCACCGTGGACGTTCGGGGTCCAGTGCTCGCGGGAGTAGTCCAGGTACAGCATGGAGGCCACCGCGTCGACCCGCAGCCCGTCGATGTGGAACTCCTCGATCCAGAACAACGCGTTGGCCACCAGGAAGTTGCGGACCTCCGGCCTGCCGTAGTCGAAGATCAGCGTGCCCCAGTCCGGGTGCTCGCCGCGCCGAGGGTCCGGGTGCTCGTACAGCGCGGCGCCGTCGAAGCGGGCCAGCGCCCACGCGTCCCGGGGAAAGTGCGCGGGCACCCAGTCGACCAGCACGCCGATGCCGTGCTGGTGCAGCACGTCCACGAGGTGCCGGAAGTCGTCCGGGGAGCCGAACCGGGCCGTCGGCGCGTAGTAGGACGACACCTGGTAGCCCCAGGAGCCGCCGTACGGGTGCTCGGCCACCGGCAGCAGCTCCACGTGCGTGAACCCCTGCGCCGTCACGTACTCGGCCAGCTCCTCGGCCAGCTCGCGGTATCCCAGGCCGGGCCGCCACGATCCCAAGTGGACTTCGTAGACGCTGACCGGCGCGCGGGACCAGTCGGTGGCCGCCCGGACCGCCAGCCACTCCGCGTCCTGCCACCGGTGCTCGGTGGCGTGCACGACCGAGCGCGGCACCTCGGCGGCGAAGGCGAGCGGGTCGGCCTTGTCCCGCCACACGCCGTCCGCGCCGAGCACCCGGAACCGGTACTGCACGCCCGGACCGATGCCGGGCGCGAACAGCTCCCAGACACCCGCGTCGAGCCGCCGCATGGGCAGGCCCAGCACCTCCACGGCGCGCGCGTTCGGCGCCCACACGGCGAACGCCGTGCCGGACACGCCGCCGAGCACACGCGGGTGCGCGCCCAGCACGTCCCACAGCCGCTCGTGCCTGCCCTCGCTGATCAGGTGCAGGTCGAGTTCGCCGACCGTGGGCAGCCAGCGGTACGGGTCGTCCAGCACGTCCACTCGGCCGGGGTAGACGACCTCGAACCGATAATCGGTCAGCGGCAGGGGAATCACGCCGGAGAACAAGCCGTCCGGGTGCAGCAGCCCGAGGGCGAACCGCTCGCCGGTGTCGGCCAGGACGGTCACCGACTCCGCGCCGCGCCACAGCGCGCGGACCACCGCGCCGCTGGGGCGCGGGTGGCTGCCCAGCACCCGGTGCGGGTTGGCGTGCGTGCCCGCGACCAGCGCGTCGACCTGCTCGCGGTCCGGCGCGCCAATGTCCACAACAGACAGTTCGGCGGTCATCGGACGGCCTCCTGGCTCACCAGCCGCCGCACCGCGCGCAGCGGGATGTCCACCCAGTCCGGCCGGTTCCTGGTCTCGTACACCGCCTCGTAGACGGCCTTGTCCAGCTCGAACGCCGTCAGCAGGGCCTGCCGCGCCGCCGGGTCGGCCCCGGCCGCCTCGGCGTACCCGGCGAGGAACGCGTCGCGGTTGTGCCGGGTCCACTCGTCGGCGAGGAGCCGTAGTTGCTCCGCCGAGCCGGTGAACAGCCGGAGTTGGTGCTGCGCGGCGTAATCGAACGAGCGCAGCATTCCCGCGACGTCACGCAGCGGCGACTGCGGCGCGATCCGCTCGGCGATCGGCGCGGCTGGCTCGCCCTCGAAGTCGATGACCAGCCACGTCGCCGGAGTGCGCAGCACCTGGCCCAGATGCAGGTCGCCGTGGACCCGCTGCACCGGCACGCCCGAGGGCAGGTCGGCGACATCGAGGAACGCCGCGCGCAGGGAATCGGCGTAGGGCGCCAGGTCCGGCACCACCGACAGCGCGAAGTCCAGCCGCCGCAGCAGGTCCTGGCTCAGCCGGGCCAGCTCGCCGATCCCCAGGGTCGACGAGCCAAGCTCGCGCGCCAGGTCCGCGTGCACCGCGGCGACCGCGTTGCCCAGCCGCCGCGCCTCCGCGGCGAAGTCGGCGCCCGCGGCGGCTGGCGCGTCCGGCGCGGCGAACAGGTCGCGCAGGCTGGCCAGGGCCATCGCCCAGCCCTCGGTCGCGTTCGCGGCGAACGTTTGCAGCATCGCGAACGTGGCCGGTTGGCCCGCGAGTTCGCCCTCGATCGCGCCCAGCAGGGTCGCGATGTGCCGGGACCGGGCCCGGCGCAGCGCGCGGTGCGCCTCCAGATCCGGGTTCACCCCCTCGGTCGCGCGCCGGAACAGCTTGAGCAGGTACCGATCGCCGAACCGGATCGAGGTGTTGGACTGCTCGGCGCCCAGCGGCCTGCCCACCAGCCCGCGGCGGCTCGCGCCCGCGAACCCGGTGCTCAGCTCCGGTACGAAGTGGACAGTGTCGCGCTGCGCGCTCTTGCCGATCAGCAGAAGCAGCAGGGCGTTCAGCTCCGGGTCGCCGGTGGCGTCGTAGAGCACGCACCCGTCGAACCCGGCGATCACCGCGCCCGCCAGGCTGTCCGGCAGGGTGGCGCGCAGGCCGAGCGGCACCAGGTACCGCTCGGTCCCCGCGCCGTCGGCGAAGTGGACGGTGACCACCGCGAGCAGGCCGAGCGGGCCGCCGGAGGCCCGCTCGTCGGTCAGCTCCGTGGCCTGGACCAGCTCCACGGCGCTGACCGAGCGGTCCTTCGCGCCGAACCAGCGCTGCCAGGGCAGCCACACCGCCAGCGCGCGCTCCAGTCGGGGCCGCAAGTCCCCAGGAAGGTCGATCAGGCTCATCAGGCGTTTCCCATCCGGTAGATGGCGAACCAGTAGAAACCGTGTCCCGGCAAGGTGAGCGGGTACGGGGTGGCCTCGACGGGCGCGAACACCACGCCCCCGGTCAGCTCGACCGGCAGGCTGCCCGCGTAGTCGGCCAGGTCAAGCGAAACCTGCTGGGGGAAGCGGGAAAGGTTGTTGACACACAAGACAATATCGTCAGTCCCGTCTTCATTCCGGTGCGTGCGCAGATAAGCGAGCACGCTCGGGTTCGCGCACGGCAGCTCGGTGAAAGCGCCGAGGCCGAACGCCGGGTGCTCGCGCCGCACGGACAGCATGTGCCGGGTCCAGTGCAGCAGCGACGACGTGGCGCTCAGCTGCGCCTCCACGTTGACGCCCTGATGGCCGAACACCGGGTCCGCGATCACCGGCAGGTACAGCCGACCCGGGTCGGAGGTGGAGAATCCGGCGTTGCGGTCCGGGGACCACTGCATGGGGGTGCGCACGCCGTCGCGGTCGCCGAGCCAGATGTTGTCGCCCATGCCGATCTCGTCGCCGTAGTACAGCACCGGCGAACCGGGCAGCGACAGCAGCAGGGCGGTGAACAGCTCCTGCTGGTCGCGGTCGTTCTCCAGCAGCGGAGCCAACCGGCGGCGGATGCCGATGTTCGCCTTCATCCGCGCGTCTTTGGCGTATTCGGCGTACATGTAGTCGCGCTCTTCGTCGGTGACCATTTCCAGCGTCAGCTCGTCGTGGTTGCGCAGGAAGATCCCCCACTGCGCCCCGGACGGGATTTCCGGGGTCTGGGCGAGGATTTCCGAGATCGGCAGGCGGCTTTCCCGGCGAACGGCCATGAAAATCCGTGGCATCAGCGGGAAGTGGAACGCCATGTGGCACTCGTCGCCGCCCACGGCCGGGTCGCCGAAGTACGCGACCACGTCCGCTGGCCACTGGTTGGCCTCGGCCAGCAGCACCCGGCCCGGGTACTCGTCGTCGACGACCTTGCGGCACAGCTTGAGGAAGTCGTGCGTCCTGGGCAGGTTCTCGCCGTTGGTGCCGTCCTCCTCGAACAGGTACGGCACCGCGTCGAGCCGGAACCCGTCCACCCCGAGGTCGAGCCAGAACCGCAGCACGTCGAGCATCGCCTCCTGCACCGCCGGGTTCTCGTAGTTGAGGTCCGGCTGGTGGGAGAAGAAACGGTGCCAGTAGAACTGCTGCCGCACCGGGTCGTAGGTCCAGTTCGACGTCTCGGTGTCGATGAAGATGATCCGCGCGTCCGGGTAGCGCTGGTCGTCGTCGTTCCACACGTAGAAGTCGCCGTACGGGCCGTCGGGATCGGTCCGCGACGACTGGAACCACGGGTGCGCGTCGGAGGTGTGGTTCATGACCAGGTCGGTGATGACCCGGATTCCCCTGCTGTGCGCCTCGTCCAGGAAGTGCACGAAGTCCTCGACGGTGCCGAACTCCGGGAGCACCGCGCGGAAGTCGGCGATGTCGTACCCGCCGTCGCGCAGCGGCGACGCGTAGAACGGCGGCAGCCACAGACAGTCCACGCCGAGCCACTGCAAGTAGTCCAGTTTGTCGGCCAGGCCGCGCAGATCCCCCGTGCCGTCGCCGTTTCCGTCGTTGAACGCGCGGACCAGCACCTCGTAGAACACCGCGCGCTTGTACCACTCGCCGTCGACCGGAAGCGGCCGCGCCGACCTGCTGCTCACTGTTCCCCCACTGATTGTGCCACTGCTGTCTGTTCCCCGACTGGCTGTTCTCCGATTGCGACGATGTGCGCGACCGCGTGGCGTGGGTCGAGCTTGACGTAGTTGGCGGCGCCCCAGTCGAAGCTCTCGCCGGAAACCGTGTCCAGCGCGGTGAACCGGGCGTCCTCGGGCAGGCCGAGCGCGGCGAGGTCCAGGGTGACCGTGCCGTCCTGCGGCCGGTCCGGGTCGAGGGTGACGACGCAGACGACCGAGCGGCCGGTGGCCGGGTCGGTCTTCGAGTACGCGATCAGGGCGTCGTTGTCGACCTCGTGGAAGCGCAGGGTGCGCAACTGCCGCAGGGCAGGGTGTTCCCGCCGGATCTGGTTGAGCCGGGTCAGCCACGGCTGCAGCGACCGGCCCTCGGCCAGCGCGCGCCGGTAGTCCCTCGGCCGCAGTTCGTACTTCTCGGAGTCCAGGTATTCCTCGCTGCCCGGCCGCACGGCCTCGTGCTCGAACAGCTCGTAGCCGGAGTACACGCCCCAGGACGGCGACAGGGTCGCAGCCAGCGCGGCGCGCAGCGCGAACATCGCCGGTCCGCCGTGCTGCAGCGACTCGTGCAGGATGTCGGGGGTGTTGACGAACAGGTTCGGGGTGCCCTCGTCGGCGTGCTCGACCAGGCTCTCGCCGAACTCCGTCAGCTCTTGTTTGCCGGTGCGCCAGGTGAAGTAGGTGTAGTGCTGGGTGAAGCCGAGCTTCATCAGGCCGTGCATGCGGGCCGGGCGGGTGAACGCCTCGGCGAGGAACAGCACGTCCGGGTGCTCGGCCTTGACCTGCCAGATCAGCCAGTGCCAGAAGTCCGGCGGCTTGGTGTGCGGGTTGTCGACGCGGAAAATCCTGACCCCGCAGTCGATCCAGTGCAGCACCACCCGCAGGATCTCGGCGCGCAGCCCGTCGGGGTCGTTGTCGAAGTTGAGCGGGTAGATGTCCTGGTACTTCTTCGGCGGGTTCTCCGCGTACGCGATGGTGCCGTCGGCCAGGGTGGTGAACCACTCCGGGTGCTCGACGACCCACGGGTGATCCGGCGCGCACTGCAACGCCAGGTCGAGCGCGACCGCGAGGCCGCGCGCCGCCGCCTGGTCCACGAAGCGCCGGAAGTCGGCCACGGTCCCCAGGTCCGGGTGCACGGCGTCGTGCCCGCCCGCCCGGGAGCCGATCGCCCACGGCGACCCGACGTCGCCGGGCTCGGCGGTGACGCTGTTGTTGCGCCCCTTGCGGTTCACCTCGCCGATCGGGTGGATCGGCGGCAGGTACAGCACGTCGAAGCCCATGTCGGCGATCCGGTCCAGCTCGCCCTCAGCGGTGGCGAAGGTGCCGTGCACCGGCTCGCCGCGCGAGTCGACGCCGCCGGTCGAGCGCGGGAACAGCTCGTACCACGCCGACATCCGCGCCGGTTCCCGGTCGACCCAGATCCGGTGCGTCGCGCCTCGGGTGATCAGCTCCCGCACCGGGGTGTCGTGCATGATCTTGCCGACCGCCGCCGACAGCGCGGGCTCGACCCGTTGCACCAGCGGGTAATCCGCGCGGCGCAGGGCCACGGCCGCCGCCCGCAGCAGTGGGCGGTCGGCGCGGCGCGCGTGGCGCCGGGCCGCGCGGTCGAGCAGCGCGGCGCCCGCCACCAGGTCGTTGTCCAGCTCCCCGGCGCCCTGCCCCGCGGCGAGCTTGGCCGCCACCGCGTGCCGCCAGGTGGTCCACGGGTCGCTCCAGGCGTCCACCCGGAATGTCCACTCACCCTCCTGGTCGGGCACCGCCGTCGCGTGCCACCGGTCCGTCCCGTCCGCCCCGGGCGCCATCCGAATCTCGGCGGCGGCCCGGTCCGGCCCACGCCACACCAGCGTCGCCGCGACCGCGTCGTGGCCCTCCCGCCACACCGTCGCCGACACGGGAATGTGTTCTCCGACAACCGCTTTCGCCGGGTGGCGGCCTGAGCTGATCTCCGGTGAGACGTCGTCGACCACCAGTCGCCCGCTCACGTCTTCGCTCCCCTCGTGATGTCTCGCATGCCGGTCCGCCGCTCAGCTGAACAGTCCACTGAAGACCTCCGGCGCGAGCAGGTCGCGCGCCAGGTCCGACGGCGTGCGGCCGAGGTGGTCGGCCAGGTCGGGACGCGCGCCCGCGCCAAGCAGGACGCGAGCCACCTCGGCGTTGCCGTGCCGCACGGCGACGTGCAGCGGCGTCTGCCCGGTCGTGGCGACGGGGGCGTCCACGACGGCCCCGGCGCGCAGCAGGGCGCGCGCCACCTCGGCGCTGCCCTGCTCGGCGGCCTTGTGCAGCGCGGTCTGCCCGGCGCGGTCGGTGGCCAGGACGTCGGCCCCGCCCGCGATTAGCGTGCGGACGAGGGTGTCGTCCCCCCGGTCGGCGGCGGCGATCAGCGGGGTCAGCCCGGTCTCGGCGTCGCGCCGGTTCGGGTCGCCGCCGAAGCGCAGCAACTCGGCGACCTCAGCCCGCTCCCCCCGCGCCGCGGCGGCGAACAGCCGCTGCTCACGGTCCGCGGTGAAGGCGTTGACCTCGGTGTTCGGGTCGCGGTAGACCTTCCAGTGGGTGATCTTGCCCGCGTCGGACAGCGTCAGCCGGTGCATCTCCTCGGTCTCGAAGATCATCTTCGTCCGGGTGTGCCTGCCCTTGGTGTGCACCACCGCGCACGCCGCGCCGCCGTCCACCACCAGCCCGCGCACCGAGCGGTCCAGGACCTCGGTGACCTGGTCCCGCGTCCGAAACGCCTCGGCCACCTCGTGCACACCGACATGCGTGCCCAGATACGGGATCACCGCGTTCCACCGGTCGGCGGGCAGTTCCAGCACAACCGACGGCGACAGCCCCGCCGCGACCGCGCCCACATCGCCGCGGACGTAGGCGCCGAGCCAACCGTCGAGGGTTTCCCGCGCCCTTCGGGTTTCCATGCGTGTTTCCTTTCCACAAAGGGAAAATCCCCTTGCTTCCAGGCTGACAGCGGCGCACCGCACCGGCCAGGAACACCCCGCTACTGCGGCAACTGGCCGTAAACGCGTGGAGAATCCCGCGAATCGCCGACTTTCGGCGGCGCGGGCGAGTAGCGCGGCTTCAGGTGCGCGCTAGGTCCGGCGCAGCAGCAGATGACCGCGGCGGAACCGCTCGTCCGGGCCGGGTTCGCGCAGCAGTCTGGCGAGTTCGGTGAACCCGGCGTCGGCGGTCAGTGCGGCCAGGTCGTCGATCGGCCACCGGTAGGCGGTTGTGACCTTGTGGTCGAACTCCGCGAGCGAGCCGTCCCCGGCCTCGAAGAAGGCGAGCAGGAGGTGCCCGCCGGGGGCGAGGGTCCGGCGGAACTCGCAGAGGTACGTGGGCAGTTCGCGCGGTGGGGCGTGGATGACCGAGTACCAGGACACGATGCCCGCCAGCTCGCCGTCAGCCAGGTCGAGGGCGGCCATCGAGCCGATGTCGAAGCGCAGGTCGGGGAAGGTGTCGCGGGCGATGCCGATCATCACCGGCGACAGATCGACGCCGAACGCGGCGAGGCCGAGGTCGCGCAGGTGGGCGGTCATGTGGCCGGGGCCGCAGCCGAGTTCGGCGACCGGCCCGGCGCCAGCGGCCAGCACGACGTCGGCGAAGGCGGCGAGGATCGCCCGGTCCAGCGGTAAGTTGTCGAGCGCGCCGCGGACCATTTCCGCGTAGTGGACGGCGATGGCGTCATAGGCTTTCACGGTCGCACTGAGGTGGTCGGCTGTCTCGCGCACAGTCGACCACCCTAGCCGCCCCCGCCGCGCCGCACGCCGCGTTGATCGAATCAGGGAACGGGAACCTCCGCCACCGCGCGCGGCGGCGGAGGTTTCCCGCCCGGGTCAGTAGCGGCCGATCACGTCTCGGATCAGGCCGTCGCGGACGAGGAACTCGTAGTAGAAGGTTTCCTGGCCGCCGCTTGCGGTGGTGAAGCGGTAGTCGACCACGTACCGGTCGCCGTTCCAGCGGGAGCCGGTGACCTCGAACTTCCCGCCCGCCTTGATCACCTCCGGGTCGAGGAAGCGGCTCATGATGTCCGCCCGCGAGGGGTAGATCCGCCCCACGCTGTCGAACCGCGCGTCCTCGGCGAAGGTGGCCGCGACCGCGGCGGAGTCGCCCGCGTTGATCGCGTCGACAAACCGCTGGGCCACCTCCGGCGCCGCTTTTCTGTCCTCTTCGGACAGTGCGGCGGCCGGTGCGGACTGCGTGGCGGATGGAGATGGCACGGACGGGGGCGGTGGTTCCTGGCCCGCGCACGCGGCCACCGACAACAGCAGGGCGACAACACCGAGCCGAGACGGTCTTAACATCGCTGCTCCTCATTTTTTTCCGTGACGGACAAGGGCCCCTCGGCCCGGAGGCTGGGGGAGCCTCCGGGCCGAAGTCGGGGAAGGGCGCACGTGCGAAGTGGGGTTGTGCGCCTTGTTCCCGCGCTTCCCACCTGGGGGTCGGAAGGCGAGCGCGGAAACCCGTCCCGAGTCAGGTGGTTCAGGACCGCCGCGCGCCGCGCAGCAGCACCGCGATGGCGACCACGCCGAGGACCAGCACGGCCACGGCGGCGAGGTAGGCGGCGTGGTAGCCGGTGAGCAGCGACTCCGGGGTGGCCGTCGTGCTGACCGACGCGGCCAGGGTGACCAGGGCGGCGACGCCGACGCTGCCGCCGAGTTGCTGCGCGGTCACGTTCAACCCGCCCGCGACGCCGTGCTCGTCCTGGGGGACGCCGGTCAGCGAGGCCGCGGTCAGCCCGGCGAACGCGACGCCTTGGCCGACGCTCATCACCACCACCGCGGGGAAGACGTGCGCCCAGTACTGGCCGTCCAGCGGCGTGAACGCCCACAGGGCGACCCCGGCCGCGATCAGCAGCAGGCCGCCGATCAGCAGCGGACGCTGCCCGACGCGGGCCATGACCCGGCCCGCGGCGTTCGCGCTGAACACCACGATCACGCCCATGGGCAGGATCGCCAGGCCCGATTGCAGCGGCGTGTAGCCGAGCAGGCCCTGCAGGTACAGCGGGGCGAAGAACAGCACGACGAGCACGGCGGTGAAGAACACCACCGCGGCCACGGTCGCCGCGGCCACCGCGGGCTTGCGGAAGATCGACAGCGACAGCAGCGGGTCGGCCGTGCGCAGCTCCCAGACGATGAAGCCGACCAGCAGCGCCACCGACAGCACCAGCGAGCCCAAGGTCAGCGGCTCGGTCCAGCCCTCGTGGCCAGCGCGGCTCAGGCCGAACACGGCGAGCAGCAGGCCGCCGGTGACCGCGGTCGCGCCGATGGTGTCCAGCGGCTCCCGGTTGCCCCTGCTGGCGGGCAGCACCGACTTCACCGCGGCCAGCACGGCGAGGCCGATGACCACGTTGAACACGAAGACCGCGCGCCAGCTGAAGAAGTCGGTCAGCACGCCGCCGATGACCACGCCCGCGCTGAAGCTGGACGCGCCGACCGAGGTGTACACGGCCAGCGCCCGGTTGCGCCGGGGGCCTTCGGGGAACATCTCGGTGAGCAGCGCCAGCGAGGACGGGCCGGACAGCGCGGCCCCGACGCCTTGCAGCGCCCTGGCCACCATCAGCACCCACACCGACGGGGCGACGGCGGCCATGACGGTCGCCAGGGTGAACAGCCCGACGCCGATGGTGAACACCCTGCGGCGGCCCAGCACGTCCGCGGCCCGCCCGCCGAAAAGCAGGAAGCCCGCGAAGGTGACCGCGTACGAGGTCATGGTCCATTGCAGGTCAGCGCTATCGATGCCGAGGTCCTGCCCGATGACCGGCAAGGCGGCGTTGACCACGGCGACACCGCCCGCGTCCAGGGCGAGGGCGGCGGCCAGCACGATGACCGCGAGCCAGCGCGGGTTGTCCTTGCGGTCGGGCGAGGTGTCCGCCCCGACCGTGTCCAGGTCTGTTGACATGGGTTGTGTGCTCCAGTTCGTGGGCAGGCGCCGCCGGGGACAAGACACCCGGGAGGCGCCCGCGGGAATGTGGGGAGAGCTCAGCTCGCCGCGAGGTCGGTCGCGCGACCGGTCGCCCGCCACTGCTCAAGCTCGGCGCGAACGCGGTCGAGGCGTTCGCTGATGGCGTCCACCGCGTCGGCGCCCAGCGGCAGCCGCAGCGGGGTGTGCTCGGCGTCCAACGCGGACCGGATGGCCGCCGCGGCTTTGGCCGGGTCGCCCGGCTGGGCGCCGTCGAGGCCGCGCAGCAGCTTGCGCACCGGGTCGAGTTGGTCGCGGTAGTCGGGAATGGCCGCGCCCATGCGCAGCGGGGCGCCCGCGAACGCGGTCCGGAAAGCGCCGGGCTCGGCGATGAGGACCTTGATGCCGAACGCGGCGACCTCGGCCGCCAGGCCCTCGGAGTAGCCCTCCAGCGCGAACTTGGCCGCGCAGTAGGCGGAGAAACCAGGCCAGCACACCTGTCCGGCCATACTGGACATCTGCACGATGGCCCCGGAGCGGCGGTTGCGCATGTGCGGCAGCACCGCCTTGGTCAGCGCGACCGGGCCGTGCAGGTGCACCTCCATCAGGTCGCGCAGTTCGGCGTCCGGGGTCTCTTCCGCCGCGCCGAGGAAACCGTGGCCTGCGTTGTTCACCAACACGTCGATGCGGCCGTGCCAGGTGATCGCGTCCTGGACGGCGTGCGCGATGTCGATGCCGTCGGTGACGTCGAGCCGCAGCGGTGTCACCCGGTCGGGAGCGATGGCGGTGAGTTCGGCGAGGGTTTCGACGCGGCGCGCGGTGGCCACGACGGTGTCGCCCGCCGCGAGCGCGTTCTCCGCGAGCGCCCTGCCCAGACCTGACGAAGTGCCGGTGATGAACCACACGCGGGGTCGCGCTGCGGCCGGTGGCGGGACGACCCTCATGCCGCCGCCTCATGGCCGCGCTGTGTCAACGGTTCGCTCACGGGTCCCCTCCTGGTCATGGACCGATTGCCCTGCCTGGTCAAGAAAAGCGCCAATCGCCGACGAAGTCCAAGACCTCTGCCCATACGCTGGTCGCATAGATCGCGCACCGAGTAAATCGCCCACCGAGGGAGCCACCCCCCTATGGACGTCGACACCAGGGTCCTCCGCTATTTCGTGGCCGTCGCGGAAGAACTGAGTTTCACTCGCGCCGCGGAACGCCTGTTCGTCTCGCAACCAGCCCTGAGTAGGCAGATCCGTCAACTGGAGACCGACATGCGCGTCGCCCTGTTCGTGCGCACCAGCCGAGAAGTGCGGCTCACCCCGGCGGGCGACACTCTCTTACCCGTGGCCAGGAAGCTGATCGCGGACTGGCAGGCGGCGCAGCGCGCCGCCCGCGGCGTGGCCGCCGTCGAGGCCAGGGTGCTGCGCGTTGGGTTCGAGGCGACCGGCGCGGGCCCGTTCACCGTCCGGGCGCGCACCCGGTTCGCCGAGTCGCACCCGGACGTGACCGTCGAGCCCAAGCGCTTCGACTGGGGCGGGGAGGTCACCGCCCTGCAGGACGGCTTGGTCGACGTCGCGTTCCTCTGGCTGCCCGCGGACACCACGGGCCTGCACACCCAGATCGTGGCGGTGGAGGAGCGCATGGTCGGGTTCGCCGCTGGCCACCCGCTCGCCAAGCGCGACACCGTGGGCATCATGGACCTGCGCGACGAGCGGCTGGTGTGGACCAGGAAGGCACCCAAGTACTGGGTGGACTGGTGGGCGGTGAACCCGCGGCCGGACGGGTCGGAACCCTTATGGGGCCCGGAGAACGACAATGTGGAGGAAATGCTGGAACACGTCGCGGCTGGCGCGGCGATCTGCATCGGGCCGGAGTCGATGGCCGCCTACTACGCCCGGCCCGACCTGGCCTGGCGGCCGATCACCGACGTCCCGCCGCTGCGCATCGCGTTCGCCTACCCGGCCAACAGCGCGAACCCGCTGGTCGCCGACTTCGCCGCGGTCGTGCGAGAACTGTCGGCCGATCAATAACTCGCGGTTATCGCACGCGGTCTTGGACACCTCCGCACCCGCGGTAGCACGCTGAGGGCGAATACGGCTGGGAAACCGAGAGGTGTAGATGAACACGCGCATAGTTCTTGCCGCCGCACTGGTAGCCCTGGCGGGCTGCTCAAGCGCCACGGGCGGCTCGACCGCCGCCCCCGCGGACAGCGGATCATCGGTCGTGGCGACGTCGGCGTCGGCCGGGGTGGTCGCGGCGACGCCCGGCGATGTGGCCGCGCAGGCCCGCGCGTACGTGGACGCGGTCAACCAGAACAACCTGGACGCGCTGGTCGCCGCGTTCGCCGAGAACGGCGAGATCCTCGATGTGAGCAGGCGGATCAGCGGGCACGACGCCATTCGGACGTGGGCGGACAACGAGGTGATGGGCGGCACCCTCCAGGTCCTGGAGATCACGCCCAAGGCCGACGGCCAGGACCTGCTGGTGCACTGGGCGCCGTCCGGCTCGTCGGGCTGGAAGGCGCACTACCGGTTCACCTTCGCTGGCGACAAGATCGCCCTGGCGGACTTGCAGTACGCCTGAGCTGAAAGGAAAGCGGGGCCCGGCCGTGGTGGCCGCGCCCCGCTTGTCCGTCCGGTCATGGTTGCGCGGGCAGGCCGATGATGGTCCGGTCGCCGGACTCCCACACCGGCCGCATGACCAGGGAGCTGATCCGCCAGCCCCGCCCGGTGCGGTCGAGCCGGTAGTCGTACTGCCCGCCCAGGGTCCACAGGGCGCCGCCGACCATGGGGCCCTGCCGGTGGGTGGCCAGGAAGTCCGCGGTGACGGTGGCCTTGAGCCCGTGCGACCGCACGACCTGGTTGCTCAGCAGGTGCTGAGTGGCCGAGAGGTGGCCGAGGTTGCGCTTCCAGTCCGCGACCAGGTCGGCGGCGGCGCGCATCCCCGGCTCGCCCCCGGCCAGGCCCGTGTAGTCCACCCACAGCCGCGGGGTGTACAGCTCCCGCAGCCGGTCCCAGTCCTTGCGGTCGAACAGGATTCCCATTTGGACGGTGACGGCGAGCGGGTCGAGGTCGGTGGGCCGGAACTCCGTGGCGGGGTCCGCGTCCGCCACGTCCGCCGCCACTAACGCGGTGCCCGCGGCTGCTGCCGCTCCGGTGGTCAGGATGGACCTTCGGCTCAGGTGACTGGGCATGCCTTTCTCCGGTTCTCGCGCAGATCGTGGGATGGCGCTGGGGGTCAGGAGCTCCAGCGGGTGCTGGCGCCCGCGGTCACGTCGAGCACGGTGCCCGAGACGTACCGCGCCCTCGGCGAGGCAAGGAACGCGATGGCGTCGGCGACGTCCTCTGGCTCGATCAGGCCGACGGGCTGGGTGTTGTAGGAGCGCAGGGCCTTCTCCAGGTCGGCCGGGCCGGTGCCGCCCGCCCACTGGTACGTGGCGTCGTTGAGCACCATCGGAGTCCGCACACCGGTGGGCGCGACGCCGCTGACCCGGACACCGCTCGGGCCGACCTCGGTGGCGGCGGCCTTGATCAGGCCGATCACGCCCCACTTGGCGGCCTGGTAGTGCGCCAGCTGCGGGGCGCCGTGCCGGGCCTCGCTGGAGGACACGACGATGATCGAGCCGCTCTTGCGGGCCACCAGGTGCGGGATGACCGCGCGCATCGTGTTCGCGACGCCGGTCAGGTTGACGTCGATGACGTCGGCGAACTGCTGCGGCGACATGTCGGCGAGCGGGCTGTAGGTGTTGATGCCCGCGTTGGCCACGGCGATGTCGAGCCTGCCGTAGTCGCGGACCGCCTGCGCGGCGACCTGCTGCAGGCGGGCCGCGTCGCGCACGTCGGCCTTGACCGTGGTGCAGCGGCGGCCCAGCGCGCGGACCTTGCGCGCGGTGTCGTTGAGCTCGGCCTCGCTGCCGAGGGGGTAGTCGAGTTTGATCGCGGTGGGGGCCGCGATGTCCAGGGCGATGATGTGCGCGCCCGCCTTGGCCAGGGCGAGCGCGGTGGCCCGCCCGATGCCCCTGGCCGCGCCGGTGACCAGCGCGACCTGGCCGCGCAGCTCACCGCCGCCGGTGGCGGCCTCGGCCGGGGCCGGTTGTGCCTGCGCCGCGCCCGGGCCGACGGCGCCAGCGGCGACCGCTCCGGCCGCCGCGACGCCCGCGCCAGCCAGCAGGGTGCGCCTGCTGAGTCCTTCGGCCGCCGCGGGCGGCGTCGATTCCGTCATGTCGCTCATGCACTGAATCGTGCCGCAGCGTGTGAGACAGCGTCCAAGACCGGCTGCGATAACCAACGGGCATAGCTGAGAGCGACCGCGTTAACTTCGTCTTGATGTCACCATCGCGGCCGATTTCCTTGTCGCGTTCGGATGATCGCGGTTTAACTGGAGTGGAACGCGAATCGCGGTGACGCAGCCGAGAACGGTTCTCCCGCCCGGCGTTCGCCGTCCGCATTTCTCGCCACGAGAAATGGCATCCCTGGCTTGAATTGGAAAAAGGACCTGCTGTGACCCATTCATCCGACCTCAGCGCGCGGACCGAGGCCGTTGCCCGGCGCTGGTTCAGCGCGCTCGCCAGCGGTGACATCGACACCGCGCTGCTGCTCATGGCCGACGACATCGAGTTCATCAACTACACCCCGGTTCCCGGCTACAACACCGACATGCCGTGGATCGGCACGCACCGCGGCCGGGACGCGGTGCTGCGCTCCTTCCAGAGCTTCGGCTCCGTGGTCGAGGTGAAGTTCGAGGAGCTGGTGCGGCTTACCGTCACCGGCGACGAGGCCGCGGGCGTGGTGCACGAGATCTCCACCGTCAAGGACACCGGCATGGACTTCGAGATCGAGTTCGTGCAGTGGCTCACCGTGGTGGACGGCAAGATCACCCGCTGGAAGTCCTACACGGACCCGTCGGAGATCATCCGCGCGCTGCGCGGCGACCGGGCGGCGCTCGCGGCGGTGTCGGCATGAGCGAGGCGATGCGCACCCTGCTGCTGAACGCGGTCCGGCGCGGCGACCAGTTCGAAGTCCGCGGCCTGCTGCGCAACGGCGTCGACCTCAACACCCGCCGGTCGGACGGCCTGACGCCGCTGATGATCGCCGCGGGCCGGGGCGACGCGGGCATGGTCCGGCTGCTGATCGAGGCGGGCGCGGACATCTACACTACGGACCGGACCGCGGGCGGCACGGCGCTGCACAAGGCGGTGCAGGGCGGCGACCTGGAGACCGTGCGGGTGCTGGTCGAGGCGGGCGCGTTCATCGACGCGGTGGCCACCACCACCGGGCACACGCCGCTGCTGGACGCGTTCTGGTACAAGCACCCCGAGATCGTCGGCTACCTGCTCGACCGCAACGCGGGCCTGAACCTCGCCACGCACTACGGGTTCTCGATGCGCGAGCACTTCGAGTACGCGATCAACGTCAACACCCTGGGCCGGGAGAAGCTGCTGGCCGGGGAAGCGTTGCTGCGCAGGCGGATCGAGGCAGACGAGCAGGAGGTCAAGCGGCAGAAGCTGATGGCCGCGGTCACCGACGGCGACCTGATCGCCGTGCAGGTGCTGCTGGCCAACGGGGCCGAAGTGGACGCCCGCTTCCCGGTCCTCAACGGCTTCAACGACCTGCACACCCCGCTGCTGGTCGCCAGCCGCGACGGGCACACCGAGATCGTGCGCGCGCTGATCGCCGCGGGCGCGGACATCAACGCCACCGAGCCGACCTTCGGCGCGTGCCCGCTGCACAAGGCTGTCTACAACGGACACGCCGACATCACCCGCATCCTGGTCGACACGCCCGGGATCGACATCGACTTCCAGGGCGCCACCAACGGCTACACCCCGCTGCACGACGCCCTGTGGCACGGATTCGAGGACTGCTCCCGAATCCTCATCGAGGCGGGCGCCCGCCTCGACCTCGTCGGCCACGACGACAAGACGCCGCTGGACATGGCCGTCGACGTCTTCGGAGCCGACCACCCGCTCACCAAGACGCTGCGGGACGCGAGCTAGAAACCCAAAAGAAGGGGAAACCATGCTTTTCTACTGCCAGATGCGGTGGAACCACGAGGGCCGCATCAGCCTCGATGAGCTGTGGGAGATCGAGGAGGAAGAGACCCGGCACGCCGAGGAAACCCTCAACTCCGGCTACTGCGTCGGCCTGTGGAAGGTCGCCGGGCAGAAGCGGGTCATCGCCGTAGTGGACGCCGAGTCCGCCGAGGAGCTCGACCGCTCGGTGTTCCGCCTCCCGATGCGCGAGTACCTGGAGTTCGAGGTGATCTGGCCGCTGCGCGACTACCTCGGCTTCGCCGACGACGTGGCCAACCGCTACCGCCCGGTCGAGGACGGGGCTGGCGCATGATCCACCAGCTGATCTTCGCCTACCCCCGGCCGGGGATGAGCGAGCAGGAGTTCCACCGCTACTGGGTGCAGGAGCACGCGGTGCGGTACGCGGCCAAGATCCCGCAGATCCGACAGTACGCTGTGGACACTCGGGTCGAGCTGTCCTACGACGAGGAACCGCTGTGGAGCGGCGTCGCGGAGATCTGGCTCGCCAACGAGGAAGAACAGCTCGCCTCGCTGCAAACCCCGGAGTTCCTTGAGGGCGCCCGGATTGACGAGCCCCGCTGGGCCGCGTTCTGGCGCACCCTGGTGCTCGACACCGACGCGCACGTCGTGCTGCCCGGACCGGAGCAGCGCGCGGACCGACCGGGCACCAAACTCTTCGTCCTGGTCAAGCGCCGGGAAGGCATGCCGCTCACCGAGTTCCGGCAGTACAGCCGGGACGCGCACGCGCCGCTGATGAGCAAGGTCCCCGGCCTGCGCCGCTACTACCAGAACTTCACCCGCGACGGCGCCTACGGCATCGGCGAGGCCGTCCTGGACTGCGCCTACCAGCTGTGGTTCGACGACGAGCACGCGCTGCGGGCCGCCATCCGCGGCCCGGAGTTCGCCCGCGCCATGGCCGACCTCGCCACCTTCACCGAGCCCCGCTATGTCCACAAACTCGCCGTGCGCGAGAACTGGGTCATCGGGCCAAACTGAAAAACTATTTCGCCAAGTGCGCCCTGTCGCACCGGTTTCCTTGTCCGCCCGGCGGCACAAGGGTTGTATTGAAAGAGAAATCCCCAACTAATTCTCCTGAAGGGAGAACCATGACCAAGCGTGTGCTGGTCGTCCTTTCCGAGTTCGGTTATTGGGGTGAGGAACTGGTCGGCCCGATCGAGGCGTTCGACGCCGCGGGCTACCGGGTCACCTTCCTGACCCCCACCGGCAAGCGTCCCGTGGCCCTGCCGCCGAGCATGGACGCCGACTACATCGACCCGCCCCTGGGCCGTTCGGTCACCACCGCGGACATGGCCCGCCGGGTCCGCGAGCTGGACGCCTCGCCCCGGCTGGACAACCCGCTCAGCCTCGCCGACCTGGTTCCCGAGCGCCCGTACTACAGCGCCGTGAACCACCTGCGCGAGGTCGAGGACTACAACCGCAGGCTCGACGCGGCCATCTCCGACCTGGTGTCCAGCTTCGACGCGCTGGTGATCGTCGGCGGCAGCGGCCCCATCGTTGACCTGGCCAACAACGAGCGGCTGCACGAGCTGGTGCTCGGCTTCGTCGCAGCGGACAAGCCGATCCTGGCCGAGTGCTACGGCGTCGCGGTCCTGGCCTTCGCCCGCGACCTGGAGAGCCGGGAAAGCATCCTGCAGAACAAGCACGTCACCGGCCACCCCAAGGAGTACGACTACAAGGACGGCACCGGCTTCGTCGGCGTCGAGTTCAACATGGGCCCGCCGCCGTACCCGCTGGAGTACATCCTGCGCGACGCGACCCGCCCCATCGGTCGCTTCCACGGCAACGTGGGCAAGGAGACCTCGGTCATCGTCGACTACCCGTTCATCACCGCGCGGTCCACTCCGGACTCGACGCTGAGCGGCGAGCTGCTGGTGCAGACCCTGGAAAACGGTCTTCGCCGGTACGGCTGGTAGGAGGGCGCCATGCACGGCAGGCCAGGCAAGACCGCCATCTTCGAGCAGTTCGCCGCCGATGGCATCGACTACATGTTCGGCAACCCGGGCACCGTTGAGCAGGGCCTGCTGGACGCGGGCGCCGAGTTCGACCTCGACTACCTGCTGGCGCTGCACGAGGGCGTGGCCGTCGGCATGGCCGACGGCTACGCCCGGGCCACCCAGCGCCCGGGTCTGGTCCAGCTCCACAGCGGAGTCGGACTGGGTAACGGGATCGGCATGCTGTACCAGGCCAAGCGCGGCGGCTCGCCGCTGGTGGTCGTGGTTGGCGAGGCCGGGGTGTCCTACGACGCGATGGACGGGCAGATGGCCGCCGACCTGGTCGCGATGGCCAGGCCGGTGACCAAGTACGCCACCCGCGTGCTGGACCCGTCATCGACGCTGCGGGTGCTGCGGCGGGCCATCAAGATCGCCATGACCCCGCCGCGCGGCCCGGTCGTGGTGGTGCTGCCCGCCGACATCATGGACCAGCTCACCACCGAGCCGGTCGTACCCACCTCGATCCCGAACACCCGGGTCGTGCCGGAACCCTCGCTGGTGGCCGCCGCCGCCACGACGCTGCTGGCCGGTGACCGCCGGCTGGTGCTGATGGGCGACGGCGTCGCCACCAGCGGGGCCCAGCGCGAGCTCACCGAGGTCGCCGAGGCGCTGGACGCGCCGGTGTGGGGGGTGAACTCCTCGGAGTTCAACTTCGACGCCACGCACCGGCTCTACGGCGGCGCGCTCGGGCACATGTTCGGCGCGGACAGCGCCCGCGTGGTCGCCGAGGCGGACTCGGTGCTGATCGTCGGCACCTACGTCTTCCCGGAAGTCTTTCCCACGCTGGAAAACCCGTTCAAGCCGGACGCGAAGATCGTCCACATTGATCTGGACAGCTACGAGATCGCCAAGAACCACCCGGTGAGCATCGGGATCGTGGCGGACCCGAAGCTGACGCTCTCGGCGCTGGGCCGGGAACTGGTCCGGCAGCGGCCGGGGTCGCTGCCCGCGCGCACCGAGGTGCGCGCGCGGCTGACGCACCCGGAACCGCCGCTGGAACAGGACACCGTCCTCGACCGGTTCGTCCGCAGGCTCGCCGGGCGGGCGCCGGAGGACCTGGTGGTGTTCGACGAGGCGCTGACCGCGTCGGCGCCGCTGGCGAAGTACCTGCCGCCGCGCGAGGCTGGCCGGTTCTTCCAGACCCGCGGCGGGTCCCTCGGCGTCGGCATCCCCGGCGCGCTGGGGATCAAGCTCGCCCGGCCGGACCTTCCGGTCGTCGCCTTCACCGGCGACGGGGGCAGCATGTACACCTTCCAGGCGCTGTGGACCGCGGCCCGGTACGGCATCGGGGCGAAGTTCGTCATCTGCAACAACCGCCGCTACCACCTGCTCGACCTCAACATCGAGCAGTACTGGCGGGAGCTGGGGATGGAGCCGCACTCCTTCCCGGCCGCGTTCGACCTGTCCAATCCGGACATCCAGTTCACCGAGCTGGCCGGGGCGCTGGGGGTTCCCGCGCGCCGCGTCGAGCGACTGTACGAAGTGGACTCCGCGGTCGAGACGATGCTGTCGCAGGACGGGCCGTTCCTCATCGACCTGGTCATCGACTGACCTTTCGGTCACGACAAGAGAGGAGCGGAAATGAACGCGAGAGACGGTGACCCTGCCCTGGACGACACCGGGACCGGCGAGGCAGGCGAGCGGCCGATCAGCGAGGCGACCGTCCGCGGGCTCGTGCGCGACTGGTTCGCCGCGCTCGACCGCCACGACGACGTCGCGGTGCTGCTGGAGCTGTTGACCACGGCCGGGTTGGCGATGCACCTGCCCCGGCGCACGGTGCGCAGCCACGAGGACTTCGCGGCCTGGTACGGCGAGACGATCGCCACGTTCTTCGACGAGGACCACGACGTGGTCGAGGTCAAGGTGACGCCGACTTCGCCGTGGCACGCCGAAGTGGAGCTGCGGGTGAACTGGCAGTGCCGGATGTGGCGCCCGCCGTCGGCGAACAGCGTCTGGGTCGGCGTCACCGTCACCGAGCACTGGTCGGTCGTGATGCAGGGCGGCCGCCCCAAGATCCGGACCTGCACCGTCGGGGGCTCGGCCCCCATGCCGGGATCCGCCGTTGTGCCCGCGACCGGGCCCCGTCCTGAGAGCGCGGCCGCGTAACAGGCGTCGATCCCCGCCGTCGAGCGCGCACGGGGGCGCCTCGACGGCCACCCGCCCACCTGGCAGGCGCGCGCTGCCCGCGCGCCTGCCGGGTGGGCGTCCACAGAGGACTCAAACCAGAAGGCTACGAACATGACCCAGAACGTCCAGGACCCGATCACCGCGGGCAGGCTCACCGGCAAGCGGATCGGCATCCTGATGGAAAGCGACTACGTCGAGGCGGAAATCGCCTACTACCTGATGCGCTTCGCCGAGGAAGGCGCCGAAGTCGAGCTGCTGACCCGGCTGTGGGGCAGCGAATCGCAGACCTTCACCGGCCACGAGCACCGCGCGCCGATCACCGTCACCGGCGATCTGGAGAAGCTCGACTACGACGAGCTGTCCCGGTTCTCCGCGCTGGTCGTGCCCTCGGGCATGGTCTCCGACCGGCTGCGCTACGCCGAGGATGTGGCCCGCCAGGCGCCCGCGGTCGAGGTGATGCGGCGCGCGTTCCGGCTGCCGAACCTGATCAAAGCGTTCTCCTGCCACGGTCTGCTGCTGCTGTCGGCGGTGCCCGAGCTGGTCAAGGGCCGCGCGGTCACCTGCCACAACAACCTCGTCGGCGACGTGCGCAACATGGGCGCGTTCTACACCGACCAGGACGTCGTGGTCGACGGCCCCGACCTGGTCACCTCGCGCACCGTGGAGCAGTGCAACCTGCTGGCCCGCACCGTGATCGAGCGGCTCGCCGCGCGGACGCGCTGATCCCGGTGGCTGCCAAGGAGGCTTCCCGTGGGCGCTGAGATCGACCACACCTTCTCCGACACCACCGCAGGATACCTGGAGGAGCACGAGAACGGAAAGATCCGACTGCGCACAATGGACGGTCGGCGGATCGTCCTGCACTTGACCGACACGACTTCCGCGCAGCTGCTGCGCAATCTCGGCGAGCCGTACCGGGACGTGACCGGGCGGCTGGCCGAGCACCTGCGGCCGGGGCGGCTGCTGTTCGCCTACGGCCCGGTCTACCCGGAGCCGGACGGCCTGCGCTACCAGGCCACGAGCCTGATCTTCGTCGGCGACGACGCGCACGCTCACGCGTTCGAGCGGCCCGGCTGGTGGACCGCGCAGCTCACCGAGCTGGCCCGCTTCTACCGGCGCGCGCAGTTCGGCAGCGGCGAGATCGACTACGCCGACTACCGCACCGAGATCCGGCTGGGCGGCGACAAGAACGGCAGGCACGTCCAGGAGACCGACACGATTTCCCGTCTGGTGTATGGAATGTCGGCCGCGTTCATGCTGACCGGCGACGAGGACTTCCTCGCCGTCGCCGACCGAGGGTCGCAGTACCTGCGCGACCACATGCGGTTTGTCGACACCGACGAGAACGTCACCTACTGGTACCACGGCATCGATGTGAATGGCGGCCGCGAGCGCAAGCTGTTCACCTCCGAGTTCGACGACGACTACCGCGCGATCCCCGCCTACGAGCAGATTTACGCGCTCGCCGGGCTGGTGCAGAACTACCGCGTCACCGGCGATCCCGCGATCAAGCGGGACATCGACGGCACGATGCGGCTGTTCGAGCGGTTCTTCGCCGACCCGGCGCGCGGCGGCTACTACTCGCACATCGACCCGGTGGAGCTGAGCCCGCACCACCCGTCGCTGGGGGCGAACCGGTCGCGCAAGAACTGGAACTCGGTGGGCGACCACGCCCCCGCGTACCTGTTCAACCTCTACCTGGCCACCGGCGACAAGCGGCACCTGCGCATGTTGGAGCACACCTTCGACATGATCGTCTCCCACTTCCCCGACCGCGGGACCCCGTTCGTGCAGGAGCGCTTCCACGCGGACTGGTCGCCGGACCGGAGTTGGGGCTGGCAGCAGGACCGGGCCGTCGTGGGGCACAACCTCAAGATCGCCTGGAACCTGACCCGGATGGGCGCGGCGCTGCCGAAGTACGACTACCAGCGGCTGGCCGAGACGCTGGCGCGGACGATGCCCGAGGTGGGCCGGGACGCGCACCGGGGCGGCTGGTACGACCTGGTGCAGCGGCAGGCGCCGCATGATTTCGTCTGGCACGACCGCAAGGCGTGGTGGCAGCAGGAGCAGGCGATCCTGGCGTACCTGGTGCTCGCCGGGCACCGCCGCGACCCGGAGTTCCTGACCCACGGCCGGGAAGCCGCCGCGTTCTACAACGCGTTCTTCCTCGACCACGACGAGGGTGGCGTCTACTTCAACGTCCTGGCCACCGGTGTCCCGTACCTGATGGGCACCGAGCGGCTCAAGGGCAGCCACTCGATGAGCATGTACCACTCGGCGGAGCTGGCCTACCTCGCCACTGTCTACACTGGACTTTTGGTGCGCGGCGAGCCGCTGAACCTGTGGTTCCGGCCCCGGGCCGACGCCGACTTCCCGGACGGGCTGCTGCGGGTCGCCCCCGACGTGCTGCCCTCGGGCCGGGTGCGGCTGGACCAGGTCCTTGTCGACGGCGAGCCCTACCGCGACTTCGACGCCGAGCGGATGGCCGTCCGGCTGCCGGACAGCGATTCCGACCTGACCGTCCAGGTGCGGCTGACCCCCACCGGAGACCTGCCATGACCGGAATCCGCTGGGTGGACGGGTTCCGGGTCCGGCCCGGCACGCCGCTGCCGCTCGGCGCGACCGTGACCGACGATGGCGTCAACTTCGCCGTCGCCTCCACCACCGCCGACAAGCTGTGGCTGGTGCTGCTCGACCCCGAGCGCGGCGAAGTGCTGACCGAACTGCCGTTCCCGGACGAGTACCGCGTCGGCGACGTGTTCGCCATGACCGTCCTCGGGCTCGACCCGGACCTGGCGCACTACGCGCTGCGGGCGGACGGCCCGGCGCACGCGCCCGGCGCACGGTTCGACCCGAACGCGCTGCTGCTCGACCCGAGGGCGAAACTCGTGGTCGGCGGCGAGGAATGGGGGCAGCGTCCCCGGTATCGCGCGAAGGCCGTGCGCCCGGACGACTTCGACTGGGGCGACGACCGGCCGCCGCGCGTCCCGACCGAGGACCTGGTGGTCTACGAGCTCAACGTCCGCGGCTTCACCCGGCACGATTCGTCCCAAGTGGACAATCCGGGCACGTTCGCCGGACTGCGGGAGAAGATCCCGTATCTGCGCGAGCTGGGCGTCAACTGCGTCGAGCTGATGCCGGTCTTCGAGTTCGACGAGACCGACGTCGCCGGTGGCCCGCCCCGGCTCAACACCTGGGGCTACCACCCGGTGGGCTTCTTCTCGCCCAAGCTCGCCTACGCCGCCGACCCCGGCGACGCGGCCCGGGAGTTCAAGGAGCTGGTCCGGGACCTGCACGCGGCGGGCATCGAGGTCGTGCTGGATGTGGTGTTCAACCACACCGGCGAAGGCGACCACCGCGGCCCGACGCAGTCGTTCCGCGGCCTGGACAACGCCACGTACTACCTGCTCACCCCGGACGGCGGCTACTACAACTTCAGCGGCACCGGCAACACGATGAACTGCAACCACCCGGTGGTGCGGGAGTTCATCCTCGACTGCCTGCGGCACTGGGTGGTCGAGTTCCATGTGGACGGTTTCCGGTTCGACCTGGCCTCGATCATGTCGCGGGGCACCGACGGCGGCCCGCTGGCCAACCCGCCGCTGCTGGAGGCGGTCGCGCACGACCCGGTGCTGGCCGACCGCAAGCTGATCGCCGAGGCGTGGGACGCGGGCGGGCTCTACCAGGTCGGCTCGTTCCCCGACTACGGCCGGTGGATGGAGTGGAACGGCCGCTACCGCGACGCGCTGCGCCGGTTCCTCATCGCCGGTCCGGGCAGCGCGGGGGAGCTGGCCGCGCGCCTGGTCGGCTCGCCCGACCTCTACGGCAGCCGGGGGACCGGAGCCTCGGTCAACTTCGTGACCTGCCACGACGGTTTCACCCTCGCCGACCTGACCGCCTACGACCGCAAGCACAACGAGGCCAACGGCGAGGACAACCGCGACGGCCACGACGCCAACGACAGCTGGAACTGCGGTTGGGAGGGACCGACCGACGACGCCGGTGTGCTCGCGCTGCGCGGCAGGCAGGCGCGCAACGCGCTGGCGCTGCTGCTGGTCAGCCACGGCGTGCCGATGCTGCTCGCGGGCGACGAGTTCGGGCGCACGCAGCGCGGCAACAACAACGCCTACTGCCAGGACAACGACATCACCTGGGTGGACTGGACGCTGGCCGAGGCCAACGCGGACCTGGTGGCGTTCACCCGGGCGCTCATCGCGTTCCGCGCCCGGCACCCGGTGCTGCGGCGTGGTCGGCACCCCAGCGGCGACGCCGCCGACGGCGCCCAGTACCCGCCGGTGAGCTGGCACGGCGTCCGGCCGGGGGAGCCCGACTGGTCGCCGGACGCGCGGCTGCTGGCGATGCTGCTGCACGAGCCAGCCGACCGG
Organism: Actinokineospora sp. NPDC051303; assembly: GCF_055586285.1. Taxonomy (NCBI): domain Bacteria; kingdom Bacillati; phylum Actinomycetota; class Actinomycetes; order Pseudonocardiales; family Pseudonocardiaceae; genus Actinokineospora; species Actinokineospora sp. NPDC051303. The sequence goes on from NZ_JBVJIN010000029.1 coordinate 71,457, forward strand.
GCCGAGAACGCCGACACCGTGTTCGTGGCGGCCAACACCGACCTCGCCGAGGTCCGGGTCCAGCCGCCCGACCCGCCCGCAGGCCACCGCTGGCACGTCTTCGCCGACACCGCCCGCGACGGCGTGGACGCTTCCGCGCTGGGCGGGGACCTGGTGCTGGCGGGCAAATCCGTGGTCGTGCTGGAGGCACGGCGGGCAACCGAAGGAGACGAGCGGTGAACTTCGAGGCATACCTTGGCTTCAACGGCCGCACCGGCACGGTGTACCTGACCGGTGAGCTGGACGCGACGACCGCGCCGGTGTTCCGGTCGCTGGTGGAGCAGGCGGCCGAGCGGCCGCTGGACCGCCTGGTGCTGGACATGACCGGCCTGCGCGCGCTGTCGTCCGCGGGAGTGCGGTGGCTGGCGTTCGCCCAGCAGAAGCTGCCGCCGACGGCGTCGATCATCGTGGTCGGCGCGAGCGCGGAGGTGGTGGCCACGCTCCGGCTGGCCGGGTTCGACCAGGCGATCACCATCGCCGACCGGGGGCGGACGCAATCTTGATCAATTCGGGTGGGGGCCGCCCAGGGAAATCAATCACGAACCGCAAGGAAAGCCCGAACGGCCCCCACCATCCGCTATAGCGGATGCTTGCCGGGGCCACCGAACACACATCCTGGACAATGTCCAGACATCGAATCGACAAAGGTCGCGCCCGCGCGCCGGCGAATTCCCGCAGTGGACGCGACCCCCAAATGTTCCTTGCGGTGTCAACCAGTTGGCCCCGTCCGACCCGCGCGCGGATAGTGTTCCCGGTCACGTTCGCGGGCCATCCAGCCGCTGTGCTAAACACGCGTCTGAATGACTACTGACCGTGAACAGTTCCGGCGGCGGCGACTTAAGCTGATCAACTCCGCGCTGATAGCGCGCATGCCCAATGGGGAGTTCCAGGTTAACCGCAATGCCGCCCTCTACGGAGAGTGAGCACCGGGCGGCACTCGAATATGCATTCCTCTATAGCGCGTACGGTCAACCTCACGAGATCGTCGCAACTTACCGCAGTCATACTTGCCGAGTACGTCGCCTATATGGAGTATCGGTTGTGCGAGTGGTGTAACAGCAATGGGGGTCACACAGTGGTCGAGGAAAGTCTGCATACCGGCCTTTCGCTGGCCAAGAATGATGAGGTGGCATATTTCGCACAAGATAACTTTAGTTCGCTTCCGCGCTCTGACCAGCGGCGATGGGCCGAGGTCTACCTACGAGGACTGTTACTCGGGCGCGGCCGGAAGTCGGTTAGGAGAATAGCGGAAGAGGTTCTGGAGCTACCTGTTTCGCAGTCATTGCAGCAATTCATCAATCAAAGCCCGTGGGATTGGCGGGGTGTCCGATCCCGCATCGCCGAGAAAGTTGACGAGTTCCTCAGGCCGCGCGCCTGGGTCATCGCCAACACGACTATTCCGAAACGTGGCGACCATTCTGTCGGCGTGGAGCGCAGGTTTGTGCCGGAAGAGGGCCGCTCGCTCAATTGCCAGGTCGGCACCGGCCTTTATCTCGCCTCGGACGCGGCGAGCATTCCGGTCAACTGGCGGATCCAGTTGTCCGAGCGATGGACCAATGACCGCCGCCGCCGGGACCGGGCTTACATCCCGTCCTCGGTGCGCGCGCAAGCTGAGTGGGAGTACGCCGCCGACCTCGTGGACGAGGTCGGCGCGGACTGGGGCACCACCCGCGCCCCGGTTGTCGGCGACCTGCGGCACATGCCGGGCGCCGACCGCCTGATGGCGAAACTGACCGAACTGGGGACCGATTTCGTCTTCGAGGTCCCCCCGACCCTCCCGGTGGTGCCCGGCCCGCATCTCGCCGCGGTCGGCACTGGCTTGGGCCCGGCCCGCGGCCAGAACCTGGTGCAGGCGAAGGATTGCCTGCGCGGCGCCGATCTCACCCACCGCCAGGTGGTCACCTGGTCCCCGGGTGTCAACGGCAGGCCCCGCGCCACCCAGGCCCTGTCGGTGCCGGTGCGCCTGCCCGCGGGCTCAGCGGCCCGCGGCGGCGGTCTGGCGTTGCAGTTGGTCGGCACCCTGCCTTCGGCCCGACACGACCGGCCGAAGCTGTGGCTGACCAACCGCACGGACCTGCGCGCCGCGGAGGTGATCGCCCTGGGCTCAATGGTCGAACGCACCCAGGTAGACCACGAAGACCTGCGGGCCCACTACGGCCTGCTCGACTTCGAGGGCCGCTCCTACCGCGGCTGGCACCACCACATGACCCTGGTGTCAGCCGCATTCACCTTCGCCAAACTCACCACAACCTCAAGCGAACGAGTACGGCAACCGTCCTGACCCAAGGGCGCACATGCCCCAACGTCGCGGCATGTGCGCCCGGTCAGCGGCCCTCACCAAGCACTCGACGCAGCAGGACCAAGCGAGGAGAAGCAGGACCAGACCAAGCGGAGCAAGGAAGGCAGGGAAGCACACCCGCCCTCCTGCCAGGCAGCACCAACCCTGCCAGGTGCTCGATGGGGTGGAGTGGTTTCTTCGGGGGAGAAGGAAGATCGCTAAGCTGGCTCCGCACGTGTGAGGCCGAAGGCATCCCACCCGTCTTTCACACGGCGATCTTCCTTCATACCCCGACTTGGACGACACGATCCGCAGGCTCCGCGCCTACGCCGACGCGGGCGCGGACGTGCTCTACGCCCCTGGCCTCCCCACCATCGACGCGATCCGTGCGGTGTGCGAGTCGGTCGACCGCCCGGTGAACGTGCTGGCGGCAGGCGTGGCCGCCAAGTACTCAATCAGCAAGCTCGCCGCCCTGGGCGCGCGCCGGATCAGCCTGGGCTCGGCGCTGCCGCGCGCCGCGATCACCGCCGCTTTGCTTGCCGCCCAGGAGATCGCCGAGTCCGGCACCTTCACCCTCACCGCGAACGCCATGAGCTACGCCAAGGTCAACGAGCTGATGGCGGACCCCACTAGTTAGACCACTGTAGACAGTCATGTTAATTGGCGCGCGCCCCGCCGCCGGGATGCGGCACAGTGTCCGCGTGGAGTCCGGAACCGGGGTGTGGTCGTCACCGGCTTGGCGCGCGAAAGCCGTGTCCTGGCTGGATGAGCGGCTGACCGAGGCGGGCATCGCGCGCACCGGACCGGTCACCCAGCCCAGGATCCGGCCGTGGTCGACGGTGCTGACCGCGCCGACGAGCGCGGGACCGGTGTGGTTCAAGGCGACCGGTCCGGGGACCGGGTTCGAGGTCGCCCTCTACGCCGTGGTGCGCGACGTCGTGCCCGACCGGGTGCTGGAGCCGATCGCCGCCGACGCCGACCGCGGTTGGCTGCTGCTGCCCGACGGCGGCCCGGCCCTCGCCGACAACGCCGCCCTGATCGAGTTTCTCCCGCTCTACGCCCAAACGCAGCGCGCTCTGGCTCCGCATGTCGGCCGCCTGCTCGCCGCGGGGGTCGCCGACATGCGGCCCGCGCTCCTGCCGGCCCGCTTCGCCGAGGCCGTCGCCCTGGTCGGCGATGTGCCCGACCGGGTCGCGGCGATGGCGGACACCGTCGCCGCGTGGTGCGCCCGCCTGGCCGCGTCGCCGGTCCCGGCGAGCATCGATCACCAGGATCTGCACCGGAACAACGTTTTCCGCGACGGCCGCTTCCTCGACTGGGGCGACAGCGTGGTGGCGCACCCGTTCACCACCATGCTCGCCGTGCTCGGCAGGCTGAGCCGGGTCGACCGGGCCACCGTGCGGCGCGGCCGGGACGCCTACCTCGAACCGTTCACCGACCTGGCCACCCGCCGCGACCTGGTGGCCGAGCTGGAAGTGGCCTGCCGTCTGGGAAAGATCGTGCGCGTGTTCACCTGGCGCCGCGCCATCGCCGGTGCGTCCACCGAGTTCGCCGACCAGCCCCGCGCGAACCTCGTCGCGGTCGCCGAGCCGTCCTACCTGCTCTGAGCGATCGCGGCGAGCAGCGGCCCGGCCAGGTCGGGCAGGCAGATCACCAGGTCCGGCAGGTACGGGTGCGGCTGGTTGTAACGCAGCGCCGAACCGTCCACTCGGGACGCGTGCAGCCCGGCGGCCCGCACGACCGCGACCGGGGCCGCCGAGTCCCACTCCCACTGCCCGCCCGCGTGCAGGTACCCGTCGGCCTCGCCGCGCAGCACCGCCATCGCCTTCGCCCCGGCCGACCCCATCGGCGCCAGGTCGCCGCCCACCCGCTCGGCGACCTCGGCGGCGAACGCGGGCGGCCTGCTGTCGCTGACCAGCAACCGGGGCCGCGCCGACACACTGGCCGGGGTGGGCGGAAAATCACTGGCATAGACCGCATCGAGCGCGGGTTGGGCGACGGCCGCCGCCGTCAGGCCCACGCCGCGCTGCCACAGCGCCACGTGCACGGCCCAGTCCGGCCGGGTCCGCAGCGCGTACTCGCGGGTGCCGTCGAGCGGGTCGACGATCCACACCCGGTCCGCGGTCAGCCGGGCCGGGTCGTCCGCGGCTTCCTCGGACAGCACGGCGTCCCCCGGCCGCTCCCGCGCCAGCCTGGCCAGCAGGTACGCGTTGGCATCCGCGTCGCCGCGGCGGCCGAGGTCGGGCCCGCCCTCGGCGCGCAGGGCCAGCAGCAGCGCGCCCGCGCCGCGCGCGAGGTCGGCGGCCAACCGCGTGTCCGTCACCGGATTCCCTCCCCCACAGTCGAATCCCGAACGAATCCCGAACTTATCAACCCCGAACGAGGTCCGGTGTGGAACCGGGCTGGGGGCACGCACGTCTACCCGTCGACTTCGACCCAGTGAGGGGCTTTACACCATGGCGGACATCGAGTACCGGTTCGGCACCGGCGAGGGCGACCCGAACGTGCACCACGGCCAGGCCAACGTGGACGTCGACGGCGACGGGTCCGCCGACGCCATCGCCGTGGACTTCGACGGCGACGGCCGCTACGACGACCGCATGTGGGACTCCGACGGCGACGGCGTGGCCGACACCGCCCTGCTGGACTACAACGACGACGGCGTCGCCGAGTCCGCCTACAGCGACCCCACCGGCGAGGGCACGTGGAACGCCAAGGGCCAGGGCGGCACGCACGACCAGCCCGCCGAGACCCCGCCCACCGAGACGCCGACCGCCCAGACTCCGCCCACGGAAACCCCGGCCACCGAGACGCCCGCCACAGAGACCCCTGCCACAGAGACTCCTGCCACGGAGACCCCGTCGGACCAGACCCAGGACGTCCCGTCCGACGTGCCGGACGACAAGCCGCAGGACACCGACCAGACCCAGGACGTCCCCTCCGACGTCCCCGACGACGGCGGCTTCGAGAACCACCCCACCGACGACGGCGACGCCGCCGACTTCGAGCCGGACGCCACCGACCCGGCCGACGAGCGGGACCAGCCAGCAGAGGACTCCGCCGAGGCCACCCCCATCGACGTGCCGCTGGAGATCCCCACCGAGGAAGACCCCTTCGACAGCCCAGAGGACGACAGCACTGAGGATGACAGCGCAGCGGACGACAGCACCGACGACACCGACGCGGGCGACCTGTTCGACAACCTCACCCCCGACGACTCCGGCGACCCGTCCCTCTCCGACTGGTACGCCGACCTCGATCACTGACGCAGGGGACCACTGACCCGAGCGCGCTGTACGCCGTTCGGACGCCGCGCGGCGCGAACGGCGTACCGGCGGCGCGGCTAGCCTGGTGCGGTGGCGTCCCCTACCCAGGCCCTGCGCATCGGCCCCTACCCCGTCGAGCCGCCGGTGGTGCTCGCCCCCATGGCGGGCATCACCAACGTCGCGTTCCGCACGCTCTGCCGTGAGTTCGGCAGCCCCACCTCGCTCTACGTCTGCGAGATGATCACCGCGCGCGCCATCGTGGAGCGCGACGCCAAGACCATGGAGATGATCACGTTCGGCCCCGCCGAGCTGCCCCGCTCCATGCAGCTCTACGGCGTCGACCCGGCCACCATCGGCGAGGCGGTGCGCATGATCGCCGCCGAGGGGCGCGCCGACCACATCGACATGAACTTCGGCTGCCCGGTCCCCAAGGTGACCCGCAAGGGCGGCGGGGCGGCGCTGCCGTTCAAGCGGCGGCTGTTCGGCCAGATCGTGGCCGCCGCCGTGCGGGCGGCGGAGCCAGCGGGGATTCCGGTCACGGTGAAGTTCCGGGTCGGGATCGACGACGAGCACCTGACGTACCTCGACGCCGGTCGGATCGCCGAGGCGGAGGGGGCCGTGGCGGTGGCGCTGCACGCGCGCACGGCGGCGCAGCGCTACTCCGGGCAGGCCGACTGGTCGCGGATCGCGCGGCTCAAGGAGGCCGTGACCACCATCCCGGTCCTGGGCAACGGCGACATCTTCAGCGCGGCCGACGCGGTGAAGATGGTCGAGCAGACCGGCTGCGACGGCGTCGTGGTCGGCCGCGGCTGCCTGGGCCGCCCGTGGCTGTTCCGTGAGCTGCACGCGGTGTTCTCCGGGCAGGAGATCCCCGACGGCCCCAGCCTCGGCGAGGTCGGCGCGATCCTGCACCGGCACGCGACCCTGCTCGCCGCGCACCTCGGCGAGGACAAGGGCATCCGCGACCTGCGCAAGCACATGGCCTGGTACCTGCGCGGCTTCCCGATCGGCTCGGAGCCGCGCAAGCGGTTCGCGCTGGTCAGCACGCTCGCGGAGCTGGAAGACCTGATCGCCGACCTCGACCACGACGCCCCCTACCCCGACGACGCGGAGGGCCCACGCGGTCGGCAGGGGTCGCCGGGGCGCGTCGTGCTGCCAGAGGGCTGGTTGGACGATCCGGAGGACGCCGCCGTCCCGGCGGGCGCCGAACTCATGCACTCGGGGGGCTGATGCGCCGCGCACTGGGCGGGCTGCTGACCATGATCGCCGTGGCGGGTTGCGCCACCACCGTCGCCGGAACCGCGGTCCCGCAGGGCGGCGAGGCCGCTCCCGAGGCGGAGCGGACCCTGGTCAGCCGGTACTTCACCGACCTCAACGAGGCGGGCGCGGAGGGCGCGAGCGCGCAGCGGGAATTCCTGCGCCGCACCCAGCACCCCGACTACGACGACCGCTTCTGCGACCTCGGCGACCTCACCCTGCGGATCGAGCCCGCGCTGTCCACGCTGCGCCCGGACACCAAGTGGAAGCCGGAGCAGTCGGCGAACCCGCCGCGCGGTGCGGTGTACGTCATCGGCGTGTCGGTGAGAATCCGCCGCGACAGCGCGACGCTGGCCGAGCAGATCGGCTCCCAGCGGGTCGTCGTCCTTGACGGTAGGGCGTACGGCTTCACTCCCTGCCCCACCGACTGAGCCCATCCGGGTGACTCCAAACGAGTGCACACGGCTACCTACTACTCGGTTCGTCACCGCTTTGGCCCAGCATGGGGTCCACCAGTAGGGGGAATTCCGACGCCCATGCGTCCCGCCCGCTTAAGCGGACCGTCTTTCAGGACGACACACACGTACGTAGGGAGGTGACCGCGGTGGCCGTTCTGGGACGAGGTGTCGCCAAGCCCGAGCCCGACCAGCGGGAGACCCCGTGGCGGGATCACCGGGTCAGCGAACCCACCATTCCGTTGCGTCACCCCGCGATCACCGACCGTGCCGAGAATCCGGACGCCGACCCGCCAGCGGACGCCGCGAACCTGGTCAGCCTGCACGAGTCGATCGCCGCCCTGCTTGCCTCCCGCGGGCAGTACCGGCAGGCCTACCAGCATCTGCGCTCGGCGCTGGACCTGATGTCGGAGCTGAGCGAGCCGCCGCAGATCCCGGAGCAGTTCCGCCGCGAGGTCGACCGGCTGCGCCGCGAGCACGCCGAGGCGCACGAGCAGAGCATCCGCGACAGCCTCACCGCCAGCTACAACCGCCGCTACCTCGACCAGCGCCTGGTCGACCTGGTCGCCGAGCAGGGCCGCGCCAACGGCCTCGCCGTCGCCCTGGTCGACCTGGACTGGTTCAAGCAGGTCAACGACACCTTCGGCCACCTGGTCGGCGACCGGGTGCTGCAGCGGGTCGTGGAGCTGTTGCAGCAGGGCCTGCCCGACGGCGGCTTCTGCGCCCGCTACGGCGGCGAGGAGTTCGTGCTCGTGCTTCCCGGCGTCGACCGCCTGACCGCCGTCGACCTCGCCGAGGCGGCCCGCGCGCGGGTGGAGAGCTACGCCTGGTCAAGCCTGGTCCTGGGCCTGCGGGTGACGGTCAGCGTCGGCTTGGCGCACGAACCGGCCATTCGAGTGGCCGATGACACACCGAGGGCCCCGGAACGCCAGCTCCGCGAGGCCGACGCGTTGCTGTACACAGCCAAGCAGTCCGGCCGCAACGCCGTCGCATATCTGCTCGACGGCAAGGCTCACCTGGCCGGAGCCGCCGCGGGCAGGCGAGCGGTCACCGAGCCGAGGACCACGGCGCGCTAACGAGGGCCCGCAGGGCGGCGTTTCCCCCGGATACCCCGATCGGGCTAGCAATATCCACAAAAACGCGCACCGTCGGTGAACAAACTTGCCGAGAAGGTCGTCACGGGCGACCACCATCCGTACTATCGCATCCGCAGAGTGACACGATCGGGTAAGCAACTGAGCGCGGCACCGCAACGTGTTGATAACCAACCGACAACGGTTAGCGCAGCACTGCTGCATCTTGGAAAGGAGCACGGGTGCCCGACGACTACGACCGCGACGGCACACCGGGCTCCCGCGCAGGCGGCAAGCGCCGCGCCCCGGAACCGACCGAGCAGCCCCGCCGCAGGCGCCGGTCGATGGAGAACGCGGGCGGGGTCAGCGTCTCCGACCTGGTAGAGCGCCACAGCGGCTCCCGGTCCAACCTCATGCCGGTCCCCCACCCCGAGCCCACCCCCGATGAGCCCGACGAGGCCCCCAGACACCAGGCGCAGCCGCCCCGCAACTCCCCGGCAGCCCCCCCTGCCCCCGAAGCCGCCTTCCGCCCCACCCCGAGCACCGAAGCCGCCTTCCGCCCCACCCCGGCTGCCGAGGCCGCCTTCCGCTCCACCTCCGCTGCCGAGGCCGACTTCCGGCCTACTCCAGACACCGAAGCCGCCTTTCGGCCCACCCCGGCTGCCGAGGCCGCTCTCCACCCAGCATCGGCCCCTGGCTCCGACGCGCCCGCCCCGACCGGTCCCACCGGCCGCCGCGCCCGCCCCGAGCAGGCCCCCCAAGCGGGCCGCGGGCCCACCCCCCGCGAAGCCGACTCACCAGCCCCGCAATCGGTCCCCCGGAAGCGCCGCCGAGCAGCGGACCCCAGCGGCGACGCGGCTGACTCCCGCCCTCCAGTATTCGACCCCGCCGCGCAGACGGAACCCCGCCGAGCAGCCGAGCCGGGTCCCGCCACTCCCACCGGCCCCGGACAAGCCGTCGACCCCACGGGAACAACCGGACGCCGAACCCGCCGTGCGCCTGCCCCCGGCAGCGACGCACCCGGCGCGCGGCCACCGCTAGACCCCACTGCGGGCCCCCGAACCCGCCGGACAGCCGAACCCGCCCCCGGCTCCGGCCCCCGCCACCAGTCGGCCTTCGACCCCGCCGCACCACCCGGCCCCCGCACCAGCAGGCCAACAGAGCCCAGCCTCGCCAACGCCGACACCCAGCACGGCCAGCCCGCAGGCGGACCCCGCAGCCACAGGCCAACGGAACCGGGCCTCGGCACCCCCGGCTCCGAACCCCGACGCGACCGCCCCTCCGACACCGCCACACCAACCGGCCCCCACACCGGCAGGTCTACCGAACCCAACCTCGGCAACGCCGAGGCCCAACACGACCAGCCCCTTGGCTCCACACCAACAGGCCTCCGCACCAGCAGGTCAACCGAATCCAGCCCCGGCACCGCCGACGCCCAGCCCTTCGGCTCCACACCAACAGGTCCCCGCGGCCACAGGCCGACAGAGCTGGGCCTCGGCACCCCGGGCTCCGAACCCCGACACGACCGACCGTTCGACACCGCCACACCAACGGGCCCCCGCACCGGCAGGTCAGAGCCCGACCTCGGCAACGCCGACTCCGGTCCCCAGCACGACCGCCCGTTTGATCCCGCCGCGCCGCGAACTGGTTCCCGCAGCCGCAGGACAGCGGCTCCGGGCCTCGGCACCTCCGGCTCCGGTCCTCGGGAACGCCACTTGGCGGCCGAGTCCGGTGCGGCGCCGCAAGACGGACCCCGGTCGGGTCAGCCGCCGTTGGGTCCTGAGTCGACACCGCCGCGGGGTGGATCCCGTACCGGTCGCCGGGCGCTGGGTCCGGACGCGGGCTCGCGGGGGTCTCGCGGGCCGCTCGATTCGCCGCAGGACGCGGGTTCCGGGCCCCGACCCGACCCGACCGCCCCCACGCCGGGCGATGACCTCCGGAACCCGGGTTCCGACGCGGCGCGGGAACCGCAGCCGGGCGCCCAGTCCCGACGGAAGCACCGCACGGCAACGCATTCCGTCCCCGCCGACGTCATCGCGCAGTCCACCGGCCAGCGCCCCCTGGAACGGCCGACCCCGCCGCAGCCGGACGACGGCATCCCGAAGACCGTCGCGGACTTGCTGGGTCCCATCGCCCCCTCCGGCAAGCGCGGGCAGAAGGAGAACTTCGCCCAGTCCGCCCGCCGCGGGCGGGCCGACGCCCAACGCTCCCTTCCCCACCGCGGCGAGCCCGCCCGCGCGGACGAAACCGAAGTCGATGGCCTCCCCCCGGTCCCCGCGACCGGCCAGGAGAACCGCCGCCCCACCGGTCAGCGCTCGCTGCCCGCGGGCCGCCGCCGCCCGATCCCCATCGAGCACACCGAACCGGACTTCAGCACCGGTCTCCCCGCCCTACCCGCCAACGACCGCCGCCCCACCCCGCACACCCGCGGCCCCCGCCCCACCACGCACCCAACAGGCGAGTTCCCAGCGGACGCACAGGAACCGCTGCCCGACACCGGGCGCGCCCCGCACCCCACCGGCCGCAGGCGCCCACCCACCGGCACGTTCCCGGCAGGCTCCCCGGAACCGTTCCCCGGCAACGACATCGCCCCCCACCCCACCAACACACCGGAACCGTCGCCCGGCAACGGCCCCCGCCCCACCAGCGGCAGGCGCGCCCCCCGCCCCGCGGGCGGATTCCCAGCCAACACCCAAGAACCGCTACCCGACACCGCCCACACCCCCCACCCCACCGGCGAGTTCCCCACCGGTTCCAGGCGCGGCGGCTCAGCCCCTCGCCCCACCAATGAACTCCCAGGCAACACCCAAAAACCGTTCCCTGGCACCGGACGAGGCGGCTCCGCCCCACGCCCCTTCCCGGCCAACGCCCAAGAACCGCTGCCAGGCAACGGAAATACCGCCCACCCCACCGGCGACTTCCCCACTAGGCGCGGCGGCTCCGCCCCACGCCCCTTCCCGAGCGACGCACAGGAACCGTTGCCCAACGGCGGAAACACTCCCCACCCCACTGGCGAGTTCCCCGCAGGCACCGGACGCGGCTCGGCCCCACGCGCGGGCAACTCGCCGGAACCGCTGCCCGACAACGGACACACTGCCCACGCCAGCGGCGAGTTCCCCACCAGGCACGGCTCTGCCCCGCGTCCCTTCCCAGCCAACGTCCAAGAACCACTGCCAGACAACGGAAACACCCCCCACCCCACCGGCGACTTCCCCACCAGGCGCGGCGGCTCCGCCCCGCGTCCCTTCCCGGGCAACCCGCAGGAACCGTTGCCGGACAACGGACTCGGCCCTCAACAAACCGGCGACAGGCGCGGGGCCCCCGCACCCCACCCTGCCAATGCACAGGAACCGTTGCCAGACAACGCTTCCGCACCCCCCTCGGCAGGAAACCGGCGCACCGCCCCCCCAGCTCACACCACCGGCGAGCATCCGACAAACCCGCAAGAACCGTTGGCGGGCAACGGGCACAGCCCCTATCCGGCCGATCCCAGCACCGGTCACGACCCGGCGGGCAACCGGCGCGGCGGTCCCACCCGCCACGCCACCGGCGAATACCCGGTGGAACCACTGCCCGCCCCCGGCTCCCCGGCGCCCCACCCGGGCGAACCGCAGTCCCCCGTTCCCGGAACCGCCCCCACTGGCGAGTTCCCCGCCGGGCCGCGGCGCCCGGTCGGCGGTCCCGGGCCGCGGAGCACCGGGAAGTTCCCCCTGAACCCCCGGCAGGCGCCCCCCAGCGGCACCGGCAAGTTCCCGGTGGACCCGCGGTTCCCGGCCCCGGGCGAACCACTCCCGGCCGACGCCGCCGAGCCCGGCGCCCAGCCGCCGGTGCGGCGAGGCAGGGGCCCCGAGGGCGTGGACGTCGAGCCCGCCGGTGACATCGACCAGCGGCTCAGCGGGCACGACCCCGATGACGCTGGGGCGATCGGCAGGCGGCTCATGGCGCAGGGGGACGCGCCGACCGAGGTCGGGGGGCCGGTGGTGCCCGCGGACGGGCAGCAGGCCCGGCCGCGCATTCCGCGTCAGCAGCCGCCCGGGAACTCCTCGATGCCGCCGCTGCCGCCGGATGGGCCGCAGAATCCCGAGGCCACGACCCGGGTCGCGCTCACTCCGCCGCCGAACGCGTCCGCGGCGGAGATCATGGGGCTCACCACGGAGATGGAGCCGATCGGCGAGGCCGTGCAGAAGCGGCGGCGGGTCGACCAGACGCTGGCGCGGTTCTCCGCGGTGCACGACGAACTCAAGGCCGAAGAGAAGGCCCGCAAGTCCAAGCGGCTCAAGCTCAACCCGTGGGCGACCGAGGGCGACGCCCTCGACGAGCACCTTGACGAGTTGGCGCAGTTGCCCGCCGACCCGACCGTGCTGGTGCGGCCCGCCGCGCAGGACGACGCGGAGGAAGAACAGCCCGCGACGCGGCTGCAGGAGAAGAAGGCGCGCCACCAGGCCCGCTCGACCAGCATCGCGAAGATCGTCGCCGCCGTGGTGGCCGGGCTGGTGTTCCTGGCGACCGGGATCGGGTGGGCGTTCACGCAGTGGGCCGAAGGCGGCATCGAGAAGGTGCGCGCGCTCGACCCGGACTCCGACTCGATCCAGAACGCCGAGGGGCAGCGCGGCGACGAGAACTTCCTGCTGGTCGGCTCCGACACCCGGGAGGGCGCGGAAGCGGAAGAGGGCCTTGGCGACGCGGGGCAGGTCCCGGGCGCGCGGTCGGACACGGTGATGATCGCGCACGTCCCAGCCGACCGTAAGCGGGTCGTGGTGGTGTCGTTCCCCCGTGACCTGGAGATCAGCAGGCCGGGGTGCGAGCGGTTCGACTCCAAGTCGAACACCTACACCGGCGAGCAGGTGTCCGCGCAGAAGGTCGCGAAAATGAACACCGCCTACCAGGTGGGCGGCCCGCTGTGTGTGACCAAGGTGGTGCAGCAGATCTCCGGCCTGCACATCACCCGGTTCATCGGCATCAACTTCGACGGCTTCCGCGGCATGGTCGACGCGGTCGACGGCGTCAATGTCTGCGTCGAGAAGCCGATGTTCGACACGAAGCTGAACAAGTGGATCGTGCGGGAGCCGGGCAAGGACGTCCTGCTCCGCGGCGACCAGGCGCTGGACTTCGTCCGGGCGCGCTACGTGCAGGGCGACCCGACCTCCGACTACGGCCGCATCAAGCGCCAGCAGCGGTTCCTGTCGTCGCTGCTGCGCAAGGCGATGTCGAGCCAGGTGCTGCTCGACCCGGCGAAGCTGACCCAGTTCACCGGCGAGTTCGCCAAGTCCACCTTCGGCGACAACGTCGGCCTGGAGTCGCTGTTCCAACTCGGCCAGTCGCTGCAAGGCCTGGAGGCGGGCCGGGTCACCTTCATCACCGTGCCCACCGTCGGCGAGTCCAACAGCCGCGGCAACGAGGTGCTCCGCAAGGAGGACACCGACGCGCTGTTCAAGGCCATCATCAACGACCAGCCGCTGCCCGGCGAGCAGCCCGCGCCCAGCGCGGGCGCCAGCCAGGCCCGGCCGCAGCCCGCGCCGCTGCGCGCCCAGCAGCAGCCGGTGGACCCGAAGACGCTCAAGATCCAGGTCCTCAACGGCGGCAACCAGACCGGCGGCATCGCCCGCCGCACCGCGGAGAAGCTGACCGCGCTCGGCTACACCGTCGTCCAGGTCAACGCGGGCCCGTCGGTGCCGAAGACGGTCGTGCGCTACGGCCGGGGCAACGAAGCGCAAGCGCAGACCCTGGCCTCGTCGGTGCCGGGGGCGCAGTTGCAGGAAGACCCGGCGATGGCCACGGCGCTGATGCTGGTCATCGGACCGGAGTTCACCGGCCAGGTGGTAGCCCCCGGCTCAGACGGCGGGGTCGCGGCCCCGCCCCCGGCGAAACTCCCGCAAGACCTGTCCACGGTCAACGCCAACGACGTGACCTGCGCGTAATTCCGACTCGTTCACCACGGGTTCACCCCTAGATGGCGAACTTCCGACCCGCGGCATCTAGGCTGTTGGCCATGCGTGAGGCCTACCATCTCGAACTTGGACAGCTCGCCGACCACCTGGGCAGCATGTGCTCCATGGTCGCCGAGGCGATGGAGCTCGCCACGCGCGCTCTGCTTGAGACGAACCTGAGCATCGCCGAGCAGGTCATCAGCGGCGACGAGAAGATCGACGACGCCCGCTCGGCCTGCGAGGAACACGCCTACGCGCTGCTCGCCCTGCAGGCCCCGGTGGCGACCGACCTGCGCACGGTGCTCGCGGCCATCCACGCCGCCGAAAGCCTGGAACGCATGGGCGACCTGGCGCTGCACGTGGCCAAGGCGGCCCGCCGCAGGCACCCGTCCCCGGTGCTGCCGGAGCCGGTGCACGGCTACTTCGCCGAGATGGGCCGGGTCGCGGTCCAACTGGCCCGCAAGGCCGAGGCCGTCATCCGCAGCCAGGACGTCGCCGCCGCCCGCGCCCTTGAGGACGCCGACGACGAGATGGACGACCTGCACCGGCACCTGTTCACGGTGATCATGAACAAGGACTGGCCGCATGGGGTGGCTTCGGCGGTCGATGTGACTCTGCTGGGGCGCTTCTATGAGCGCTACGCCGACCATGCTGTGTCGGTCGCGAAGCGGGTCGTGTTCGTGGTCACTGGCCGGATGCCTGGTGCCTTTGGGGACGAAGAAATCTGAGTTCTGGGCTCTGCTCGGGGGCTGTCTGGGGTTTCGTGGGCTGGGTTTCGTGGTGGGCTCGATGGGGTGGAGTGGTTTCTTCGGGGCCCCTACGAAGGAAGATCGCCGTGTGAAAGACGGGTGGGAAG